>NZ_JADKSL010000026.1:0-38763 GCF_015351275.1 Pseudoclavibacter sp. VKM Ac-2867
CCGTCGACGAGCACGTCGGCGCCGTCGTCGTGGGCGATCTGGATGTAGGAGGCGATCTTGTCGCGGTGCACTTCCGAGACGATGGGGCCCATGTCGGGTTCTGCGTGCGTGTCGGTGGGGGTGCCGTCCCCGATGCGGAGCCCCTTGATGCGCTCGGTGACCTTCTCGATGAGCTCGTCCGCGACGGGTTCGATCGCGAGGACGATGCTGATGGCCATGCAGCGCTCGCCCGCGGACCCGTAGCCGGCGTTGATGGCCTGGTCGGCGACGAGGTCGAGGTCGGCGTCGGGGAGCACGAGCATGTGGTTCTTCGCGCCGCCGAGGGCCTGCACCCTTTTGCCGTTCTTGGAGGCGGTCTCGTAGATGTACTGCGCGATGGGGGTCGAGCCGACGAAGCTGATCGCGGCGACGTCGTCGTGGTTGAGGAGGCCGTCCACGGCCTGCTTGTCGCCGTTCAGGACGTTGAAGACGCCGTCGGGCAGGCCCGCTTCCTTCCAGAGTTCCGCGAGCCAGATCGCGGCGGAGGGGTCTTTCTCGCTCGGCTTGAGCACGACGGTGTTGCCGACCGCGATCGCGATGGGGAAGAACCACATGGGGACCATCGCGGGGAAGTTGAACGGGCTGATGATGCCGACCACGCCGAGGGCCTGCTTGATGGAGAACACGTCGACGCCGGTGGAGGCGTTCTCGGTGAAGTCGCCCTTCATGATGTGGGGGAACCCGGTCGCGAGCTCCACGACCTCGAGGCCCCGCTGGATCTCGCCGGCGGCGTCGGAGACGACCTTGCCGTGCTCGGAGGTGATGATGCGCGCGAGCTCGAGCTTCCGCTCGTTCAACAGCTCACGGAACTTGAAGATGATGTTCTGGCGCTTCGCGATCGAGGTGTTCGACCAGCCGGGGAACGCGGCCTTCGCGGCGGCGATCGCGGCGTTGATCTCTGCGTCGTCGGCGAGAGCGACGTTGCTCGTCGCGGTGCCGAGGGCGGGGTTGAAGACGGGCGAGGTGCGCGCGGGCGTCGAGGTCGAGGGGGCGCCGTCGATCCAGTGCTGGATCGTGGGCAGAGCAGTGTCAGTCATTGATCTTCCTTCGCTGTGGTGCGCCGGCCAGGAGCGGCGCTGGTGGATGCGGCAGCTGCCGCGATGAGAGGGTGTTGGGGGTCCGAGCTCAGCTCGGGGTGTGCACGAGGCTCGCGGCCGTGTCGACGGCGGCAGCGACGTCGCCATCGGCGGGGTAGAGAAGCGTGCGGCCGACGACGAGCCCGCGAACACCGGGGAGGGCGAGGGCGTCGGCCCACTTGGCGTACACCGCCTCCTGGTCGCCGTTCGGCTCTCCGCCGAGCAGCAGCGTCGGGAGTGTCGTCGCCGCCATGACGCGTTCCATCTCGGGGACGACGGGCAGCTTCATCCAGGTCGAGCCCGAGCTGTTGCCGAGCCCGGAGGTGATGGCGATCGAGTTGATGACGGCGTCGGGGGAGAGGTCGTTGACGATCCGGCCGTCCTTCCACTCGCTCATGAACGGCTCGAGCATGATCGGGAGGGACGCCGCCGCTGCGTCGTCGACGGCGCGGGCGTTGGCCTCCAGCGTCGAGACGGTGCCCGCATCCGCGAGATTCACCCGGACGAGCGTCTTCGCGAAGTCGATGCCGTCGCGAACCATCGACTCGACGTCGTAGCCCGTGAAGCGGTCGTCCATCTCGAAGCTCGCGCCGCGGAGACCGCCGCGGTTCATGGAGCCGACGATGAGCTTGTCGTCGAGCACGCCGAGCAGGGCGAGGTCGTCGATGATGTCGGGTGTGCCGAGCACGCCGTCCACGTCGGGGCGGGACAGGGCGAGCGCGAGCCGGTCGAGCAGGTCGTAGCGGTCGGCCATCGCCATGGCGTCGTCGCGGACGCCGAGGGCGCCACGTGCCGGGTGGTCGGCGGCGACGAAGAACAGTCGGCGATCCTCGGGGAGCAGCGACGAGCGTCGAACACGATTGGCGAGGGCCGCCCGCAACGCGGAGGGGCCGTCGGCTCGAGCGTCACGCAGCCGCTCGAAGGCCGCGTCGTCGAGGATCCGGTAGTGCTCAGGCAAGGGAGTTTTCCTTCAGGATCTCGTCGACCTCCGCCGTCGAGGGCATCGCGGTCGAGCACTCGAGTCGCGACGCCACGATGGCTCCCGCGACGTTCGCGAAGCGCAGGATGTGCTCGAGGTCCCACCCGGCGATGAGTCCCTTGCAGAAGGCCCCGCCGAAGCTGTCGCCAGCCCCGAGGCCGTTGACGACGTCGACGAAGTGCGTTGGCACCTCGATGGAGCCCTCTCGGGTCTTCGCCAGCACGCCGCGGGGGCCCTGCTTGACGACCGCGATGTCGACGCCTCGCTCGAGGAGCGCATCAGCTGCGCGCTGCGGCTCGGTCTCGCCGACCGCGACCTCGCACTCCTCCTTGTTGCCGATGGCGATGGTCGACTGCGCGAGGATGGGCTCGATGGCGGCCGTCGCGGTGGCCGCGTCCGGCCAGAACATGGCGCGGTAGTCGAGGTCGAGGATGGTGTGGTCGCGGCGAGCGCGAGCTGCGAACGCCGCGTGGTGGGCCGCGCGGCTCGGCTCCTCGGAGAGGCCGGTCACCGTCGCCCAGAAGATCTTGGCGTCACGGATCGCGTCGAGGTCGAGCGTCTCTGTCTCGATGTTGAGGTCCGGAGCCTTCGGCTGGCGGTAGAAGTAGAGGGGGAAGTCGTCCGGAGGGAAGATCTCGCAGAACGTGACCGGGGTCGCAAGCGAGTCATCGCGGGTGACGAAGTCGCTCTTGACGCCAAGGCGCTCGAGCTCGCGGACGATGTACCGTCCGAAGGGGTCGTCTCCCGTGCGGGTGATGACCGCCGAGCTCAGTCCGTGCTTGGCTCCGGCGACGGCGACGTTGGTCGCACTGCCGCCGAGGAACTTCCCGAAGGTCGAGACGTCCTCGAGCCCGACTCCGGTCTGGAGGGGGTAGATGTCGACGCCGACACGACCGAGCGTGATGAGGTCGAGGGGCGACGTAGCTGTTGTAGTGGTCATACGGCTCTGTACAACTTTCAGTCCGATGGTGAACGAGGACGAGAGTCAGCATACACCTAATGTCCTGACAAAGTAACAAAGTCTGGCGGTCCGACTTCGAGGCCCTGCGAAGGGCCGCGTCAGGCCTTGAGCTCGGCGATGAGGGAGTCGACGACGGGCACAAGCGCGCCGTCGTGCTCCTCGGCCACGCGGCGCTGGCGGTCGCTCGACGACCCGCTCTCGATGATGTCCGCGATCGCTGCGAGCTCGTCAGCGCAGCCCAGGTCCTCGGCGACTCGCAGGTAGTCGCCCTGGATGCGCTCGGCGAGCACCTCGGTCACGGGACGCTCGTTGCCCTCCGCATCCTCGATGATGGTCGCGTCGAGCCCGTAGCGCGCGGCGCGCCACTTGTTCTCACGGACGAACCACGAGGGAAGCCGATCCGTGTCGCGCCCCGCGTCGAGCTCGCGAGACGCGTGCTCCACGATCACGTGGTTGAGCGCGACCATGGCCCCGAGCTCGCGGAGGTTGGTCGCCCCATCCGAGATGCGGATCTCCACCGTGCCCCACTGTGCTGACGGGCGCACATCCCAGCGCAGCTCCTGCACCTCGTCGACGATCCCCGTGTGCAGCACATCGTGAGCGACGCGCTCGTAGTCCTCCCACGTCTCCATCTCCGGCGGGAGGCCGCCGGTCGGGAGCTGCTGGAAGATCATCGTGCGGTGCGAGCTGAACGTCGTGTCCTCGCCCTGCCAATACGGGCTCGATGTCGAGAGTGCGAGCATGAGCGGGTAGTTCGCCAATGCGGCTCGCATGATCGCCGGGACCTTCCGGCAGTCCTCGACCCCGACGTGCGTGTGCACGCCCCAGATCGCGAGCTGGCCTCCCCAGCGACCGGATCGCTCCGCGACCATGCGGTAGCGCTCACCGGGCGAGCGCTGCTGCTCGCGCCACTTGGAGAACGGATGCGTGCCAGAGCCGATCACGCTGGCGCCGGCGGCATCCGCGGCGGTCAGCAGCTCGTCCCTGAGCCCCCGGAGCTCGCCGACCGCCGACCCCGCCGAGCGGTGCACGCCCGTCACGAGTTCGACGGTGTTCGTGAGGAACTCCTTCGTGAACCGCTCATCGTCGAGACGAGAGATCAGTTCATGGCCGATGCCGGTCAGTTCGCGCGACTCAGCGTCGACGATACCGAGCTCCCATTCGACACCGAGTGTCGAACGCTCTGATGAGGCGAAACGCATGGTTGAAGCGTAGACGCACCAGGGCCCGCGGCGTGTCTGCATTGCGGCCCGATCCGCATCCGCCGCAATATAGGAGGAGGAGTCGGGCGACGGCACGCGCCGCCCGAGATCGGAGGCCTCATGCGCTACTCGGATGCCCTCGCAGAACTCGCCACGACCGGGGCCCAGGACTTCGTGCCATACGTCATCGGCGCCGTTCTCCTCGTCCTCGTGGGTGGAATCATCCTCTTCTTCGTGCAGCGCAGACAGCGCCGAGCGGAGCGCGCGAATGAGGCTGCGATCGACCCACAGGGTCGTTCGGGGTCCGGCGACGATTCTACGGTTGGCTAACTGGCCGAGAATCTGCCAAACTAGGC
This sequence comes from Pseudoclavibacter sp. VKM Ac-2867, assembly GCF_015351275.1. Taxonomy (NCBI): domain Bacteria; kingdom Bacillati; phylum Actinomycetota; class Actinomycetes; order Micrococcales; family Microbacteriaceae; genus Pseudoclavibacter; species Pseudoclavibacter sp. VKM Ac-2867. The sequence goes on from NZ_JADKSL010000026.1 coordinate 4,614, forward strand.
AGTTGAGCCTCGTGGGCTCGACCCTCTAATCCGGCCCACGGTTCACCATTGAGCTCTGCCGAGTGTGCCCCACGCCCTCCGGCTGTCGTTCGCCGATACACACACCATCAGGAGACACGTGGCTGTCAAAATTCGTCTGAAGCGCCTTGGAAAGATCCGGGCACCCTACTACCGCATCGTCGTCGCCGACTCGCGCACCAAGCGCGACGGTCGCGTCATCGAGGAGATCGGCAAGTACCACCCCACCGAGAACCCCTCGTTCATCGAGGTCAACTCGGAGCGTGCACAGTACTGGCTGAGCGTCGGCGCACAGGCCTCTGAGGCCGTCGTCGTCCTGCTCAAGCTCACGGGCGACTGGGGCAAGTTCACGGGCGAAGGCTCGACCGAGAACCAGGTCAAGGCACCCGAGGCCAAGGCTCCGTTCGTGGCAGACGCCGGCAAGAAGCCGGTCCTCCGCCCGAAGGCTGAGCCGAAGGCAGCTCCGGCCGCCGAGGTCACCGAAGAAGCAGCGACCGAAGAGGTCGAGGCCTAGTCATGCTCGCTTCCGCGCTGGAACATCTCGTCAAGGGAATCGTCGATCACCCCGACGATGTCCGCGTGGACCGCAGCACGGCTGCACGCGGCGAGGTCCTCGAAGTGCGTGTGCACTCCGAGGACCTCGGCCGCGTCATCGGTCGCTCCGGCCGCACTGCCAAGGCGCTGCGTACCGTCGTGACCGCCCTTGCCGATGGCCGCCGAGTCCGCGTCGACGTAGTTGACGACTGAGGTGGCAGGCAAGAAGAAGGGCATCACCGAGCTCCGAGTGGGGCGGCTCACCAAGGCCCACGGGCTCAAGGGTGCCGTCAAGCTCGAGCTCTTTACCGACGAGCCAGCCCGGCGCTTCGTGCCGGGCGCCAGCTTCAGCCTGCAGGTGCCCGCCGAGAGCGAGTGGCACGGCAAGAGCCTGGAGCTCCAGGAGCTCCGCTGGTACAACGGCCACCCGGTCGGATTCTTCGTCGGGGTCTCCGACCGCACAGCGGCCGAGAGCCTCGCCAAGGCGATCCTCTGGGTCGACTCCAACGACGCTGAGGAGCTCGAAGACGACGCCTGGTACGACCACCAGCTCGTCGGACTCGACGTCCAGCGCGAGGGCGTCTCCGTCGGCCAGGTCGTCCGTGTCGAGCACTTCCCCGCACAGGACCTGCTCGTCGTGAAGACCGCAGACGCGGAAGTGCTCGTCCCGCTCGTCAAAGCCATCGTCGCCGACGTCGACCTCGAGGCCGGCATCGTCAGCGTCACGCCCCCTGGTGGCCTCTTCGAGGAGATCGAGGAGTCACCCGCCGCAGCATCGGCCGAGCCCGTCGCTGCCAAGACCGAGGCAGAGTAACCGAGCCTCCACCATCCTCACGTCTGCGCGCCCGCGATCAACCGCGGGCGCGCATTCGCTTAAGCTGGAGCCCATGCGCGTCGACATCGTCACCATCTTTCCCGAGTTCTTCCAGGTGCTCGATGTCTCCCTGCTCGGCAGGGCGCGGCAGGACGGCATCATCGACGTTCGGGTGCACGACCTGCGCGACGCGACGACCGACCGGCACCGCACGGTGGACGACACTCCCTACGGCGGTGGCGCCGGCATGGTCATGAAGCCAGAGCCGTGGGGGCAGACGATCGACAGGATCCTCGACGAGGCCGTCGACGCCGAGACGGCTGCTGGCACCGACGCGGCAGCCCAGGAGGTGGGCGATGGCGACACCAGACCCCTCGTCGTCTTCCCATCACCCGCCGGAACGGTCTTCACGCAGGCGACCGCTCGGCGCTACGCGCTCGAGAAGCACATCGTGTTCGGCTGCGGGCGGTACGAGGGCATCGACCAGCGTGTCTTCGACGACACCGCGCAGCGCGCCAGAGTCGAGCTCGTGAGTCTCGGCGACTACGTGCTCAACGGGGGAGAGGTGGCCGTCACGGCCATGATCGAAGCCTTCGGTCGCCTGGTTCCCGGGGTCGTCGGCAACCCCGAGTCGCTGGTCGAGGAGTCGCACGAGGATGGCCTGCTCGAGTACCCGAGCTACACGAAGCCCGCCGTGTGGCGCGGCCGCGAGGTGCCAGACGTGCTCCTGAGCGGGCATCACGCGAAGATCGCCAGTTGGCGCCACGAGCAGCAGATCGAACGCACGCGACGCGTCCGCCCCGAGCTGCTGCCGCCCGAGGCCCGCTAGCCGCTAGCCGCTAGCCGCTAGCCGCTCGGCGCGCTAGCTGCGCGCCGTCAGGATGATCGGGTCGCCGTCGGTGATCACGACGGTGTGCTCGCTGTGCGCGCCTCGCGAGCCGTCTGCGCTGCGCAGCGTCCAGCCGTCCGCGTCCTGGACCAGCTTGTCCGTCGTCTCGAGGAACCACGGCTCGATGGCCAGCACGAGGCCCGGCTTGAGCGGCATGCCCCGGTTGGCGCGTCCGCGGTTCGGGACGCTCGGCTCCTGGTGCATGGTGCGGCCGACTCCGTGGCCGCCGAACTCGACGTTGACGGGGTAGCCGGCGTTCTTCGCGACCTGGCCGATGGCATGGGAGATGTCACCGAGCTTGTTGCCCGGGCGCGCGGCCTCGATGGCCGCATCCAGTGCCACCTCCGTCGTCGCCACGAGGCGCAGGTCCGCCTCACGGGGCGTGCCGACCGCGACGGTGATGGCCGAGTCGCTGACCCAGCCGTCGACGGCGACCGCGAAGTCGAGCGTCAGCAGGTCGCCGTCCTTGAGGGAGTAGTCGTGGGGAAGGCCGTGCAGGACGGCATCGTTGACCGACGTGCAGATGACCTTGCCGAACGGTGAGTTGCCGAAGGAGGGGTGGTAGTCGATGTAGCAGCTCTTCGCGCCGCGCTTGGTGATCAGCTCGTGCGCTCGAGCATCGAGCTCCAGGAGGTTCGTGCCCACTGCGGCGCTCTGCGAGAGCTCGCTGAGCACCTCGGCGACGAAGCGCCCCGCGGGTCGCATCTCTTCGATTTCCTTCTGGGTGCGCAGCTCGATCATCCGACAATCGTACCGGCGCTCGTGCCGTGAGCGAACGATCTGCCTCCGCTCGGGAACCTCCCGTAGCGTTGGCACATGGGCATCGGCCGACTCATCTACCGCGCACTCCTCCCCGCGGCGCTCTTCCTCGCCGCCTGGCAGTTCGTGGGGTGGCTCATCCTCGGCGCCCCGGTCGGGCGATTGTTCGTCTTCGGATTCGCGGGTCTCGCGGCCGTCGCCGGGCTCCTCATCCTCTCCGCGAACTTCTGGCTCAGGCCCGACATCCGCGAGTCCAAGGCCCTGCAGCCGCGCGATGTCCCCCTCATCGTCGTGCCCTGGCTGCTCTGGGCAGTCGGGGCCGTGGTTCCCGACGCTCCAGGGCTGTGGGTGCTCGCCGCCGCGTTCCTGTCCATGGTCGTCGCGGGCTCCATCGCGCGCAGGCGGCTGACGGCTGTCGTCCAGGAGAGGCTGGCCGCCGCGCAGACCGCGGGTCCGCAGGCGAATCCGTTCGGGCTGTTCGGCGGCATGCCTGGCATGCCGACCCCTGGGATGCCCGGGGCATCGGGGCGGGGAGGGCCGCCCGCAGGAGGTGGGGGAGCATCCGGACCCGATGCCGGAAAGATCATCACCCTCGACCCCGACCCGGAAGAGCGCAGCTGAGCGTGCGTTCCGCTCGGCGCTCGCATTGCGGGCGTCTGTCGGGCGTGGTTTACTAGATCCTTGTGCCGCGGCTCGACTCTGCCACAGGGGAAGAGAGCACTTCGCGATGCACGCCAACCTCTTCACTGACCTTCGCAGCCGACCTGTGGCGACTGCAGAGAGCGAAATCATGACCAACGTTATCGACGTCATCGACGCAGCATCGCTGCGTAGCGATGTCCCAGACTTCCGCCCCGGCGACACCGTCAAGGTGCACGTGAACATCGTCGAAGGCACGCGCTCGCGCGTCCAGGTCTTCCAGGGTGTTGTCATCGCTCGTCAGGGCGCTGGCGTCCGCGAGACCTTCACGGTCCGCAAGGTCAGCTTCCAGGTGGGCGTGGAGCGCACGTTCCCCGTGCACACCCCGGTCATCGAGAAGATCGAGATCGTCTCCCGCGGCGCCGTGCGTCGCGCGAAGCTGTACTACCTCCGTGGTCGTCGTGGCAAGGCTGCGAAGATCCGCGAGAAGCGTGACAACTAAGCTTCAGCAGTAGGCGAATGGCTCCCCATAGCGGGAGCCATTCGTGTCGATCCGGACGAACATCACAACCGCCGCGGCGGACCGAGCTTGAGGGGGCGCCATGGTCGACGCGAGTGCGCGCGATCGCCGCGCTCCGTCTCACGGACGAGCGCCGCACGAGGGCAGGCACCGCCTCGGCCGCACCGATCGTCCCGCGGGACTGGGCGCGTCGGAGATCGCCGACGCGCCCATCCACGCGACGGGGCTCATCGCCGCTGATGAGCCCGCGCCGGAGCGCACCGGCCGTCTCGGCAAGGCGATGCTCTCGTTCGCGCGCGACCTCGTCATCGTCGCGGTCCTCGCGATCGTCATGTCGATGCTCATCAAGACCTTCCTGCTGCGGCCCTTCTACATCCCCTCCGCGTCGATGAACGACACGCTCGTCGTCGAGGACCGCGTGCTCGTTAACCTCCTCGTCCCGGACATGATCGGCATCGAGCGCGGCGACATCGTCGTGTTCGAGGATCCGGGCGGATGGCTCCCGGTCGTCGCGCCGACGGAGAAGTCCCCGTCGCAGGCCGCGGTCGACGGCGCCCTCGAGTTCGTGGGCCTCAAGCCGGAAGAGACGAGCAACCACCTCATCAAGCGGGTCATCGGGCTGCCTGGCGATACGGTCTCGTGCTGCAACGAGTACGGCCAGGTGCTCATCAACGGCCTGCCGGTCGGTGAGCCCTACCTGCTGCTTCAGGACGGGCAGGCGGCTTCCGGGCTGCCGTTCGATGTGACCGTCCCGGAGGGGCACCTCTGGGTCATGGGCGACAACCGCTACAACTCGGAGGACTCCCGGTACCACCAGGACGAGCCGGGAGGCGGCTTCGTGCCCGTCGACGACGTCGTCGGCAAGGCGTTCCTGCTGAACTGGCCGCTCGATCGCTTCACCTTCCTCGGCAACTACCCCGAGGTCTTCGACCGCGTCCCTGAGCGGACGGACCAGGAGTGACACCACCCGTCGACCCCACGCTCGACGTCGAGCGAGAGCTGCTGCTCACCGCCCCCGTCGTCATCGGCGTCGACGAGGTCGGGCGCGGAGCCATCGCCGGGCCTGTCGCTGTGGGAGCCTGCGCAATCGATGCCAGCAGGATCGAGCTCGGGGCCCCGGCAGGCGTCCGCGACTCCAAGCTGCTGAGCGCGAAGCGCCGGCTCGAAGCACGCGCGGGCATCGAGGCATGGGCGATGAGCGTCGGCGTCGGGTACGCGAGCGCCATCGAGATCGACGAGCGCGGCATCACTGCCTGCCTCGGGGCCGCCGCCAAGCGGGCGCTCGCCGAACTCCACGCGAGCGGGGTCCCGGTCGCGGACGCCGTCGTGCTGCTCGACGGCTCGCATGACTGGCTCTCGCCGTGCCTCTCGACGCCGCTCCGTGTCGTGGTGCGCCCGAAGGCCGACAGGGACTGCACCTCGGTCGCAGCAGCGTCCGTGATCGCGAAGCTCGAACGAGATGCCCTCATGGTCTCGGCGGGCGAGGCGCATCCCGAATACCTCTGGGAATCGAACAAGGGATACGGCAGCGCGGCCCACCTCGCGGCGATCGCCGCGGCGGGCCCGAGCGAGCTCCACCGGCACACCTGGCTTCGCGCCGCGACCCCGTAGACTGGGCGGATCATGGACGACGAGAATTTCGACGATTACGAGCGCGAGCAGGAGCTTTCCCTGTTTCGCGAGTACCGCGACGTCGCGGGGCAGTTCAAATACGTGATCGAGACCGAGCGCCGCTTCTACCTTGCGAACAGCGTGGACCTGGTGCGGCGCGACACCGAGCACGATTTCTACTTCGAGCTCACGATGAAAGACGTGTGGGTGTGGGACATCTACCGTTCCGACCGCTTCGTCAAGCAGGTCCGCGTGCTGACCTTCAAGGACGTCAACGTCGAGGAGACGGGCTCGAAGGAGTTCGAGCTTCCCAAGGAGCTCGCGCTCGACGAATAGCGGGCTTGCCGCGACGCGCCGACTGGACGCTGTTGTCGGTGGTCCATGGGAGCCTCGTGGAGTGACAGAGACGATGATTCCCGAGGCCACCGCATCCGCAGCCACTCAGATCCTGAGGGCGCTTGTCGGCAGAGACGACGCGGTCTTCCACGACGGACAGCTCGAGGCGATCTCGGCGATCGTCGACGAGCGGCGACGAGTCCTCGTCGTGCAGCGCACCGGCTGGGGCAAGTCGGCCGTGTACTTCATCTCGAGCCTCATGCTGCGTGCCCGCGGTGCCGGGCCGACGATCCTCATCTCGCCGCTGCTCGCCCTCATGCGCGACCAGGTCGAGGCAGCGAGTCGTGCGGGCGTGCGGGCGGTGTCCATGTCGTCGGCGAACGCGCACGAGTGGGCGAGCATCCGAGAGCAGCTCGCCGCCGACGAGATCGATGTCCTGCTCGTCTCACCTGAGCGCCTCAACAACCCGGAGTTCCGAGACACGCAGCTGCCGGAGCTCCTCAACCGCACGGGTCTTGTCGTGGTCGACGAGGCGCACTGCATCTCCGACTGGGGTCACGACTTCCGGCCCGACTACCGGCGTATCGCGTCTCTCATCTCCGGGCTCGGCACCGACATCCCCGTCCTCGCGACGACGGCGACCGCGAACGAGCGGGTCGTCCACGACATCGAGGAGCAGCTCGGCCGCAGCGGCATCCTCACGATCCGCGGCCCGCTCGCGCGAGCCAGCCTCCGACTCGGCGTGCTCCGACTCGGCAATGCTCGTGAGCGGCTGGCGTGGCTCCTGCAGCATCTCGAAGAGCTGCCGGGATCCGGCATCATCTACACCCTCACGGTCGCGGGGGCCGAAGACACGTCTGCGGCCCTCCGGGAAGCCGGAATCCACGCGCCCGCGTACACGGGCAAGACCGACCCTGACGAGCGCGAGCGCCTCGAGGGCGCGCTGAAGCGCAATGAGGTCAAGGCCCTGGTCGCCACAAGCGCCCTCGGCATGGGGTTCGACAAGCCCGACCTCGGGTTCGTCGTGCACCTCGGGGCTCCGTCGTCGCCGGTCGCGTACTACCAGCAGGTCGGCCGAGCCGGTCGTTCGAGCGCGTCGGCCGACGTGCTGCTGCTGCCGGGCGAGGAGGACCGCGCGATCTGGGAGTACTTCGCGACGGTCTCGATGCCGGACGAGGAGCGCGCGCAGGCTGTCCTCGGGGCACTTGGCGGCTCACCGCGGTCGACGGTCGCGCTCGAGTCGGCGGTCGACCTCCGACGCTCTCGCCTCGAGCTGCTGCTCAAGGTGCTCGACGTCGACGGCGCTGTGCGGCGCGAGCAGGGCGGCTGGGTCTCGACCGGCCAGCCGTGGAGCTACGACGGCGAGCGGTACGCCCGTATCGCCTCGGCCCGCTCGGCGGAGGCGCAGTCGATGATCGACTACGAGCGCACCGACGGCTGTCGCATGGAGTTCCTGCAACGTCAGCTCGACGACTCGACTGCCGCGCCGTGCGGGCGCTGCGACAACTGCGCGGGCATCTGGTTCGACTCGACGACGGATGCGGCGGTGCAGGCGAGAGCGGGGGCCGCGCTCGATCGTGTCGGCGCCGACATCGCGCCGAGGCGCCAATGGCCGAGCGGCATGGCGAGCCTCGGTGTCGAGCTGAAGGGGCGCATCCCCAAGGAGGAGCAGGCGTCAGAGGGCCGGGTGCTCGCGCGCCTCAGCGACCTCGGCTGGGGAGGTCCGCTGCGTGAGCTCTTCGACTCGGCCGGGCCGGAGACGACCGTGACGGGGCCGTTGCTGCAGGCGTGCATCCGCATCCTGTCCGAGTGGAAGTGGGCGGCGCGGCCGCAGGGAGTCGTGTTCGTTCCCTCGCGCTCGAAGCCCCGCCTGAGTGCTTCGCTTGCCGAGGGCATCGCCAGTGCGGGGCGTCTGCCGCTCCTGGGGTCGCTTGATCTCGTTCGCGGCGGGCCGGCGGGCCAGCCGGGTGGCAACAGTGCGTTCCGGCTCTCCAGCGTCGAGGGACGTTTCTCGGCGGGGTCGCTCGATATCCCGGCGGGGCCCGTGCTCCTCATCGACGACTTCGTCGACAGCGGTTGGACCATGACGGTCTGCTCGCGTGAGCTCCGTCGTGCGGGCGCGAGCGCCGTGCTGCCGTTGGCCCTCGCGCAGCGCGGCTGACGCGCAGCCAGGCCGGCGGGTACCCGCGTTCCGGACCGCGTTCCGGGCCGCGGTGCGTCCGGCGTCGGTCGGCGACTCTGCTGACGCTTGTCCTGTGGACACCCGGCGCTCCACAGCGGCTGGCCTCGACGTGGGCGAGCGGTGCGTGGCGGTCCAGACTCCCGGCAAGGGAGGTGGTGCGGATGCGTGCCAAGGATCAGCTGGGGCGGCTCGGGGAGAATCTCGCGACCGCGTATCTCGAGGAGCGCGGCCACGATGTGCTGGAGCGGAACTGGCGGTGCCGCGAGGGGGAGATCGATGTCGTCTCGCGTCGGGGCGGGTTCATCGTGTTCACGGAGGTGAAGGCGCGGCGGTCGACGGCGGCGGGGCATCCGCTCGAGGCGATCACGCCGACGAAGCTGGCCCGTATGCGGCGGCTGGCGGGGCTCTGGATGCTCGCGCACCCGGACGAGCGCGGTGCGATGCGGCTCGACGTGATCGCGGTGATCGCCCCGAGCGATCGCACACCGACCGTGCAGCACGTCGTGGGGGTGGGCGCGTGACGCAGGGCACGGTCGGCCACTCCGTGGCGATCGCGCTCGAGGGGCTCGGCGGGGAGCTCGTCGAGGTGGAGACGCAGATCAGCCCGGGCCTCCCGTTCTTCAAGCTCGTCGGGCTGCCGGACACCTCGCTGGGGGAGGCACGCGAGCGCGTCAGGGCGGCGCTGCAGAGCTCGGGATGCCCGCTGCCGGCGAGCCGCGTCGTCACGAACATGTATCCCGCCTCGCTGCGCAAGCACGGGGCCGGCTTCGACCTCGCGATCGCGGTGTCGTTCCTCGCCGCTGCCGGGATCATCTCGGTCGAGTCGCCGACGCGCGCCGTGCACATCGGCGAGCTCTCGCTCACCGGGCAGGTGCGCGCCGTCGTCGGTGTCCTGCCGGCCGTGGCCGCCGCGCGAGCCGCGGGCTTCGATACCGTCGTCGTGCCAGCGGACTCGAAGGCGGAGGCGGAGCTCGTGGAGGACATCCGAGTCGTCGCCGTCACCTCACTGCGGGCCGTGGCACTGCACTACGGGGCTGATGCGGATGAGCTCACCGAGGAGCTGGAGTATCCCTCGAGCTCGGCAGGGCGGTCCGTCGCGGTGCGGGAGCGCGAGCGCAGCGAGGACCCGACCGGGGCGCTCAGCGCGGGGTCGGCGCTCGATCTGTCCGACGTGGTCGGCAGCGACGCCGCTGTCCGGACCCTCATCATCGCGGCAGCCGGCGGCCACCACCTGCTCATGCTGGGGCCGCCGGGCGCGGGCAAGACCATGCTCGCGGAACGACTGCCCGGCATCCTCCCCGACCTCGAGCCCGAGGCCGCCGTGACCCTCGCCGCGGTGCGCTCGCTCAGAGGAATGCCGCTCGCCGCGCGCCTCGACCGCAGGCCGCCATTCGAAGCGCCCCACCACACCGCGTCGGCCGTCGCGCTGCTGGGCGGTGGAAGTGGCCTGATCAGGCCAGGTGCCATCTCGCTCGCGACGGGCGGGGTGCTCTTCCTCGACGAGGCGCCCGAGTTCGCGCGCCACACGCTGGACTCGATGCGCCAGCCGCTCGAGAACGGCGTCATCGAGATCCATCGTGCCCAGGGCCGGGCCGCGTACCCCGCCGAGATGCAGCTCGTGCTCGCCGCGAATCCCTGCCCCTGCGGCAACCACGGCGACCCCGACGCGGAGTGCCGCTGTGATGCCTCCGCTCCGCGACGCTATCTCGCTCGCCTCTCCGGTCCGCTGCTCGACCGAATCGACCTCCAGCTGCGGGTCGAACGCGTCTCGGCCGCTCGGGCCCGACTCGTGGACCACGAGGCGCAGCTGGGCCACACCGGGCAGGAGGCCGCGCACCCGAGCATCAGCACAGCCACGGCGCGCGGGCTGGTCGAGGAAGCTCGCGGACGCGCCAGGAGGCGACTCGAGTCGACGCCGTGGACGATCAATGCCCGGATCGTCTCGCGGTGGCTGCGCGCCCCAGAGCACCGCCCGAGGCGCGACGCCTATGCACCGCTCGCAATCGCCCTCGAACGCGGTCAGGTCACGATGCGCGGACATGATCGTGTCCTCCGGGTCGCCTGGACCATCGCCGACCTCGACGGAGCGTCGCGCCCCGAAGTGCACCACGTGCATGAAGCCCTGTCCTATCGAATCAGGCTGGGGTAGGTGGAGATGTCAGCACAGGAACCACAGGGCGGCGCGCACGATCGCGGTCCCGATCACGTCCGTCGAGCAGACGGCCAGGCACGCGAGTCGTGGCCCGACCCGGCTGCATTGCGAGACGCGCTGGCCGGAGTCAGCGGCGGGCAGGTCGACGATCTCGGTGACGCAGCCGTGCAGACGCGCATCGCGCAGCTTGCCTGGTCCTGCACGGTCGAGCCCGGTGATGCCACAGCCGGGCTGCTCATCGGGGCGCTCGGCCCCGTCGAGGCCCTCGAAGCGGTCGGCTCTGTGGCTTTGCTCCGGAGGGCCAGGGAGCGTGGCTCGGGTGCGGGCATTCCGTTCGACGAGCTCGCGACGGCAGTCGAACGGTGGCACCACCGGCTCGACCTCGAGCGCACCGTGGCCATCCTGCGCAGTTCGGCGCGGCTCGGAGTGCACGCCGTTCTCCCCGGAGACCGCGAATGGCCGACGCAGCTCGGCGACCTCGGCCCGCATGCGCCATGCGCGCTCTGGGTTCGCGGCTCACTCGACACGCTCCGCCAGCTCACGCCGTCCGTCGCGCTCGTGGGTGCCCGGGCATCCACCAGCTACGGCGAGGAGGTCACGGTGCGGCTCGCGAGCGGACTCGCCAACCGCGGCTTCGGACTCGTCTCCGGAGGCGCGTATGGCATCGACGCCGTCGCGCACCGGGTGGCCCTCGCGGAGGGGGCGCCAACGGTGGCGGTGCTCGCCGGCGGTCCTGATCGGCTCTACCCGCAGGGCAACCGCTCCCTCCTGGAGCGGATCATCGCGCACGGCGCACTCGTGAGCGAGCTCCCGATCGGGCAAGCGCCCACGCGATGGAGGTTCCTGCAGCGCAACCGCATCATCAGCGCCCTCGCCTCGGCGACCGTGGTCGTCGAGGCAGGGCGCAGGTCCGGAGCCGCGAACACCGCTGCCCACGCGCTGACGCTCGGTCGGCCACTGGGCGCCGTGCCCGGCCCAGTCACGAGTGCGGCTTCTGTCGGCTGCCACCGGCTGCTGCGCGAGTCCGATGCATCGCTCATCACCTCGGTCGACGACATCGTCGAGCTCCTCGGCGATCACCGGGGAAGCGAGCTCGAACTGCCGGACGGAGCCGCGTGGCCAGGCGAGCGCGGCCGCGAGCGAGCTGATGGTGATCGACCCTCATCCAACGCGGTGCGAGCGAGGGACGCACTCCGAGTCGGGCGGCCCCAGCGCAGCGCTGAGATCGCATCGGCGGCGGGACTCACGGTCGCAGAGACGGCGGCGGGTCTGGCGGAGCTCGAACTCAACGGCCTCGCCCAAGAGGGCGCCGCAGGGTGGACCAGGACCACCCGGGCGAAGCGCTGACGAAAGGGGATGGGGTGCGGGCGGTGCGCGTCGACCGGGTCAGCTCGGAGGCTGAAGGTGCTCCCGGTAGCTCGCGACGACCCCCTCCAGGTAGCGCACGATGACGGCACGTTCGGCCTCGTCGAAGTCCTGGGCGACCGAGTCGATGTCCATGATCATCGGCGCCAGCAGGCCGCGGGCCTTCGCCGTTGAATCCTCTTCTGGGAAGACGAGCACACCGCGGCGATCGCTCGGGTTCGGCTCGCGACGCACGTGCCCCGCCTTCACGAGTCGATCCACCACGACCGTCACTGCCGCCGTCGTTATGCCGAGCCGGCGTGCGATATCGGATGGGGTGAGGTGACCCGAGGAGATCAGGTGCTGCATCGCCACGAGGTCGGTGTGATTGACCTCGAGCTCCTTCGCCACGACGACCTCGTACTCGTCGGAGATCGTGAGGATCTCGCGCAGCAGCGCGGTCGACTCATGGACGCGCGGAAACGCGCGACCCCGTTCATCCCCGGATTGCATGGAACACATCCTAGCGCTAGGTTAGCTAAGCAAATTGATTACTAGTGAATTTAGGCGGTTCGTTCATGCGTGGCATCATCCGATTCATCACCGGCAAGGCGAGCGGTGCGATCGTCATCGCCGTCTTCGTCGCCTTGAGCGGCCTCGCGTTCTTCTGGGGCTCGGGTGAGGGCGGCGACGTCGCGCCAGCAGGAGACCTCCCCGCATCAGCCGAGTCCGCGAAGGTCGAGGAAGCGCTCGCCACGTTCGAGACCGAGGACAGCACCGCCGCGCTCTTCGTGTTCCACCGCGACGGCGAGGCGCTCACTCCCGACGATCTGGCGGCCGTCTCCGCGGCCAGCTCGGGCATCGCCGACGCCGCGGGCGTCGACGCGCTGCCGCCGGCCTTCCCAGCCGAAGACGGCGAGGCCATGATCCTCACGGTGCCGCTCGACGCGACCACCGACGTCGATGCGCAGTCCGCACGCGCCGAAGCCATGCGGGCCGCCGCGGCCGACGGGCTGCCGGACGGGCTCATCCCGGTCATGACGGGCCCAGAGGGCTTCGCGGTCGATATCGCCGCAGTCTTCGAGGGCGCCAACTTCACGCTGCTCACGGTCACCGTGGTCGTCGTCGCCTTCCTCCTTATCGTCACCTACCGCAGCCCCGTCCTCTGGCTCATCCCACTCTCCGTCGTGGGGCTCGCCGACGGTGTCGCCGGTATCGTCGCCACCCGCATCGTCGGCGCGTTCGGGCTGACGATGGATGCGTCGATCAAGGGCATCCTCTCCGTGCTGGTCTTCGGCGCGGGCACGAACTACGCGCTGCTCCTCATCGCCAGGTATCGAGACGAACTCCGGGTCTCGGCCGACAGACGGGAGGCCATGGCAACGGCCCTGCGTGGCGCGGGCCCCGCCATCATCGCGAGTGGTGGGACGGTGGCGCTGAGCCTCGCGACGCTGCTCTTCGCCTCGCTCGGCGGCAACGTCGTCCTCGGCCTCGCCTGCGCGATCGGCGTCGTCATCGCCATGGTGTTCGCGCTCGTGCTCCTGCCGGCCACCCTCGTGCTCTTCCCTCGCGGTATCTTCTGGCCGGTCGTGCCACGCGTCGGCGACGATCAGCACGGCAAGGGCTTCTGGTTCAAGCTCGGAACCGGCGTCTCGAAGCGCCCGGCCATCGTCGCGGGCGCCGGCATCGTTGTACTCATAGCGCTTGCCGCCATCGCACCCAGCATCAAGGTGGGGCTCGCTCAGACGGAGCGGTTCACGTCCACGCCGGAGGCGGTTGCCGGGCAGGAGCTGCTCAACGACCATTTCCCCGACCTGGCCGGCGCACCGGCGGTCGTCGTCGCGAATTCCGGTGCGGCACAGGCGGTGGCCGATCGTGCCGCCGAGATCGAGGGTGTCGCCTCCGCGTCGGTGGGTGACTCCAACGGCGAGATCACGCGCATCGATGTCGGGCTCTCCTCCCCGGCGGAGACGGAGGAGGCACTCGCCACCGTCGAGCGCCTGCGCGCAGAGCTGTCCCAGGTCAACGGCGCCGACGCAATCGTCGGCGGTCTGGACGCTCAGGCCCTCGACGAGCAGGCCGCCCAGGACCGGGACCAGCTGCTGCTGTTCCCCCTCATCCTCGCGGTCGTGTTCGTCGTGCTCCTGCTCCTCCTGCGGTCGCTGGTCGCCCCGATCCTGCTGCTCCTCACCGTCGTCGGCTCGTTCTTCGCGTCGGTGGGTGCGAGCTGGCTGCTGTTCGAGAACGTGTTCGGCTTCCCGGCTCTGGACACCTCGGTGCTGCTGTTCAGCTTCCTTTTCCTCGTCGCCCTCGGCGTCGACTACAACATCTTCCTCGTCACAAGGGCGCGCGAGGAGGCGGTGAAGCACGGAACGAAGGACGGAATGATCCGCTCGCTCTCGGCGACGGGCGGCGTGATCACGAGCGCGGGGATCCTGCTCGCCGCCGTGTTCGCGGCGCTCGGCGTCCTGCCGCTCATCACGCTCACGCAGATCGGCATCATCGTGTGCGTCGGCGTGCTCCTCGACACCCTCCTGGTTCGAACGGTCATCGTGCCGGCGCTCGCCTTCCTCACCGGTGACCGCTTCTGGTGGCCGAGCAAGGGCATCCCGGGGAACTCGAGGCCAGCGCATGCCGAGTCGGCTCATCCTTGCCAGGTGGGCGGGGGCTCGCACCACGCGAAGCCTGCGCATTCGAAGCCGGCCCACGCCAAGTCGTAGGCTGCCAGGTCGCGTCGCAGCCGTGGCGCCTGGGTCCCGACCTACGATGGTCGGCATGCAGGAGCTCTCGGTCGCGGTCGATGCCTACCTGCGCTCGCTGCGCTCCGAGCGTGGGCTGTCGCCGCGGACTGCGCAGGCGTATGCGGGCGATCTTGGCATCCTGCTCGACTACTGCGAGCGTGCGGGGATCGACGGGCCGGGTGTGCTCAGCCTGGAGGCCTTCAGGGATCTGCTGTGGCAGCAGACGCAGGCGGGCAAGGCCGCGTCGAGCATCGCCCGCATGGCGGCGTCGTTTCGCGGGTTCACGTCGTGGCTCGAGGAGACTGGCCGCGGCCCGGATTCCGCGCGGCGCCTGAAGAGCCCGAAGGCGGGGTCGACGTTGCCACGGGTGGTGTCGGCTGACGGGATGCGGGGGATCCTGGACGCGCTCGCCGAGCGAGCGTCCTCGGGTGACCCGGTGGAGCAGCGTGATGTCGCGATTATCGAGTTGCTGTACGCGTCGGGTATTCGTGTCTCGGAGTGCTGCTCGCTCGATGTCGGGTCCGTCGATCTGGGGCGGCGCGTGGTGAGGGTCGTCGGCAAGGGCGACAAGGAGCGGGTGGTGCCGTTCGGGGCGCACGCCGCGAAGGCGATCGAGCGCTGGCTCGAGGTCGGCAGGCGGGTCCTCGAGCAGCCGCGTTCTGGGCAGGCGCTGTTCCTCGGTGCTCGCGGCGGGCGGCTGGATGCGCGCACCGTGTATGCGCTCTCCCGTGAGGTGCTGGGGGCTGCACCCGGCGGTGGCCCCTCGGGGCCGCACACGTTCCGCCATACTGCGGCGACGCACCTGCTGGATGGGGGAGCGGACCTTCGCGCCGTCCAGGAGATCCTGGGCCACTCCGACCTGGGGACGACGCAGATCTACACCCACGTCTCCGCGGAGCGCCTGAAGGCGTCATACCTGCAGGCGCATCCCCGAGCCTGAAGCCGGGGTCGATCTGGCTGGACCCCGGTCGCTGGATGCCGGTCGCTGGACCCCGGTCGCTGGATGCCGGTCGCTGGATGCCGGACGCTGGTCGATGCACGCCAGCACGCCAGCAGGCAGGCACGCCTCGACGGCCGGGTCTGGCCGTCGAGGCGTGCCTGCGTCCTCGCGGATCTGGCTCCGCTTTGTCGAGGCGGGTCAGGCCTGGCGTCGGCGGCTCAGCAGCCCCCAGGCGAGTGCTCCGATGCCGATGACAAGCGCTCCGGCGCCCAGAAGCAGGGGCCATCCGATACCTGCGGCGCCGGTCTGGGCAAGGGCGTCTGGCGAGCTCGACGGCAATGGTTCTGCGGCTGTCGAGCTGGCGGCCAGCGGTGACGTGGGCGCCGTGCTCGGCGCTGGAGTGCCCGCCTTCGCGCTGGGCACCGGCGTCGTGGACGCCGGCGGCGACGCGGTGGCACTCTGCGTTGCCGTGGGAGTCGTGCTCGGCCTGGGGATCTCCGGAGGGTTCGAGCCCTGCGGTGGGTTCGAATTCTCTGGAGGCACCGTCACCGGAGGGGCCGTGGGCGGCGCGGCGCTGACGGGCGGGCTCGTCGGGGCAGAGCTCGCAGGGATCGGAGGAGCGCTCGGGGTCACGCTCGGTGCCGGTGTGGCCGTGGCTGTGGCTGTCGGTGTGGCCGTTGGTGTGGGCGGAGTCGTTGGTGTGTGCGTTGCCGTTGCCGTGGGTGTCGGCTTGGGTGTTGAGGTCGGCGTGGCCGTGGGTGTCGGTGTCGGCGTGGGTGTTGGGGTCGGCGTCGCGACGGGCACGCGAGGCACTCGGTCCTGGCCGACGGCCGTGAACTCCCCAGGCAGGGTGCCGCCGCTCCCGCCGAGCAGCTGAGCGCCTGGCGTGTGCAGGACGAGGATCTTCGCGGCCCAGGGCTGAGACGGGGAGGTGACGCTCGCGGTGCCGCTCACCGTGACGGGCCCGCGGTCGAAGGCCGCGGCGGGGACGAGGATCGGGGCCGACTCTCCGCCTCGGAGCGTCGAGGTCTCGGCGCCGGTGGCGACGAAGGTCGCGCCGCTCAGCACCACTGTTCCCGTGGCTCCGGGTACCTCCGTTGCCAGGGTGACGGTGCCCGTTCTCGAGTCTGCCCCGTCGGTCGTTAACGCAAGGCTCCCCTTGAGGTCGACCGGCGCACTGGCGCCGACCTGCGCCGCATCCGCGCGAATGGCCGCGAGGGTGTTGCCGACGTCCGCCCGCTTCTCCTCGGGCACACGTCCGAGGTAGTGCTCGTCTCCGCTCACCGCGTGGCCCGAGTAGCTTCCGGGGGCCGCCAGCGACCAGACGAACATGGCGACGGCGCTGGTCACCGTCGGGTCTGCGGACTGCCCGTGGGTCGAGATGGCCCAGTTCACGCGGGCTGTGTCGTCGTCGCTCATCTGGAACTGCTCGCCATCGACGATGCTTCCCTTCGTCGTCTCATCGAGCGGGCGGGGCAGCCACGGCTGCAGGCAGTAGACGCTGCGTCCCTCGAAGCTGTAGGCCCCGATACGTCCCTGTCCGCCGTTCTGGGCGTCGTCGAAGCCGGGGCCGTAGCCGGCGGCGCTCGCGGTCTGCGCTCCGGAGAACAGCAGGAACGACGCGGTCATGGCGAGCATGAAGAGGCCAGCCGCGGCGCGAGGAAGCCGAGTGACCCAGCGTGATGGGGAGTGCGCGGTGTGATGGGCAGCCTCGGCGTGCGAGGGCGGTCGCTGCTGGTGGAGAGGAGACATGTGGTGCCTTTCTGATGTGGGTCGTGGCGAGCGTCGGCTGTTCATCGGTAGAGGGGAAGCAGGACAGCCGCAGGAGGTCGCAGCACCTCGAACAACGGGGCGGGGTCGAGGTGGGCGCCGTCCCGTCGAACTCCGAGGTGCAGGGCCCCTTCGGGCGTATGGCGATGTGATGTGCTCAGCTCACCGATGCGCTGGCCGGAGGACACGACGTCTCCGGGTCGCAGCTGTGTGACGACCGGCTCATAGCTGGCGAGCAGGCCGTCGGCATGCTGGATCGACAGCACCGGTCGGTCGACGACGAAGCCAGCGAACGTGACGGTTCCCGAGGCAGGGGAGCGGACGTCATCGCCTGGTGCCGCGGAGATGTCGATGCCACGGTGGCCCGCCCCGTACCGGGCGGCGAGATCGAATCCGCGAGCGACGTTCGGAGGCGCTTCGACGGGCCAGCTCCACATCCTCGGAGTCGCGGATGCGTGCGGAGGGCCGCCCAGGCCCGCGCTGACCATGAGCAGGAGGAGGGTGAGCGTCGCGAGACGGTGCCGGGGGTGGTCGGCGGACGCTGGGGAGTCTGGGGCGCGGTGCATGCTGTCATCGTGGTGCTCGGTGCGCGGGCCCCCGCGGCAGGCGACCACGAGGTGGGGAGGACGCCTGTCCACAGGGTCGGCTGCAACTGAGTCCGTGCACCGGTTCCCTGCGCCACCGCTCGTGTGTAGACTGACGCCAGCAGCCCGCCATGCGGGCTGACTTCGCGTGCCTATCGAGGCGTGCATCCATCGGTCTCCAGCACTTCGGTGCGAGAGCGGATGCGCGCTGGGCACCAGGCTGTGCGGCCGCCGGTCGCAGAGAACAACCGCGCGCAGGAATGCGCATTCGAATAGGGAGAACGACCATGGCTGTCGTCACCATCCGCCAGCTGCTTGACAGCGGCGTGCACTTCGGGCACCAGACCCGTCGCTGGAACCCGAAGATGAAGCGATTCATCTTCACCGAGCGGTCCGGCATCTACATCATCGACCTCCAGCAGTCGCTGGGCTACATCGATGCTGCTTTCGACTTCGTCAAGGAGACCGTCGCACACGGCGGAACCATCCTCTTCGTCGGCACCAAGAAGCAGGCTCAGGAGTCCATCTCCGAGCAGGCGACGCGCGTGGGCCAGCCCTACGTGAACCAGCGCTGGCTCGGTGGCCTCCTCACGAACTTCGGCACCGTCCAGAAGCGCCTCAACCGTCTCAAGGAGCTCGACCTCGTCGACTTCGACGACACGACGCGCGGCTTCACGAAGAAGGAACTCCTCATCCAGCGTCGCGAGCGTGACAAGCTCGAGAAGTCGCTCGGTGGTATCCGCAACCTCTCGAAGACGCCTTCGGCGCTCTGGGTTGTCGACACCAAGAAGGAGCACCTCGCGATCGACGAGGCCAAGAAGCTCGGCATCCCGGTCATCGCGATCCTCGACACGAACTGCGACCCGGACGACGTCAACTACCCGATCCCGGGCAACGACGACGCCATCCGCTCCGTTGCGCTGCTGACGCGCATCATCGCCGACGCAGCAGCTGAGGGCCTGATCCAGCGCCACCAGAAGCCGACCGAAGGCCAGGCCGAGGTCGAGCCGCTGGCTGAGTGGGAGAACGACCTGCTGCAGGGCGACGCTCCTGCCGCTGAGGCCGTCGTCGAAGCTCCTGCTGAGACCGAGGCTCCTGCCGAGGCCGAGGCTGTCGAGGCAGCTGAGCCTGCCGAGGCCGCCGAGCCTGCTGAAGCAGCCGAGGCTGTCGAAGCCGTCGAAGAGTCCAAGTAACTTCAAGCACTAGGGAGAACCCCACACATGGCTAACTTCACCCTCGCTGATGTCAAGGAGCTGCGCGAGCAGCTCGGTACTGGCATGGTCGACACGAAGAAGGCGCTCGAAGAGGCCGACGGCGACAAGGAAAAGGCCGTCGAGATCCTCCGCCTCAAGGGTGCGAAGGGCAACGCGAAGCGCGCTGACCGCTCCACCAGCGAAGGCCTCGTCGCCGCGAAGGACAACGGAAACGGCACCGCGACGCTCATCGAGCTCGCAACCGAGACCGACTTCGTTGCCAAGGGCGACAAGTTCATCGCCCTCTCCGAGAAGGTGCTCGATGCTGTGGCCGCCGCTGGCGCGTCGAACGTCGACGAGGCGCTTGCCGCCCCCGTCGACGGCACGACCGTCAAGGAGACCATCGATGGCGTCGCCGCGATCCTGGGCGAGAAGATGGAACTCCGCAAGGTGAGCCTCCTCAAGGGCGCCAACTTCGAGATCTACCTGCACCGCACCTCGCAGGACCTGCCACCGCAGGTCGGCGTCGTCGTGGCGTACGAGGGCGACGACGCGGCTACGGCTCGCGGCATCGCTCAGCACATCGCGATGTTCGACCCCCAGTACCTCACCCGTGAGGACGTTCCTGCCGAGGCAATCGACAAGGAGCGGGTCATCGTCGAGGAGATCTCTCGGAGCGAGGGCAAGCCAGAGGCAGCCCTTCCGAAGATCATCGAGGGACGCCTGACCGGCTTCTTCAAGCAGATCGTGCTCCTCGAGCAGGACTACGCTCGCGACAACAAGCAGACCGTGAAGAAGATCGCTGACGCCGCAGGCGTCAACGTCGTCGACTTCGGTCGCATCCGCGTCGGCGCCTAACGCCAGACGCACACGAATTCGGGGCCGGATGCGAAAGCATCCGGCCCCGTTTCGTGTTCCCGGAGTCTGCTCGAGGAGCCCCGCTGAGAATCGTGCGCGCTCCGCACAAGGTAGGCTCGTGGACGATCAGCGATCCCACAAGGAGCACAAATGTCACCACAGGCCCCGCGCAGACGCGTTCTCCTCAAACTCTCTGGCGAAGCGTTCGGTGCAGGCAAGATGGGTGTCGATCCCGAGGTGCTCACGAGCATCTCCAAGGAGATCGCCGCTGCTGCACGCGACGTGGAAGTCGCCATCGTCGTCGGCGGAGGGAACTTCTTCCGAGGCGCCCAGCTCGCGAACGCCGGCATGGACCGCGCGCGAGCCGACTACATGGGCATGCTCGGCACCGTCATGAACGCCCTCGCACTGCAGGACTTCATCGAGCAGGCGGGCACCCCCGCCCGTGTGCAGTCCGCCATCGAGATGCGCCAGGTCGCCGAGCCGTACATTCCGCTCCGCTCCAAGCGCCACATGGAGAAGGGCCGCGTCGTCATCTTCGGCGCAGGCGCCGGGCTCCCGTACTTCTCGACCGACACGGTCGCCGCACAGCGCGCGCTCGAAGTCGGAGCAGATGTGGTGCTCGTCGCGAAGAACGGTGTCGACGGCGTCTACACCGCCGACCCGCGCCAGGACCCCAGCGCCGAGCTGCTGCACTCGGTCACCTACCAGGACGCGCTCCAGCGTGGTCTCAAGGTCGTCGACTCGACCGCCTTCAGCCTCTGCATGGACAACGGCATGGACATGCGCGTCTTCGGCATGAGTCCAGAGGGCAACATCGCCCGCGCCATCCTCGGCGAGGACATCGGGACGCTCGTCACGTCGCGCCTCGACTAGTCGAGGGCTCCGACCGCAAGCGCCACCCCGCGACAATTTCGTCAGCGCGCCGCGCCTTCGAGCGTGGCGTGCGCATCCGACCATCTCGGTAGGATGATGCAGAACGCCCTGGAAAGGACACCCCGTGATCAACGACGTGCTCACCGAGACCAAAGACAAGATGGCGAAGGCCGTCGACCACGCGAAGGAAGACTTCTCGACAGTGCGAACGGGGCGGGCGAACCCCCAGCTCTTCACGAAGATCCCCGTTGACTACTACGGCACCGCGACGCCGCTCGAGCAGCTCGCGTCGATCGCCGTGCCCGAGGCTCGCGTTCTCGTGATCACGCCATACGACAAGTCGGCGCTCAAGGAGATCGAGAAGGCCATCGTGTCGCGGCCGAACCTCGGTGTCACGCCGAGCAACGACGGCAACCTCATTCGCGTGGTCATGCCGGAGCTCACGGCCGACCGCCGCAAGGAGTACGTCAAGCTCGTGCAGACGAAGGCGGAGGAGGCGCGCGTCGCCGTCCGCAACATCCGTCGCAAGGCGAAGGCCGACCTCGAAGCGCTGAAGGACGAAGTGGGCGAGGACGATATCGCTCGCGGCGAGAAGGAACTCGAGACCTTCACGAAGGCGCACATCGATCGCATCGACGAGGCCTCCAAGCACAAGGAAGCCGAGCTTCTCGAGGTCTAGTCGCTCGTGTCCACGACTGGGAGTGACGGGGCAGACCCCGGCGAGCGCCTGGACCGCGAGGTCCGGGAAACAGAGGCGGAGTCCGAAGCGCGCGAGACGCCGAGCGCTTTCGGTCCCGCCGCCAGCGAGGGCGACGCCGCATCAGCGGCCGAAGCCTCCGCGGCTGCCGACGATCTCCCGGTCATGGGCGATGGCGCTCCGGCGCCGCCCCTGACCCCGCTCCGCTCATCATCGCGCCTGAGTGACACCGGGACGAACATCCTCCACGATCTGGAATCGCGCGCACAGCAGGCACGGACCCAGGTGAGGGAGCAGCGCGACAAGCTGCGGGCACGCAACGACGCGATCAACGCTCGAAGCGGGCGGAACCTGGCCTTCGCGATCTTCTTCGGCGTCGTGCTCGGGGCGCTGCTCATCTCGAGCCTCATCTTCATCAAGCAGCTCTTCATCCCGTTCGCGGTCGCGATGGTCATCTTCGCGACGATCGAGCTCGCGAGCGCCATGCGCGGGGCCGGGCGCGACGTGCCGCGCATCCCGCTTGTCGTCGCAGCCGTCGCCATCCAACCTGTCGCCTACTACTTCGACGTCGTCGGGCAGTGGCTCGCGCTGCTCATCGGCGTCTTCGTCGTCACGGTGTGGCGACTCGTGGAAGCCTCGGTAGCCAGCGATCGGCCACCGCGGAAAGCCGTCTGGGCTGACTTCCTGGCCGCCGCGCTCATCCTCATCTACGTCTCGTACCTCGGCTCGTTCACGGTGCTCCTCACCTCGCAGGAGGACGGCCAGTGGTGGGTGCTCGGCTTCCTCATCATCGTCGTGGCCGTGGACGTGGGCGCGTACGTCTTCGGCCTCAACTTCGGCAAGCACAAGCTCGCGCCGAAGATCAGCCCAGGCAAGACCTGGGAGGGGTTCGCAGGAGCCGGCCTCACCTCGATCGTTGTGGGCATCCTCGTCAGCATCTTCCTCCTCGATCAGGCCTGGTGGTTCGGCCTGATCATGGGCCCACTGCTGCTCATCACCGCCACGGCCGGCGACCTGACCGAGTCGATGATCAAGCGCGACCTCAAGATCAAGGACATGAGCTCCTGGCTGCCCGGGCACGGCGGGTTCTTCGATCGCATCGACTCGATCCTCCCGTCGGGAGCTATGGCGTTCGCGCTGTACTTCTGGAGCGCAGACTCGACGCTCTGGTGATGCTCCATCGGGGAGGCGTGCGACATGTTCGCCCGTGATGCGGCAGAATGGTCCGCGTGAGCAGCACTTCATTCCCTCTGGCATCTCGTGGCACCCTCGGCTACGACGCCGAAGAGGTCGACCGTGCATTCCGCGTCGCCCGGCAGCGCTACGACAACTTCGACAACGGCACGCAGGGCAAGCGCCTCTCGACGAGCAGCATCCGCCACACGGCGTTCACGATGCGCAAGGGCGGGTACTCCGCCCCGCACGTCGACGCGGCACTCGAGCGTCTCGAGGACGCCGTCGCCATCCGCGAACGCGACGAGCACATCGACCGGGTCGGCCGTGATGTCTTCCTGCGCGAGACGAAGACGACGGCTCGGGCGGTCCTCGCTCGGCTCCGTCGCGAAGACGGTGAGCGCTTCGATCGCGTCTCCGTCCTGCAGCGTGGATACGACGTCAAGGAGGTCGACGAGTTCTCCAGCAGGCTCGCTGACTTCCTGCGCGGTGGAACCGCCATGTCGCTCCGCGAGGTCCGCGGGGTCGCGTTCACGCCGAAGCGCCACGGCTACAAGGAGACGCAGGTCGACCTGCTCATCGACGCCGTCATCGACGTCATGCTCGCCATTCGTTAGGTACACCTGCCACCTCAGCAGAGCCTGAGCGTTGTCAAATCGTGACCTCCCCGTTACGATTGCGTGGTCCCCTAGGCCCATCGGTTGGAGCTCCATGCCGGAAACCACTGCAACTCGCGGAGAGCGTGCACGCCAGCGTCGCAAGACTCGCGCCAAGCGCCGCGCCGCGATCTTCGGCTCATCGGCGCTCGGCGTCGTCGCAGCGGGGGCCATCGCAGTGACCACCCTCACGGGTGCCGGGGCCACAGCCTCGGCCGACGCGTCGCTGAGCCCCAGCATTCAGGAGCTGTCGCAGGAGCAGGCCCAGGCCTACGCGGTCCTCGCCGTCTCGGGGGAGAGCTCGCAAGGGACCACCATCGACGACCGGGGCTCGAGCGTCAGCATCGACGTCGTGCCGACCGACCCCGCCTCGCTCAAGAAGATCACCGAGGAGATGGTCAAGACCCAGTACGGCTGGGGTGCTGACCAGATGTCCTGCCTCGACAAGCTGTGGATGAAGGAATCCGGCTGGAACTACCTGGCCGAGAACGCCGAATCCGGCGCGTACGGCATCCCGCAGTCGTGGCCCGCTGAGAAGCTCGCCACGATGGGCGCCGACTGGAAGACGAACCCGCTGACGCAGATCAAGTGGGGGATCGACTACATCGACCGAGCGTGGGGCACCCCGTGCGCCGCCTGGAACCAGCACAACGGCTCCTATTGACCTCGGACAAGCTGCCCGGCACGACCGCAGCGTCACCTTCGGCTGAGCACCTCGCCACCGCGAACCACCTGGGAGTACCCGCATGACCACCACCGCCATCCGCACCGGCTCGACGCGGGCCTCACGGCCCGCAGGCCTCCGCCGACGTGCGGGAGCTCGCGTGATCGTTCCGACCCTGGCAGGGATCGCGATCGCTGCTCTCGCGGTCACTGCGACCGTCCAGCTGGGGGTCCAGGGCGATGGTGAGAGCGAAGTCGTCTCCGTCGCATCCGTCGACGAGCTGACCGCCGCTGGGGCGCAGGGCTACGCCGTGAGCCTCGTCTCCGCAGTGGATGCGGCACCGGCGGACACGAGCCGCACGAGTGACATCGCCAGCATCGTCGTGGTCACCCCGACCCCGACCCCGACTCCCGAGCCGGAGCCCGCACCCTCGAACTCGAGCAAGAACTCCTCATCAGGCGGATCCTCCTACGAAGAGGTCGACGTCTCCTCTGACCCGAGCATCGACGCCACGCTGGCGCGCATCGCACAGTGCGAGTCGACGAACAATCCGAAGGCCATCAATCCTGCCGGCTACTACGGTCTGTACCAGTTCTCGATTCCGACCTGGCAGTCCGTCGGTGGGACGGGCCTCCCATCCGACGCATCGCGTGAAGAGCAGACGATGCGCGCAAAGATGCTGCAGGCGAAGGCCGGCTGGGGGCAGTGGAGCTGCTACTGATCGGGGGAGCGGCGACGGGATGCGGCGGGCGGCTGGTGCCGTTTTCGTTGCCATTCCGTGACCATTCCGTTATCCTCGGTGAGTCCCTAGTTCCAACCCCGGGAGATCAATGACCACGTTGCAGCGCACAGGCTCGACGCGAGCAGCGCGTCCGACGGCCGCACGACGCTCACGGGCGAAGATCATCGTCCCCATCGCCGCGAGCACCGCTGTCGGCGCCCTTGCGCTCACGGCCATCCTGCAGGCGGGTGTCGCCGGCGGCGCCTCCCCAGCTCTTGCGATCGCGCCGAGCGTTGCGGACCTGACCGCCGCCGGGGCCCAGGGATACGAGGTCAGCCTCGTCTCCGCCGTCGATGCGAGCGATGACGCAGTGGTCGAGGACGAGGGCGCCGCCGCCCCGACTGCGACTCCGCGAGACAACGATCTGGCCGGCATCGTCGTGACGACCCCGACCCCGACGCCGACCCCCACTCCGACGCCGACCGAGGAAGAGTCCAGCTCTTCCTCGTCCTCGTCTTCTTCTTCGTCGTCGTCGAACAGCAGCCCCGATTACGTTGCGCCCGACCCGGGCACCTCGAAGGCGGTTGCCGCCGACGTCGTTGCGTCCATGGGCTGGGGTACTGGCGAGTTCGCCTGCCTCGAGAAGCTCTGGCAGCGCGAGTCCGGCTGGAACGCGGCGGCCGAGAACCCCTCGTCCGGGGCCTACGGCATCCCCCAGTCGCTTCCCGGCAGCAAGATGGCCACGCACGGCTCCGACTGGCGCACCAACCCCGAGACGCAGATCCGCTGGGGCATCGACTACATCAAGGGCCGCTACGGCACCCCGTGCGGCGCGTGGGCGCACTCGGAAGCCAACAACTGGTACTGATGCACGTCTCGAGCCCGCCGGGCTCAGCCACACGACGCCGCGTGACCTCAGGGTCACGCGGCGTTGTCTGTCAGCTCGGTTCCCACGAGCTTCCTAGAATGGTTGTCATGCCCCGCTCGAACCGATCCCGCCGTCCAGGCGGTGATCCGTCCCCGAGGACGAAGGGGGGTCGCGCGGCGAAGAGGCAGCAGGCTGCCGCCGACCGCGCTGCCGGCCAGGCCGACGAGCTGGAGCGTCTCCGCGACGGCTGGCGCCGCACGGAGGTGCGCCGCGGCGTCTCCTACACAGTGCAGCCGATCTCTGCGGTGCGCGCGGTCAAGGACTACGTGTGTCCCGGCTGCTCCAACCCCGTCGAGGCGGGAGTCGCGCACGTCGTCGTCTGGCGGGCCGAGGGCATCCTCGGAGACGAGCACGCCTTGGCGGCCCGCCGCCACTGGCACAACCACTGTTGGAGGATGGCATGACCGACGCATCGACGGCCCGAGAAGCGGGCGAGTCCATCGAGATCAGGAGCGGAACGGAGCTGCCAGCTCGCCGCGAAGAGATCGAGCTGCACACGAGTGACGGCCTGACGCTCGTGGGGGAGCTGGCGTTGCCCCTCGACCGCGAGCCGGTCGCGACACTTGTCACTCTGCACCCCCTGCCCACCGCGGGCGGGTTCATGGACTCGCACGTGCTGCGCAAGGCATCGCTGCGTCTGCCCGCGCAGGCGGACCTGGCTGTACTTCGCTTCAACACGCGAGGCACGAGCTCCCCACGAGGCACGAGCGACGGTGAATTCGGCGATGGCGAGACCGAGCGCGCCGATGTCGAAGCCGCCATGGCGTTCGTCCGAGAGCGCCGACTGCCGAACCCGTGGCTGGTCGGCTGGTCGTTCGGCACCGAGCTCGCGCTCAAGCACGGCCACGAGCATGCGGACGTCAAGGGCCTCATCCTGCTGTCCCCGCCCCTGAGGCGCACGAGCCAAGCCGAGCTCGACCGCTGGGCGGATGCGCGCATCCCGGTTGTCATGGTGGTGCCCGAGCACGACGACTTCCTCAAGCCCGACGAGGCGGCGCAGCGTATCGCGCATCTTCCCAACCTCGAGCTCGTGCCCGTCGACGACGGCAGGCACCTGTGGGTGGGGGAGAGACAGACGAAGCGAGTGCTCACGGAGATCGTGCAGCGCATGAACCCCGCGGCGCTTCCGCTCAGCTCGTCGTGGCCGAGCGGCGAGTGATCCGCGTCACGATCCGGTGCATGAAGCCGAGCTTCACCTCGGTGGGTGCGTTCAACACGAACGGGTAGAGGTCGTTCTGGCCCATCGCTCTGCTGAAGCGGTTCAGGAGCAGCGAGACCTCGTGCCAGTCGGCGAGCACCCGCTCGATGGGCTCCTCCGTGTAGTCGATGAGCGGGCTCGTCGCCGGCTGCAGCACCACGTTCGACGCGGCGGCGGTCCACAGCGATCCGAGGATGTGCAGGTAGTGCGCGAAAGTCTCGGCGAAGTCCTCCCAGGGGTGCATCGTCGCGTACTCGGAGATGTACGACGCCGACCAGCCCTCGGGGGCGCCCAGGCGGTAGTGGCGCTCGAGCGCCTCCCGGTAGCTCGCGCGCTCGTCCCCGAACAGTTCGCGGCACTCGTCGAGGAGCGTCTCGTCGTCGAGCAGGATCGACTGGTAGTAGTGGCCGATCTCGTGCCTGAAATGACCGAGCAGGGTGCGGTACGGCTCGCCCAGACGCACTCGGAGGGCCTCGCGGTGTGCATCCAGGGTCTCGGCAAGGTCGATCGTGATGATGCCATTCGCGTGGCCGATGGACACTCGCTGGCCTGAGCTCCTGCTCGAGAGCAGGTCGAATCCGAGACCCCCGTCACGTTCCGCGTAGCTTTCGATGGGGAGGCGCAGGTGCAGGCACTGCGCGAGGAGGCGCCGCCTGTCGG
Organism: Pseudoclavibacter sp. VKM Ac-2867; assembly: GCF_015351275.1. NCBI lineage: Bacteria > Bacillati > Actinomycetota > Actinomycetes > Micrococcales > Microbacteriaceae > Pseudoclavibacter > Pseudoclavibacter sp. VKM Ac-2867. Next base: position 32,071 of record NZ_JADKSL010000026.1, read on the forward strand.
CGTTCGCCTCTGCCAGTTTCTCGAGCGCGAGGGTGTCGTCGGACTCAGGGCGCTTGCGAACGAGCCTGCACGACAGGCACGACGAGGTCGCGATGCCGTCCTCCACGAGCCAGTTGCACCGCCAGCTCCGGTTGCCGCACTCCCGCCACAACTTGCCGCCGACGAGGACGGCGCCGCCGCTGACATCGACGAAGGCCTGCGTCTCGTCGTGGAAGGCGATCGGCGTCGCACAGGCGTCGCAGGACAGCGACTCGAGCATGACGAGCGACGCGCAACGGGGGCACTGGATGCTCTGCACGTCTCGAATCATAGGTGGAGAACGAGCCGTGCCGCGTTCGGCCTGCCCCGCCGTGAGGCTAGCGCTCGTTCTGCGCCGGTATCCAGACTTCCTTGACGATGAGGAGGATGGCCGCCGCGATCGGGATCGCCACGAGAGCACCGAGGAGCCCCAGGAGCGTACCTCCGGTGAGTGCGGCGATGACCACGATGGCGCCGGGTACCTGCACGGCCGAGCTCATGATGCGAGGGCTGATGACGTAAGCCTCGACCTGCATGTAGACGACGTAGTAGATGGCGGCCATCCACCACACGCTGCTGTCGACCGGCATGAGCGCCAGCTGCAGCACGACGATGATGACCGACGCCGACAGGGTTCCCACGAGGGGGATGAGCGAGCCGAGGAAGGCGATGATGGCGAACACGGCGGGCATCGAAGCGCCGATGATGGAGAGGAACGTGAAGGACAGGATCCCGTTCGCGAGGCCCAGCGCGAGCTGCCCGAGGACGAACTTCCCGACGGACGCCGTGATCTGCTCAGTCAGCTCGGCCGTGCGGGCTCGGCGCGAGGCCGGCAGGAGCTGGTAGAAGCCGCGCTTGATGCTGTTCATGCTCGAGACGAAGTAGAGCATGAGGATGAAGACGATGAGCACGCCGAAGAAGGCGTTCACGATGCCGAAGCCGACCTCGAGCACGCCGCCGCCGATCGCGGCAAGGTTGTTGCGCAGCCACTCGAGTGCGTCGGTCACGAACTCCTGAGCCTGGAGATCAGGGAAGCGCTCGTCAACCCACTCGATGACGTTCGAGCCCGCGAGGTCGTTCACGATCGACGTGTAGCGCGCCGAGAGCTGCTCGACCTGGGTCGAGATGCTCGGGATGAGCGCCCACACGACGAGACCGAGGGCGAGAGCAGCGCCTCCCAGCGAGGAGATGATCGCCGCCCACCTGGGCCAGCGGTGGCGCTCCAGGAACGCGATGATCGGCTCGAAGCCGAGCGCCAGGAACAGTGCTGCGCCGATGTACGTGAGGATCGTGCTCAGCGAAGCGATCATGCCACCGAGGACAAGGGCTACGAGCACGCCGACCGTCGCGACGAAGCCGAGCCTGAACGGATTCTCGATGCGCATGCGGTATTCCCCCTGGTCGGATCCCGGCCGATGGCCGGGATCCGAGTCTAGACGCGCGGGGCGAGTCGAGATGGCACGCTGGGCCTACCGCTGGCGGGGCGCTCCGCGCTTCTGGTTCGGGTTCTGTCCGCCGCCCTGGCCCGCGGCCTGAGCAGGGACCGGCTCTTCCTTTGAGGCGCTCTCGTCGGAGCGCTCGCTTGCCGTCTCGGACGTCGCGCTCTCGTCGTCGGCCCCAGCCTCAGGCTCCTGCTGCGAGCCGCTGCTCGAGAGCGCGAAGGCATGCGCCTCGGCGCCGTCTGCGCCCGAAGCTGCCGCCTCGCTCTCGTCCGCGGCGGGCCGCTTCGTGATCTGCTCGTCGGCCTCGGGAAGGCTGAAGTCGGTGCGCGAGAAGGCCCGCTTGAGCTGGTCGAGGTAGCTCTGCACCTGGTCGCGCTCCTCGCGGAGCTCCGAGAGGCGCTGCTCGGCGTTGTCGAGCAGGCTCTGCGTGTGCTGCTCGACCTCCGTGTTGCGCTCGCGAGCCTGCTTGTTGCTGGTCTCGAGCAGGTCGGCTGCCTTGCGCTCCGCCTGGTCCTGCGTCTCCTGCGCGCGGCGACGCGCATCCGCCATGATCTTGCCCGCTTCGCGTCGAACCTGCTCGCTGCGCTGGTTGAGGTCGGCGAGCTGCTCGGTCGCATCGTCGATGAGCTTCTTCGCGGCGGCCTCGGCCTTGCGGCCAGCGGCCACGAGCTGCTGCTCGAACGCGTTGCGGCGCTTCGAGAGCTCGACATCGAGCTCCGTGCGCTTCGCGTTCATCTCCCGCACGGAACCTTCGCGGAGTGCGTCGAGCTCGCCCTTCGCGGCCTGACGCTCCGCCTCCTGCTCGTGCTCCATCTGCGTGCGGCGAGCCGCGGCTTCCCGCTCGAAATCGGCGCGGGCCTTCTCCATCTCCCGCTGCCGCTCGGCGAGGCGAGCCGCAGACTCGGCGATCTCGTTCTCCACGGCCTGACGCTTCGTGGCCAGCTCCTCGTCGACCGATGCGCGCAACGCGCTGATCTCGAGGTCGGTCGAGTGACGCAGCTCGCGCAGCTCGGTCGTGACCTGGTCCTTGACCGTCTCGATCTCGCGCTCCTGGTTGGTCCGAGTGAGATCGGCCTCCTGCTTCGCGTTCTCGAGGAGGCTGTCGGCCTCGGAGCGGGAATCGCTCAGCACCCGCGAGGCGCGCACATCCGCTTCACGAGTCACACGCTCCGCGTAGTCGTTGGCTTCCTGGTGGATGCGGGCCGCGTTCCGGTGCGCCTCGCTGAGGATCTTGTCTGCCTCGCGCTGCGCCTCGGCAGTGAGCTTCTGCGCCTGCTGCTCAGCCGTCGCGAGCGTACCCGCGAGCTTGGTGCCGAGGCCGGAGTAGGTGGGGTTCCCGACCTCGTTGAGCTCGGACTCGAGCTGCTTGATGCGGGTCCGCATCGCTGCGATCTCGCGGCTCGCACCGGAATCCTGGTTGCCGGCCTGGGCGAGCTGCGTGCGCAGTGACCTGATGACCTCGTCGACTTCTTCGCGGTTGTAGCCGCGCATCGCCGTGTTGAAGTTGATGTCGTCGAATGCCAAGGACGCCTCCGCGTGAGTCAGGGTGCAGGTGCGCGCCGACCGCCTGCGCACGTCCTGAAGTCTAGACGGCGGCTCCGAGCAGCGCCCTGATGAGGCGCGGAATGGCGGAGACATCTCTTCTGAAATCGCCGCTTCGCGAGACGGGACCGCCGGAGCTTTCACCGCTTTCCGGGGCGAAACCGGCGTATTCCAGGGGAAGTGCGGGCACGGTGCGTTAGATTGAGGGGTCGAGAGTCTTCATGAACCTCATGGAAGACGACGGCACCCTCGCGAGAGGAGCACGTCGAGCGCACAAACGATGCACGGCGCAATCACTCGAGAAGGAGTCACTCAGTGAGATTCATCCTAGCCGCGATCGCATTCCTCGGAAGTGCGGCGCTGCTTGTCGTCGGCTGGCTGCAGGTCACGGAAGCGAGGGCCGCTGACACGGTCGTCGCGTCGGGCACGCTGACCCAAGAGTCGCCGTTGCTGGTCATCCCCAGCGACACGCTCATCGAGCACGCGGGCACGCAATCCATCACGATCAGCGGCGATGGCCCCATTCGCGTCGCGATCGGGCGCCAGGCGGACATCGCAGGCTGGGTCGGCACGACGCAGCACGAGATCGTCACCCTCGACGACACGAGCGGAGCCCTCGTCTTCACACCGGGCGAGGCTTCTGCGGATGAGACGACAGCCCCCAACATCCTCGGCAACGACCTCTGGTTCGAGGAGTACGAGGGGGAGGGTCAGCTCGAGATGCAGCAGACGCTTCCCGTCGGCTTCGCCCTGCTCGTCCAGTCAGACGGCGAGGCTTCCGCGCCCAACGAGGTCTCCATCTCCTGGCCGCTCGACGGACGCGCGCCCATGGCCGGTCCTCTGCTGCTCGGCGGCGGAGTCCTCCTGCTGATCTCTCTCGGCCTGCTGCTCTGGGCGCTGCTGAGCATGCGCCGCCGCTCCAAGCCGCAACGACAGGCTCGCGAGGAGCTCGACTCCGAGATCCCCGTGGTCGTTCCCGCCTCTGACGGGGGAACCGCGGCTACGCCGGCGTTCTCCTTCGAGGGGTCGACGCAGGTAGCGGACGACGGGCTCGATTCGTCTGACGTCGATCCGATCGAGCAGTCTCAGAGCGTCGTGGCCGAATCTGTCCGGCTCTCCGAAGAAGACGTGCGTGCCGCCGAGGCAGACCACGAACGCTTCAAGCCGGTTGAGGAGCCCGTGCCCACCTGGGCACCGCCGGCCTCCACCGTCGACGATGCAGATCAGCAGACCCAGGCTGCCGCCTTCCCCTCCTTCCGGGCCCCGAGCGCTGAGGCACCCGCAATGGGCCAGGCACCTGATGCTCCGGCGGTCGACGACCCGTTCAGCTGGAGCGGCCAGGAAGAAGCGACGTCACCCGATGCGGGCGACGCCCCGGCTGAGCCGGCAGCGCCGTCGATGGGCGATGACACAGACACACCGGACGCAGACAAGTCGGACGACGACTCCAACGGCGGCGGGGAGCCTCCCGCTGGCGGTGCACCCGGGCCCGATGCGACCGCACCATCCGGCGAGGCGCCCGCTGCTGAGCCTCAGCAGTGGCGCCGTCCCCGCGGTCGCGACCGGAGCCAGGCCCCCAAGCGACTCTTCAGGCTCATTCCGGTACTGCTGGTCGGATCGATCGCGCTCTCCGGATGCTCTGCTGACTTCTGGCCCGAGCAGTTCGGCGGGTCGACGAGTGCGCCGACGACCCCGACCCCGACCTCCTCGATTGACCAAGCGCTGCTCACCGAAGGCGAGGCACTGCCCGCGGTGAACGCGCAGCAGCTCACGGAGATCCTCGACGACGCCGCCAAGCTCGCCCAGGAAGCCGACGCCGCCAACAAGGCGGACGGGCTGGCGCCGCGATTCACCCAGGCCGCCTACCAGGAGCGCGCTGCCGAGTACCAGGCGAAGGCCGCCGACAACGCGCTGCCCGGCCCCGTGGCTTTCCCCACCGGCGAGATCGTCTATGCCGTTCCGCAAGCCTCCGAGGCATGGCCGAAGTCGATCTTCGTCGTTCGTGAAGCCGGCGGAGAGACGCCGACGGCACCGTTCGGCATGATGCTCACGCAGTCGTCGGCCCGCGACAGCTTCAAGGTCGCGTCCATCGTGCAGCTCACTCCCGACGTGACGCTGCCGGAGGCGGCCCCAGTCGAGATCGGGGCCCCCGGTATCGACGGTCTCGAGCAGCCGCTCGTCATCGCCCCCGAGGAACTCGCTGCGGCGTACGCCGATGTCATCAGCAACGGGGATGGCTCGCAGTTCGCCGCACTCTTCTCGCCGGACGGAGATTCCCTGCGCACCCAGATCGCGGATGCCAGGGCGACGGTCTCGGGCGAGATCGACGCGAACGCGGCGCGGATCGAGTTCCAGACGCGGCAGAGCGACGACCCTCCCTTCGGAGTGCAGACGCTCGACGGGGGAGCGATCATCGCGGTCTCCATCGAGGAAGTCGAGAAGCTGAGCGCACGCACGCAGCTCGCGACGCTGAGCGTCCAGGGGCGCACCGCCGCTCTTGCAGGTGCCAGCTCTTCGTCGCTCGGATTCGAGACGCTCTACACGAACCAGCTCATGTTCTACGTGCCGTCTGAAGCGACAGGCGGCGCAGTCCAACTGCTCGGCTACGCCAACACCATGACCGGCGCACGCCAGCTCAACGCCAACGAGGTTACCTATGGCTGAAACCCCTCCACTCAACCCAGCAAGTCTCTACGGAGCCGTCGATCTCTCCTCGCTCGTCCAGCGCGCGAACACGCCGGCAGGTCAGGAGCCCGGAGCTCCGGCGGCCGGCGCACCAGGACAGCCCGCCCAGCCAGCGACCGGAGAGCCGGTCGCGACGCTGCCGGACCTCGTGGTCGACGCTGATGAGCAGACGCTCGAGCAGTTCATGCAGCTCTCGCAGTTCCTGCCCGTCATCGTCGAGATGCACGCCGCCTGGTCGAGCGATGCGCAGGCCCTCTCGCCCGTGCTCGCGAACATCGTCCGCAGCGCTGAAGGACGCATCGTGCTCGTGCGGGTCGACCTGGATGCGCATCCGCAGCTCGGGCAGCAGCCGCAGGTCATCGCGATCATCGGCGGTCGGCCGCTGCAGCTCTTCTCCGGCAACCCGCCCCAGGAGCAGATCACGCAGATCGTCGGTGAGATCCTCCAGGTCGCCGCCCAGCAGGGTCTCACAGGCCACGTCGCGGTCGATGCAGCACCTGAGGCCGAGGCCCAGGACCAGGCCGAGCCTGCCGCACCGCCGCTCCCGCCGCTGCACGCTGAAGCCTTCGAGGCGCTCGAGCGCGGGGACTATCCCGCAGCCATCGACGCCTACGAGCGCGCCCTCGCTGAGCGCCCCGCCGATGACGAGGCTCGCGCCGGCCTCGCCCAGGTGCAGCTCCTCGTCCGGCTCCAGGGCAAGACGCTCGAAGAGATCCGGCAGCGAGGTGCCGCCAACGCGGACGACCTCGATGCGCAGCTCGACGTCGCCGACCTCGACCTGTCGGGCGGTCACATCGACGACGCGTTCGACCGCCTGCTGACGCTGTTCCCGAAGCTCGACGCCGAGGGCAAGACGACGGTGCGCGAGCGCCTCCTCGATCTGTTCCTCGTCGTGGGCGTCGCGGACCCCCGCGTGGGGGTTGCGCGGGCACGGCTCACGAACCTGCTGTTCTGACCTGAGCTGGTGAACGGAGCGAGGCCCGGATGCGATCTGATCGCATCCGGG
>NZ_JADKSL010000027.1:0-37648 GCF_015351275.1 Pseudoclavibacter sp. VKM Ac-2867
GCTGATCTTTCTTTCGGACTGTCCGGCCCGTGCGACCCGCTCTCGCGTTTCGCTCCGTTGGCCTGACGAGTGATTACTTTACGCAGGGCGGGGTCGGCGCACAACTCAGGGCGCATCCCGGGCGTGTCGATGCACGCGCGATCCCCCGTCAGGCCCGGAAAACCAGGCCAGCGAGGGTCTTCTTGCCCCGACGCAGGACCGCGACGCCGCCGGCCAGCGCAGCTGATGCGCTCACGACCGCCCCCTCGTCGGCAACACGCTCGTTGTTAAGCGAGACGCCGCCCTGGGCGATCCCGCGACGAGCGTCGCCGAGACTCTTTGCGAGCCCGGTGTCCACGAGTGCCTGAGCGACCGGTGTTCCGTCAGCAACCTCCGCGTTCGGGAGCTCGAGGATCGCCGAGCGAAGCGTGTCTCCATCGAGTGCGGTGAGCTCCCCCTGCCCGAAGAGCGCGGCCGAAGCAGCGATCACCGCGTCAGTCGCTTCCTGTCCATGCACCAGAGACGTCACCTTCGAGGCCAGCGTCTTCTGAGCGACACGCTTGAACGGCTCGTCTGCCACGAGCTTCTCGAGGTCTGCGATCTCAGCGCGGGTCAGGAACGTGAAGATCTTGATCCGGGCGATGACATCGGCATCGTCCGTGTTGAGCCAGAACTGGTAGAAGGCGTACGGGCTCGTGAGGTCGGCATCGATCCAGATCGCATTGCCCTCGCTCTTGCCGAACTTCGTCCCATCCGAGTTCGTGATGAGCGGTGTTCCGAGCGCATGGACACTCGCACCCTCGGTACGCCGAATGAGATCGACGCCGGAAGTCAGGTTCCCCCACTGATCGCTCCCACCCGTCTGCAGCACACAGCCGTAGTTCCGGTGCAGCTCCAGGAAGTCGATCGCCTGCAGAATCTGGTAGCTGAACTCCGTGTACGAGATGCCAGCCTCGGAGTTGAGGCGCGCAGAGACGGCATCCTTCTTGAGCATGGAGCCGACGCGGAAGTGCTTGCCGATCTCACGAAGGAAGTCGATCGCAGAGAGCGGCGCCGTCCAGTCGAGGTTGTTCACCATGCGCGCCGCGTTGTCACCCTCGAACGACAGGTAGCCGTCGATCTGTCCGCGCAGCCCCTCGACCCATTCCGCGACGGTCTCTCGCGAGTTGAGCGTGCGCTCGGCCGTGGGACGGGGGTCGCCGATGAGGCCCGTCGACCCGCCGACGAGGCCGAGCGGCTTGTGGCCCGCGAGCTGCAGTCGACGGAGGAGGATCAGCTGCACGAGGTGCCCGAGGTGGAGACTCGGGGCGGTCGGATCGAAACCGCAGTAATACGTGATCGGCCCCTCGTCCATCCTCGCCTTCAGCTCGGCAAGATCGGTCGAGACGTGGATGAACCCGCGCCACTCGAGTTCGTCGATGACATGCTCGAAGGTGGTGTCGTTCTGCTGGGTCGTCAGATCACGCGTAGTCACCGGGCAACCGTATCAAGCGCCTGCCGCGTCAACGCCGCCCCGCGCGGAGCGACTTGTGCGCGATATAGCGTGAAACGGACGGCTCGCCGTCGATCCAGAAGCGCCAGTCGAACGGCAGAGCACCACCGGGAGCGCCCACCCCGACGCGGAGCCCGCGCACCACCGCCCCTCTGCTGGAGCGTTCTGCCGGAACGATCGCGAACGGCGTCCCATCGAGCCGGGCACCGTCATCGCCGAAGGTCGCACCGAGGGCCGTGACCAGGTTCCCGGGGCCGCGAGCGAGCTCGTGGTCGCGCACGGGAACCCCGGAACGGCGCCCCGCACCGCGTCGGGCTCTCGCCAACTCGACGCCGTCGACCACTTCGCCGGCTCTCAGGAGCACGGCGGATGAGGTGCCGGACTCCCCGGCCACGACATTGATGCACGTATGGAGCCCGTAGATGCGATACGCGTAGAGGTGACCTGCTGGCCCGAACATCGTGGCGTTCCTCGCCGTCCGCCCCCGGAAGCCATGCGACCCGGGATCCCCTGAACCGGCATACGCCTCCACCTCGGTGAGGCGCACCGAGACCGTGCCGTCCGGCGTCGAACGCGAAAGGACCGCCCCCAGCAGCGCATCTGCTGCCGAGAGCGGTCCCTCGAGAAGGGCCGCGCGGAGATCGTCATCCACGCGAACGCCTACGATGTGAGCTTTGCCAGCCGCTCGCGGAGCTCGACGATCTGCTCAGCGACGCGGACAGGTGCCGTGCCGCCGCGGCCATCGCGAGTCGCCACGGACCCGTCGACCGAGAGCACCTCGCGCACCTCCGGCGACAAGTGCTCAGACACGGCCGAGATCTCCTCGTCGGTCAAGCCATCCAGGTCGACGCCCTTGGACTCCGCTGCCTGCACCATCGAACCGGACACCTCGTGCGCGATGCGGAAGGGGACCTGCCGCTTCACCAGCCACTCGGCAACATCCGTCGCAAGCGAGAAGCCCTGTGGTGCGAGTTCGCGCATCCGCTCACCGTGGAAGGTGAGCGTCGCAACCATGCCAGTGAAGGCGGGGAGCACCAGCTCGAGAGTCTCGACGGAGTCGAAGATCGGCTCCTTGTCTTCCTGCAGGTCCCGGTTGTACGCAAGCGGGAGGGCCTTGAGCGTCGCGAGGAGGCCAGCCAGGTTGCCGATGAGGCGACCCGCCTTGCCGCGCGCAAGCTCCGCGATGTCGGGATTCTTCTTCTGCGGCATGATGCTCGACCCGGTCGAGTACGCGTCGTGCAGCGTGACGAAGCCGAACTCCTTCGTGTTCCAGAGGATGATCTCCTCCGAGAAGCGCGACAGGTCGATGCCGATCTGCGCCGCGATGAACGCGAACTCCGCGACCAGGTCACGACTCGCTGTGGCGTCGATCGAGTTCGGGGATGAGGATGCGAAGCCCAGCTCACGGGCGACGCGGACCGCATCCAGACCGAGGGTGGAACCCGCGAGGGCCCCTCCGCCATAGGGCGACTCGTCCAGGCGACGGTCGAAGTCGCGCAGGCGGTCCAGGTCTCGCAGAAGCGGCCACGCGTGAGCGAGCAGGTGATGCGAGAGCAGCACCGGCTGTGCGTGCTGCAGGTGCGTGCGCCCCGGCATGATGACCTGGATGTTCTGCTCCGCCTGCTGGGCGAGCACCTCGACGAGCGTCTCGACCTGCTCCGCGATGATCGCGCTGTGATCGCGAAGGTACATTCGCACGAACGTCGCGATCTGGTCGTTGCGGCTGCGACCAGCTCGCAGCTTGCCGCCCAATTCCGGACCAGCGATCTCGATCAGGCCGCGCTCCAAGGCGCCGTGCACGTCCTCGTCGTCGTCGGCCGCCACGAACTCGGCGGACACGACGCGACGTTCGAGCTCGGTCAGCGCGTCCAGCATGCCCGGGAGCTCGGCATCATCGAGATACCCCGCTGCCGCGAGCGCACCAGCGTGCGCTCGCGAGCCAGCGATGTCGTACTTCGCGAGCTGCCAGTCGAAATGCGTCGACTTGGACAGCCGCGCGAGCTCCGGGGACGGCCCGTCGCTGAAGCGACCGCCCCAGAGAGCGCCCGGCGTGGTCACTCCCCCGGACTTCGAGGCGCCCTCGGATGCAGCCATGCTCAGAGTTCCGGCTTGTCGCGGCGAGCCGAGATCTTCGACGGAAGGCTCCACAGCTCGATGAATCCCTTGGCGTGCGACTGGTCGAACGTGTCGCCGGTGTCGTAGGTCGCGAGGCTGTAGTCGTAGAGCGACTCCTCCGAACGACGGCCAGTGACGACCGCGCGACCGCCGTGCAGCGTCATGCGCACCTCGCCGGAGACGTGCTCCTGCGTGTGGTTGATGAAGGCATCCAGCGACCGCTTGAGACCGGAGAACCAGAGTCCGTCGTAGACCAGGTTCGACCACTCGGCCTCGATCCCGCGCTTGAAGCGGGCGACGTCGCGCTCGATCGTCAGGTCCTCGAGGTGCTCGTGCGCCTCGATCAGGGCCAGACCGGCCGGGGACTCGTAGATCTCACGGCTCTTGATGCCGACGAGGCGGTCCTCGACGACGTCGATGCGGCCGACACCCTGGTCGCCTGCGAGCTTGTTCATGAGCTCGACGACCTGGATGGGCGTCAGCGACTCCCCGTTGATCTTCACCGGGACGCCCTGCTCGAACGTCACCGTGACCTCGGTGGGCTCACGCGTCAGGTCAGGATCCTGCGTGTACGTGTAGAGATCCTCGATCGGCGGGTTCCACGGGTCCTCGAGGAACCCGGTCTCGACGGCGCGACCCCAGACGTTCTGGTCGATCGAGTACGGGCTCTTCTTCGACTGCTCGATGGGCAGGTTGTGCTCCTGCGCATACACGATGGCCTTGTCGCGAGTGAGCGCGAGGTCGCGCACGGGTGCGATCGAGGTGAGCTCAGGTGCCACGGCCGCGACCGCAGCCTCGAAGCGGACCTGGTCGTTGCCCTTGCCGGTGCAGCCGTGCGCGATCGAGTCCGCGCCGAGCTCGCGAGCGGTCTTCGCGAGGTGCTTCGCGATGAGCGGGCGGGAAAGCGCGGAGACGAGCGGGTAGCGCTTCTGGTAGAGGGCGTTCGCCTTGAGCGCCGGGACGATGTAGTCGCTCGCGAATTCCTCGCGCGCGTCGACGACAACCGATTCGACAGCGCCGCAGTCGAGCGCTCGCTGTCGCACCTGCTCCATGTCCTCACCGGCCTGGCCGACGTCGATCGCGAGAGCGACCACGTCCTTGCCGGTGGCATCCTTCAGCCATCCGATGCCGACGGAGGTATCGAGACCTCCGGAGTATGCGAGAACGACGCGTTCCGTCATCAATGCTCCTAGCGTTTGAGTCGTGTGTTCAGTCTATGCGGGGTGGATGCGCGGGTCAGGCCGCGGCCTTGGCGAGAAGCCAGACGAGCAGCGCCTTCTGGGCGTGGAGTCGGTTCTCCGCCTCATCCCAGATGACCGACTGAGGGCCGTCGATGACGGCTCCGTCGACCTCGTACCCGCGGTCTGCCGGCAGGCAGTGCAGGAAGATCGCACCGGAGGCGGCATTCGCCATCGTGGCCTCGGTGACTCGGTAGGCGCTGAGCGCGTCGATGCGGGACTGCTTCTCGTCCTCGCGGCCCATCGAGACCCAGGTGTCGGTCACGACGACGTCCGCCCCCGCGACCAGCGTGTCGATGTCGTCGCCGACCACGACGGAGCCACCCGTCTCGGCGGCGATGCGCTCGGCATCGGCGACGACGTCGGGGCGCGGCTGGAAGCCGACGGGGGCCGCGATGCGAACGTGCATGCCCGCCGTAGCACAGGCGAGCAGGTAGGAATGCCCCATGTTGCTCTCACCGTCGCCGAGGAATACCAGGGTGCGGCCGGCAGGGTCGCCGAGGTGCTCGTTGACGGTGAGCAGGTCGGCGAGCAGCTGGCACGGGTGGAAGTCATCGCTCAGGGCGTTCACGACCGGCACGAGCGCTCCGTTGGCCATCTCCTCCAGGCCGCTCTGTGCGTACGTCCGCCAGACGATGGCTGCGACCTGGCGCTCGAGGACTCGGGCGGTGTCCGATGCCGTCTCCTTGCCGCCGAGCTGGCTGGAGGCGGTCGAGATGATGAGCGGCGAGCCACCGAGCTCGGAGATGCCGACGTGGAACGAGACACGCGTGCGCGTCGAGGTCTTGTCGAAGATCACTGCCACACTGCGAGGGCCCTCGAGCGGACGTGCTGAGAAGCGGTCGCGCTTGAGCACTGCAGCGAGCTCGAGCACCTCGCGCTGCTCGGCGGGAGTCAGGTCGTCGTCGCGGAGGAAGTGGCGAATCACGGTTTGGCCTTTCGGTGGGTGGAGCGGCGAAGTCGAATCATCGGGCGCTGAGCTTGCAGGTGCGCGTGCCTCACGCGGAGACCTTGGTGCCGAAGCCCTCGGTGGTGAAGATCTCCAGCAGCATCGAATGCGGGACACGGCCATCGATGATGGCCGCCTGGTCGACGCCCCCCTCGACCGCCTCGATGCAGGCCTGCACCTTCGGGATCATGCCAGCAGAGAGCGTCGGCAGCAGGGCGCGCAGCTCGTCGAGCTTGATCTCCGAGATGAGCGAGTCGAGGTCGGGCCAGTCGCCGTAGAGTCCCGCGACGTCGGTCAGCATGATGAGCTTCGCCGCGCCGAGCGCCTGCGCGAGGGCGGAGGCAGCCCGGTCTGCGTTGATGTTGAGCGCCTTGCGGGGCGAGTCGATGTCGCTCGCGATCGAGGAGATGACGGGGATGCGGCCGGCCGCGATGTCCGCTTTCACGACCGTTGGGTCGACGGTCTCGATCTCGCCGACGAAGCCGAGGTCGACGGTCTCGCCGTCGATGAGGAGCTTCTTTCGCCTCGCCTGGAACAGGCCAGCGTCTTCGCCGCTCGTCGCGACGGCGATCGGGGCCCGCTCATTGATCGCGGCCACGAGCTCCCTGGCGACCTGCCCGCCGAGCACCATGCGCACGACATCCATGGCCTCCTCGCTCGTCACGCGGTAGCCGTCCCTGAACTCGCTCTCGATGCGCAGCTTGCCGAGCATCCGCGAGATGTGAGGTCCACCGCCGTGCACGATGACCGGCTTGATGCCGGCGTAGCGGAGGAAGGCGATGTCCGACGCGAATGCCTCGAAGAGCTCGGCGTCGACCATGGCGTTGCCACCGAACTTGATGACGAGAACCCGCCCGGCGAACTCCTGCATCCAGGGAAGGGCCTCGATGAGGGTTTCGACCTTGGAGGTCGCCTTCTCGTACAGGTCAGAAGTGGTCATGCTGCCCCTTTCGGGCCGGTCAGAAGCCGTCGGGCTGGTCGGGCAGACGCTCGGCGGCTGCCCCGCCTCGCGGGAGTCGCTCGCTCGTCAGGACGAGTAGGCGCTGTTCTCATGCACGTAGTCGTGCGTCAGATCGTTGGTCAGGATGGTCGCTTCGCTCACGCCGGCGTGCAGGTCGATGAGCACGCTCGTGTCGCGAGGCGTCAGGTCGACCAGGTCCGCAGACTCGTGGGGTGTCCCCGCCCGGCAGACCATGACCCCGTTGATGGTGACGTCGAGCGCCTGGGGGTCGAACTCGGCGTCGGTCGTGCCGACGGCGGCGAGGACCCGGCCCCAGTTCGGGTCGTTGCCGAAGATGGCGGCCTTGAAGAGATTCGAGCGAGCGACCGCCCGGGACGCGTCGAGCGCGTCCTGCTCCGTCGCGGCCCCGATCGTCGTGATCGTCACGTCGTGGCTGGCGCCTTCCGCATCCTGCTGCAGCTGACGGGCGAGGTCGGCGCAGACCTCGGTGAGCACTGCCGTGAAGGCGGCCTCGTCAGGGGTGACGCCGCTGGCCCCAGAGGCCATGAGGGTCACCTGGTCGTTGGTGGACATGCAGCCGTCGGAGTCGACGCGATCGAAGGTGACCCGGGTCGCAGCGCGGAGTGCCCGATCCAGCGCCCCGGACTCGAGGTCGGCGTCGGTCGTGATGACGACGAGCATCGTCGCGAGTCCCGGAGCGAGCATGCCCGCTCCCTTGGCCATCGCGCCGATGACGTACCCGTCGCCGTCGCGGACCGAGCGCTTCGGCTTCGAGTCGGTCGTCATGATGGCCAGCGAGGCCTCATCCCCCGCCTCGACCGTCGCTGCCAGCGAATCGGCCGTGAGCTCGACCCCGCGCAGCACGCCGTCGCGGAAGCTCTGGTCGCCCACCCCGATGAGGCCGGTCGAGCAGACGAGCACGTCTCCCGCGCCGATGCCGAGCTTCGCGGCGACGGCCTCGGCCGTCTGGTGCGTGGTCTGGAACCCGAAGGACCCCGTGTAGCAGTTGGCGCCGCCCGAGTTCAGGACGATGGCCGAGATCGAGCCGCCCCTTATGGCCTCCTGGGACCAGAGGATCGGGTTCGCCTTGCAGCGGTTGCTCGTGAAGACCGCCGCGCAGGCCGCGCTCGGCCCGTCGTTGACGACGAGCGCGACGTCTCGACGCCCTTCGGACTTGATGCCTGCCGCGGCGCCTGCCGCGCGGAAACCTGCTGCTGCGGTCACACTCACGGTGCCACTCCGTCCAAAGGAAGACCGAGGGCCTCGTCGAGACCCAGGGCGATGTTCGCTGACTGCACCGCGGCGCCCGCGGTGCCCTTGCCGAGGTTGTCGATCGCCGCGACCGCCACGAAGCGGCCTGCGCGCTCGTCGATTCCGATGCCGATGGAGGCCCGGTTGGAGCCGGTCACGTCGCCCGTGCGCGGCCATTCGCCGTCGGGCAGGAGCTGCACGAACCGCTCAGCCCCATAGGACTCCTCGTAGGCGGCGCGGAGCTGCGCCGCGTCGACGCCAGCTTCGAGGCGCGCCGTCGTGGTCGCCAGGATGCCGCGCGCCATCGGCACCAGCACGGGCGTGAACGCGAGGCTGACCTCGGCGCCGGCCGCGCGGCGGAGATTCTGTCGCACCTCGGGGTTGTGCCGATGGCCGCCGGTCACTGCGTAGGGGTTCGCCGAGCCGATGAGCTCGGAGCCGAGCAGGGAGACGGCCGCCTTCTTGCCGGCACCAGAAGGGCCGACCGCGAGAACCGCCGTGAGGTCGAGGGGATGAACGAGCCCGCGGTGCATGGCGGGTGCGAGTGCGAGCGTGATCGCCGTGACATTGCAGCCGGGAACGGCGACCCGCGAGGCGCCGCCGAGGTGCGACCGCTGCTTGTCGGACGCGCCGGCGAGCTCGAGCTCCGGGAGCCCGTACGCCCACGTGCCGAAGAAGTCGCCGCCGTAGTACTCGGCCCAGTCTTCCTCACGCTCCAGACGGTGGTCGGCACCGCAGTCGATGACCAGCGTGTCGTCGCCGAGCTCGGCGGAGATCGCACCGGACGCACCGTGCGGCAGTGCCAGGAACACGACGTCGTGGCCCGACAGCACGTCGGCGGTCGTGGGCTCGAGGACCAGGTCCGCGTAGCTCGCCAGGTGAGGATGCACGCGAAGCAGCCGCTCACCCGCATTCGCGTGCGCGGTGACGGTGCGGACCTCGAGTTCGGGGTGCGAGGCGAGAATGCGCAGGAGTTCCCCACCCGCGTACCCGCTCGCCCCAGCTACTGCAACGGAGAAAGCCATGCCGTTCATCCTAGGCCGTGCCACCCCCGCGCGAGTCCGGCCGGCACGGGCAGACCAGCCGTCGAGCGACGCAGACGGGAATGCGGCGGGCAGCGAGCTCGTTGCACTCGTAGGCTTGACAGGCTGAGACCGTCGACACTCGAGCGTCTGCGGTGCGAGGCCAACGAGAGGACGACGTGACACTGAACACCGAAGACGCAGCTTCATCACCCCAGAGCAGCGCGGCGCCAGAGGGCGTCCACGCCCTGAGCGACGCCAGGGTGCTCGAGCTCCGACAGGATTTCCCCATCCTGGATCAAGAGGTGAACGGCACCCCCCTCGTCTACCTCGATTCCGGCGCGACCTCGCAGCGGCCGACTCAGGTCCTCGACGCTGAGCGACGCTTCCTCGAGACCGAGAACGCCGCCGTGCACCGAGGAGCGCACACGCTCGCCGCGCTCTCGACCGTCGCGTTCGAGGACGCGCGTGAGACCGTCGCGGGCTTCGTCGGCGCAGCACCCGAGCAGATCTCCTGGACACTCAACGCAACCGACGCGATCAACCTGGTTACTGGCGGCATCCGGATCGCCAGCGCGGGCCGAGGCGGCCCCCGAGCGGAGCGGCTCACCATCGGCGAGGGCGACGAGATCCTCATCACGGAGGCAGAGCACCACGCCAACCTCGTGCCCTGGCAGCAGCTCGCCCTGGACACGGGAGCGACGCTCGTCTACGTCCCGGTGAACGACCGGGGCACGTGGAGCGTCGAAGATGCCGCAGCTCTGCTCTCGAAGCGAACCAAGGTCTTCGCCTTCGCGCACGTCTCCAACGTGACCGGGCTCATCGCCGACGCGAAGCGCCTCACCGAGCTCGCGCACGAGGCCGGCGCCATCGTGGTCCTCGACGCCTGCCAGTCGGTGCCGCACCTGCCGGTCAGCTTCCCGGCGCTCGGCGTCGACTTCGCGGCGTTCTCGGGCCACAAGATGCTCGGACCCAACGGCGTCGGAGTGCTGTACGGCCGCGCCGAGATGCTGGATGCCCTGCCACCTGCGCGCACGGGCGGATCGATGATCACCACCGTCACGATGGAAGCCAGCGACTTCATGGCTCCACCGACGCGCTTCGAAGCCGGCACGCAACCCGTCTCGCAGGTCGTCGCGCTCGCCGAAGCCGTCCGCTACCTCGAAGGGGTGGGCATGGAGTCGGTGGCCGCCCATGAGGCCGAGATGGGGCAGCTCCTCCTCGCTGGCCTCGCAGGCATCCCAGGCATCCGCACCATCGGAGACGAGGTGGGCACCCCACGCGCCGGGCTCGTGAGCTTCGAGGTGGAGGGGGTCCATTCTCACGACGTGACCCAGTTCCTCGACTCGAAGGGCATCGCGGTCCGCGGCGGGCACCACTGCGCGCAGCCGCTGCACCGCCGACTCGGGCTCACCGCATCGACCCGCGCGAGCAGCTACCTGTACACGACGCGAGAGGACGTCGACCGCCTGCTCTTCGCGGTCGGCCAGGTCCGTGCCTGGTTCGGGGTCGACGCATGAGCGCGCTCGACGGCCTCTACCAGCAGCTCATCCTCGAGCATTCGAAGAAGCGAACGGGCGATGGTCCACTGCCAGACGCCGACGCCGAGCACTTCGAGCGCAACCCGAGCTGCGGCGACGAGATCACGGTCCGGGTGAAGCTGGACGCTGACGGAACAGGCCTCTCCGAGCTCGCGTGGCAGGGCGATGGCTGCAGCATCTCGATGGCCTCCGCGTCCGTGCTCAGCGAGCTCGCCGTCGGCAAGTCGACGGCGCAGATCGAAGAACTCGTCGCGGCCTTCCGTTTGATGCTCCGGACTCGCGACGGCTCCGAGCCAGACGAGGATCTGCTCGAAGACGCCGTCGCCTTCCAGGGCGTCTCCAAGTTCGTGATGCGGGTCAAGTGCGCCATGCTCGCCTGGGTCGCCCTCGAGGCGAGCCTCAAGGAGGCTTCGGTCGCCCGCCAGAGCTGACCCCGGTCCGGGATCGGGTCGCCGTCGCCGCGCAGCCGACCCGCAGGACGCAGAATCGCCCGACCCCAATGGGGTCGGGCGATTCGCGTCAGGGTGAGCTCAGGCGCGCA
The DNA here is from genome assembly GCF_015351275.1 of Pseudoclavibacter sp. VKM Ac-2867. Lineage (NCBI taxonomy): Bacteria > Bacillati > Actinomycetota > Actinomycetes > Micrococcales > Microbacteriaceae > Pseudoclavibacter > Pseudoclavibacter sp. VKM Ac-2867. The sequence continues at coordinate 11,090 of NZ_JADKSL010000027.1, forward strand.
TCGTCGCGCCGAAGCGCTCTGACGCCAACGCCGCGCCGGCTTCCTTCGCCTCGCTCGCCTCGGAGGCCGTCAGCGTCCGGTCGGTTGCCCGGAACCGGAGCGCGAACGTCAGGCTCTTCTGCCCGTCCTCGAGCCCGGTCCCCCGGTAGTCGTCGACGATCGTCAGCTTCTCGAGCAGCGCGCCGGAACCCTCGGTGACGGCGGCGGAGACCTCAGCGGCCGGGACCCCCTCAGCCACGACGAGGCTCAGGTCCTGTGTAGCCGCGGGGAACGTCGAGATCGGCGCTGGCAGCACCTCTCTCCGCGCGAGCTCGATGACCGCGTCGAGGTCGACCTCGAACGCAGCGACCACTCGAGGCAGGTCTGCAGCCTCAGCGATGTCCGGGTGCACCTCGCCGGCGTACCCGACAACCACCTCCGCAGCCCCGTGGCTCAGGAAAAGTTCAGCGCAACGGCCAGGGTGGAAAGCCCTGTGGGTGCCCTGTCGCACCTGGATCTCGGCGCCGGTCGCCAGGCCGAGCTGGGCGACGAGCTCGAGTGCGTCCTCCCACGACGCCGCGGTCGGCGCGTGCCCCGGGCGCTTCGGCTCGCGGTGACCGAGCACGATGCCGGCGGCGTGCCTTGGCTGCGGCGGCAGCCCAGCCTCCAGCTCCGCGATGCGCTCAGCTGTCGGCCGCACTGCGACCGCGGGAACCTCGTCCACGCCGTAGACGACGCCGGACTCTGGCTTGAAGACCGTGCCCGTCTCGAAGATCGCGAGGTCGGTGAGACCACGTGAGACGTTGCGGTGCGCGATCGTCAGCAGACCGGGCAGCAGGCTCGTGCGGAGCCACGCGGCGCGCGGGTCGAGTGGGTTGGCGAGCTTCACGGCCGCCACCTCGCCCGCATCCGCCCGACCGAACGTGACCGTATCCGTCTCGGCGACGAACGGGTAGCTCTGCACCTCGACAGCCCCGGACGCGGCCAGCACGTCGGCAGCCGCGCGGCGAAGGCGCTGCTCACGGGTGAGCCCTCGACCCGGAGGCGCGACGGGAAGCCGCGACGGGATGCGCTCGAAGTCGCACAGGCGCCCGATCTCCTCAACAAGGGTGACCGGCTCGGTGAGATCCCCGCGCCAGCTCGGCACCGTCACACCGAGGAGCCCCTCGGCCTCTTCCCAGACCTCGCAGCCGACGGCACGCAGCGCGCCGATCGTCTCGTCGAGCGTGTAGTCAACGCCCATGATCTTCGAAGCGGCATCGACGGGCAGCGTCAGTGACTCCGGGGCCGGAATCTGCTCGTGCACGCTGCCGGCGCGCACAACCCGGCCGCCTGCATGCTCGATGAGCAGCTCCGCGACACGAGCGGCTGCCGGCTGAGCGACGCGGGGGTCGACACGGCGTTCGAAGCGACGCGAAGCCTCGCTCGGCAGCTTGTGCCGACGCGCGGTGCGCGCAATCGAGATCGGCGAGAACGACGCCGCCTCGATGTAGACGTTCTTCGTCTCGCCGCTGAGCTCGGTCTCCGCTCCACCCATGACGCCAGCGAGCCCGATCGGGCCGCGGTCGTCGGTGATGAGGATGTCCTCGGCGCTGAGCGTGCGCTCCTTGCCGTCGAGGGTCGTGAGCTGCTCGCCCTCGCGCGCACGGCGCACGTGGATGGGGCCGCGAAGCTTGTCGAGGTCGTAGCCGTGGATCGGCTGCCCGAGCTCGAGCATGACGTAGTTCGTGATGTCGATCGCGATGCCGAGCGGGCGGATCCCCGCGAGCCGGAGCCGCTGAGACATCCAGGTCGGGGTCGCCGCCGTCGCGTCGATGCCCTCGACCACGAGGCCGATGAAGACCGGGGCCATCGGCTGGTCGCGCACGGACGCGTCGTCGTCGATCGTGACCTCGACGCGCACGTCCTGAGCATCCGCGGCGATGCCCTCGGCGAGGAGAGCCTCGAGCTGAGGCCGAAGGGCGGGGTCGGTGAAGGCCACGCCGGTCGCGTTCGAGTACTCGCGGACGAGCCCGCGGATGGACATCGCGTACCCGCGATCGGGGGTGACATTGACCTCGACTGCCTGCTCGGTGAGGCCGAGCAGCTCGATGGCGTCGGTGCCGGGGGCCGCGCTCACGCCGAGCCGCGAGAGCACGATGATGCCGTCGTGGTCGTCGCCCATCCCGAGTTCCGACTGGGAGGCGATCATGCCGTCGGAGACGTGCCCGTAGGTCTTTCGCGCCGCGATCGCGAAGTCTCCGGGAAGGACTGCTCCGGGAAGCGTGACGACAACCGAATCGCCGACACCGAAGTTGTGTGCGCCGCAGACGATGCCACGCACATCCGCGCCGCCGTCTGCGGCGAGCTGCCCTTCGGGCGCGACGCGCACCTGGCACCAGTTGATGGTCTTGCCGTTCGACTGCGGCTCCGGCTCAGCCGAGAGCACCTCGCCGACCACGATCGGGCCCTGCAGCTGCGTGCCGTGCACGGCTTCGTCTTCGAGCCCGACGCGCACGAAGGCGTCGAGCACCGACGCGGGAGAGGCCGAGGCTGGGATCTCCGCGTACTCACGGAGCCAGGAAAGTGGAGCGCGCATCAGATGTGACTTTCGTTGAGAGGAGCAGAGGGAGCACGCACGGCTAGATCACCATTCCGAACTGGGTGCTGAAGCGGACATCGCCTTCGACCATGTCTCGCATGTCGGTCAGCGCGTTGCGGAACATGAGGGTGCGCTCGACGCCCATGCCGAAGGCGAAGCCCTGATACTCCTCCGGGTCGACGCCGGCTGCGAGCAGCACGTTGGGGTGCACCATGCCGCAGCCGCCCCACTCGATCCAGCGCGGGCCGCCCTTCGCACCGGGATGCCAGATGTCCATCTCGGCGCTCGGCTCCGTGAAGGGGAAGTAGTTGTTGCGCAGTCGGATGCGAGCCTCTTCGCCGAACATCGAGGTCGCGAAGTGCTCCAGCGTCCCGCGGAGGTGCGCCATCGTGAGTCCCTTGTCGATCGCGATGCCCTCGAACTGGGTGAAGACGGGCGTGTGCGTCGCGTCCAGCTCGTCGGTGCGGTACGTGCGGCCGGGGGCCAGCACGTAGAGGGGGACGCCCCGCTCGACGAGCGAACGCATCTGCACGGGAGACGTGTGCGTGCGCAGCACGAGGTGGCGGTCTGCCGGCTCGACGAAGAACGTGTCCTGCATGGCTCGGGCGGGGTGGTCCGCGTCGAAGTTGAGCGAGTCGAAGTTGAACCACTCGCTCTCGAGCTCCGGGCCTTCCGCGATCTCCCAGCCCATGCCGACGAAGATGTCGCTCACGCGGTCCTGCAGCACGGTGAGCGGATGCCTCGCTCCGGTCGCGCGTGCTGGCCGTGCGACCGTGACGTCGACGGCTTCGGCAGCGAGACGCTCGGAGGCCTCTGCTGCTGCCAGTTCGCTCTCGCGCTCGGCGAAGGCGCCGTTGACGCGGGTGCGAGCCTGCCCGATGAGCTGGCCCGCTTCCTTCTTGCTCTCCTTCGGAACGGCCCGCATCGCGGCGTTCAGCGATGCGATCGCCGAACCCTCCGCCAGATGCTCGGCGCGCACGCGCTTGAGTGCTGTCAGGTCGGGCGCCGCGTCGATGGCGGCGAGCGCCGCTTCGACCACGGAGCCGACGGCTTCCTGCGTGATGGGGTTCGATGAGGCGTCAGACACAAGTGTCGAGTTTAGCGAACCGCGTGCGCAACGGCTCCAGCATGTGGAAACGCGCTTTCTCACGCTGTGAGAGAGGCCGCCTCGACGACTCAGCGAGAATCTGGGTTCATCTCGCGCGATGCCAGAGATCCGCGTGAATCCGGCGATCTTCCAGGCTCTCGGTGTATCCATGAGCACCGAAATCCCACCAGAGAAGCACCGATCAGGTAACCATCTCGTTTCGAAAGCGAGAAATAGGCGACGACGGAGTCTGACGCTGTGGTGGAATCGCACCATGCAAAATCAGAGCGAGCACCTCGTCGTCGTAGACCACGTCGAGAAGCACTACGGTGAATTCCACGCCCTGAAGGACATCAACCTCAGCGTCGAGCGCGGTCAGGTCGTCGTCGTCATCGGACCATCCGGTTCTGGCAAGTCGACCCTCTGCCGCACCATCAATCGACTCGAGACGATCACCTCGGGAGAGATCCGCATCGACGGGAAGGTGCTTCCCAAGGAAGGGAAGGCACTCGCCGCGCTGCGGGCCGACGTCGGGATGGTCTTCCAGTCCTTCAACCTCTTCGCCCACAAGACCATCCTCGAGAACGTCGCTCTCGGTCCCATCAAGGTCCGCAAGCTCTCGAGGGCTGACGCCGAGAAAGAGGCAAAGGCGCTTCTCGATCGAGTCGGCATCGGTCACCAGGCCGCGAAGTTCCCAGCGCAGCTGTCTGGTGGGCAGCAGCAGCGTGTCGCCATCGCGCGCGCCCTCGCGATGAAGCCGAAGGTCATGCTCTTCGACGAGCCCACGAGCGCGCTCGACCCCGAGATGATCAACGAGGTCCTGGACGTCATGGTCGATCTCGCCAAGGAGGGCATGACGATGATCGTCGTGACCCACGAGATGGGCTTCGCCCGCAAGGCGGCCGACCGCGTCGTCTTCATGGCCGACGGCCAGATCCTGGAAGACCAGTCGCCGGAGGACTTCTTCACGCATCCGAAGACCGACCGCGCCAAGGACTTCCTCTCCAAGCTCATCACCCACTGATCGTCGGCGCAGACCCCGCATCGACGCTCACGCAAGACGCAACAGACTTCCAACAGAAGGAGAAGAAATGCGAAAGACCAAGCTCAGCGCCATTCTCGGCGCAGGCATTCTGGCCTCGCTCGTACTGACCGGCTGCGCCGAGGGCGCTCCGCCCGCTGCAGGCGGCGGCGAGGGCACCACGACCGGTGAAGCACCCGTCTTCGAGGTCGCGACGGACGTCACGATCGAGGGATCGCCCACGTTCGACGCCATCAAGGCACGCGGCGACAAGGTCGTCGTCGGTGTCAAGGAAGACCAGCCGAACCTCGGCTACCTCGACGCCGTCACCGGTGAGCGCACCGGCTTCGACGTCGACGTCGCACGCTGGATCGCCGCATCGCTCGGTGTCACCGAAGAGAACATCGAGTTCAAGCCGATCGCCTCCGCCAACCGCGAGCAGGCGATCTCCAACGGCGACATCGACTACTACGTCGGCACGTACTCGATCACCGACAAGCGCAAGGACCAGATCGACTTCGCCGGTCCGTACTTCGAGACCGGCCAGGGCCTGCTCGTCGGCGCAGACTCCGACATCACCGGAGTCGACTCGCTCGTCGCCGGCGTCACGGTGTGCTCTGCGACGGGTTCGACCCCGATCCAGAACATCAAGGACAACTACCCGGAGGTCACGACCACCGAGTTCGACACGTACTCGCAGTGCGTCGACCAGCTGATCAACGGCCAGGTCGATGCGGTCACCACTGACGAGGCCATCCTGATCGGCTACGCCGCCCAGGACCCCGACAACCTCAAGGTCGTCGGCGAGCCCTTCAGCGAGGAGCTCTACGGCATCGGACTCGCCAAGGGCGATGACGCCCTCCGCGACCACATCAACACCACCCTCGAAGAGGGCGGCGACGTGTGGCAGGCGATCTTCGACTACAACCTCGGATCGTCCGGAACCACGGTCACGCAGCCTGCGGTCGACCGCTACTAATCCCACAGGCGAGCGGCGGCGAGACTCACTCTCGCCGCCGCTCGTTCGCACCTAGGGCGCCTTGCGCCCTGTCTCAGAAAGGAAGGCGAGCGTGTTCGATATCTTCACGAACCACCTCGACCTGTGGAGTGAGGCCCTTCTCGGGACGCTCATCCTCTTCTTCGGGGGCGCGCTCCTCGCGCTCGTCCTCGGCTTCATCGTGGGTGCCATGCGAGTCTCGCCGGTCCCGATCGCGCGGGCGGTCGGCGCCGCCTACGTCAACCTCGTGCGCAACACCCCGCTCACCCTCGTGTTCTTCATCTTCGTCTTCGCGGTGCCCGTCCTCTTCCCCATGGGCCGCACCGACTACCTGCTGCTCGGCGTTCTCGCGCTGGGCGTCTACACCGCCACGTATGTCGCCGAGGTGCTCCGAAGCGGCATCAACACCGTCCCTGTCGGCCAGGCAGAGGCTGCGCGAGCCATCGGCCTCCCCTTCGGGCAGGTCATGACCCTCATCGTGCTCCCCCAGGCAGCACGTGCCGTCGTCCCGCCCATGATGAGCGTCCTCATCGCACTGCTGAAGAACACCACCGTCGCTGCTGGGTTCTCCGCCGTCAACCTGGGCATCATCCGCGCCAACATGAGCGAGCGAGGTGAGAACGCGATGGAGGTGCTCATCTGGGTCGCCATCGTCTTCATCGTCCTCGTCCTGCTGCTCTCGTGGGTGCAGAACGCGCTCGAACGCCACTGGAAGGTTGCCCGATGAGCCAGACCTCTGTTCTCTACGATGTCCCAGGCCCCCGCGCGCTCGCTCGCAACAAGCTGCTCGGGATCGCGACGGTCGTCGTCATCGTCGCCCTCGTCGCCTTCCTCGTCTACCGCCTCAGCGCGACGGGCAACCTGAGCGCCGACAAGTGGCAGATCTTCGGCTACGCGGCTATCTGGACGCAGATCGCGGAGGCGCTCTGGGCCACGCTCAGCGCCTTCCTGGTCGCAGCCGTGGGTGCGTTGGCGCTCGGATTCGTCCTCGCCATCGGCCGCCTGTCGGACCACGCGTGGGTCCGCATCCCGTTCACGGTCGTGGTCGAGGGTCTCCGTGCGATCCCCGTCCTCATCCTCATGATGCTCATGTACTACGGCCTGCCCGCCATCGGCATCAAGATGGAGCCGTTCTGGGCCGTCGTCATCGCGCTCATCGCCTACAACGGCTCAGTGCTCTCCGAGGTCATCCGAAGCGGCGTGCAGTCGCTCCCGAGCGGTCAGGCTGAAGCCGGATACGCCATCGGCCTCCGCAAGAGCGGCGTCATGCAGATCATCCTGCTCCCGCAGGCGATCCGCGCGATGCTTCCCGTCATTATCGCGCAGCTGGTCGTGACCCTGAAGGACACGGCCCTCGGCTCGATCATCACGTACAACGAGCTGCTCTACATGGCGAAGCTCATCGGCGGCCAGGCGGATTACGGTCGCCCATACATTCCGGTCACGATCGTCATCGGCGCGGTCTACATCGCCACCTGTGTGCTGCTGTCCTGGCTCGCGACCGTGGTGCAGAAGCGCATCTCGCAGAACCCGAAGGTCATCGCGGGCGCCGCCCCAGAGCCCGTCACCAATGCGGGCAATGTGACCGACACGGAGCTGATCCTCGTGCAGCAGTCCGACGTGCTCGAGCTCGAAGAGGAAGCTCGCCAGAAGACGAAGCACGATCAGGCGGAGGCGCAGCGCCAGATCGATCTGCGCAAGCAGGGCGACGGAGACCGCGTCTAGGCGCGCTCCACGCAGGAAGGCTCCCCGCGGGCCGGCACCGAGAGTCTCTCGGCACCGGCCCGCGGGGAGTTCTCCGTTTCTCGACAGGTTCTCCGTCTCCGGGGAAGCCGGTGCGCTCCCCGACGCGCCGCTGCACCGACAGAGGCGACTAGCCTGTATCGGATGCGCGCTGAGCCCGGACTTCGAGAACTGCTGCGACTCTGGGAGTTCGTGCGGCCGGTCAGATGGAGCCTCTTCGCCGGCTTCGCCTCGGCCCTGACCGCAGCCGGGCTGAGCCTCGTCGGCCCGCAGATCATCCGCCTCATCGTCGATGGCCCCGTCTCCTCCGGCGAGAGGGCGGCCGTCATCTGGGGCTCGCTCGCGCTCCTCGCCGTCGGCTGCTTCGAAGCGATCCTCTGGTACCTGCGACGAATCTTCGTGCTCACGCCCATGGTCGGCGTCGAACGACGCGTGCGGGATCAGCTCTTCGCCCGGCTGCAGGACCTGCCTGCTGCCTTCCACGACGAGTGGGAGGCAGGCCAGCTCCTGTCCAGATCATCCGTCGACCTCAACCGGATACGTCGGTGGCTCGCGTTCGGCCTCATCATGCTGAGCGTCAACCTGCTCACGGTCGTCGCCGGCATCGGCGTGCTCCTCTGGCTCGATCCGGTGCTCGGCTCCCTCTACGCGGTGTTCAGCATCCCGACGGCCCTCATCACCCTTCGCTTCCAGCGCGTCTACGGACGCCTCTCCCGGCGCAGCCAGGACCAGGCTGGGGCGCTCGCGACGACGGTCGGCGAGGCGGCGAAGGGAATCCGCGTCATCAAGGCCTTCGGTCGTGGCGGAGAGTTCCTCGAGTCGTTCCGCGAGGAGGCGCAGGCGCTGCGTGAGACCGAGCTCGAGAAGGCCCGCCGCCAGGCCGACATGCGCTCATGGCTCATCCTGCTCCCCCAGCTCGCCGTCGCCACTTCGCTCGCACTCGGTGTGATCGCCGTCGCCGACGGCAGGCTCACGATCGGAGCGCTCTCCGCGTTCCTCTTCACGGCGCTCATGCTCGCCTGGCCGGTACGCTCCCTCGGTTTCCTCTTCGCCGACACCCTCGACGCGGCGGCCTCGACGACCCGTGTCTTCGAGGTCCTCGACACTGCGACTGCAGTCTCCGACCCCGAGCGCCCGCTCCCCGTTCCTGACGGGCCTGGGGTCCTCGAGTTCCGGGATGTGCGGTTCGCCTTCCCGGATGCGCAGGACGGCGACGAGGTGCTGCGAGGCATCGACCTCACCCTCGTGCCCGGCGAGACACTTGCGCTCGTCGGCGCGACCGGGAGTGGGAAGAGCCTGCTCAGCGAGCTCGCCGTGCGCCTCCACGATCCGACCGCTGGCGAGGTGCGGCTCGACGGCACCGACATCCGCCATCTCCGCCGAGACGACCTCAGGAGCCACGTGGCCATCGCCTTCGAGCAGCCTCTGCTCTTCTCGGCCAGCGTCAGAGACAACGTCGCGCTCGGGCGACCGGACGCGAGCGACGATGAGGTGCGGGACGCCCTGGCGGTCGCGCAGGCTCGCTTCGCGCTCGAGCTCCCCGAAGGCCTCGAGACCCTCATCGGGGAGGAGGGGCACAGTCTCTCGGGAGGCCAACGGCAACGTCTTGCGCTCGCCCGCGCCATCCTCGCGCGCCCCCGTGTCCTCGTCCTGGACGACCCGCTCTCGGCGGTCGACGTGCGCACCGAGACCCTCGCGACTGAGGCCCTCCGGTCGGCTCTCTCCGGCGTGACGACCCTTGTCGTCGCGCACCGGTCATCCACCGTGGCCCTCGCCGACCGTGTCGCCGTCCTCGTCGACGGTCGCATCACGGCCTTGGGCGAGCACCGCGAGCTGCTCGCCGCCGACCCCGTGTACCGGGGCCTGCTCTGGCAGGGCGACCACGTCGACGAGGTGGTCGCATGACCAAGCCCAGCGCTGCTGCACCCCTCGGGGTGCGGGTCGAGCACCTCACGAGCGTCGACCGCGACACCGCCAGAGTCCTCCGACGACGCTCACTTCGACTCATGAGCCGGCTCCTCGCCCCGCACAAGGCGCGCCTCGTGTGGCTGGGGGTGCTTGTCCTCATCAGCCAGGCGGCCTCGGCCGCCGGTCCTCTGCTGCTCTCACAGGCCATCGACACGGGGCTTCCAACGCTGCTCGACGGCGATGCGGCTCCGTTCCTGGTCATCGTCGTCGCTCTGGTCCTCGCGACGGTCACCGACGCCGGACTCTCCAACCTCTTCACCCGGAATGCCGCAGCGCTCAGCCAACGCGTGCTCCTGCGAGTCCGGACCCTGCTCTTCGAGCACACGGGGCGTCTCGGCCTCGACTTCCATCAGCGCTACACGTCCGGGCGAGTCATCAGTCGCCAGACGAACGACGTCGATGCGGTCGCCGAACTCCTCGAGTCCGGATTCGGCGACCTGGTCAACGCCGTCGCGCGGATGGCGTTCATCGCAGCGGCCCTCCTCATCCTTGATCCGCTGTCCGCCCTCGTGGCCTTCGCGGTCTTCGTGCCCGTCGTGCTGGTCACCCGACGGTTCCAGGTCGTCTCCTCACGCCTCTACCGCGAGTCGAGCGAACGCTCAGCGCGACTCATCGTCCGCTTCGTCGAGACGATCACGGGCATCCGCGCTATGCAGGCCTTCCGCGCCGAAGGGCGAAACGCGGACGTGTACGGCGGACTCAACGGCGCCTACACCGACACCGGTCGACGCACTGCGATGGCGTTCGGCAATCTCTTCACCGGCATCGAACTCATCAGCAGCATCGGCCTCGCGGTTCTGGTGCTCATCAACGGCCTCCGCACGCTCGAGGGCAGCATCGGCGTCGGCGTCCTCGTCGCAGCCGCGCTGTACCTCGTGCAGCTCTTCCAGCCGATGGAGGCCGTCGGCATGTTCGCGAACACCTTCCAGTCCGCAGTCGCGGCCCTGGAGAAGATCTCGGGCGTGCTCGAGGAAGAGCCCAGCGTCGCGGCTCCCGCCCAAGATGCCAAGCACGATCCGGCACGGCGGACGGAGGACCACCGCGATGTCGCGGGGCCCGGTGACATCGCCCTCCGCGGCACTGCGTTCTCCTACGGAGACGGCCCGCTTGTGCTGCAGCGTGTCGACCTGCACATTCCCGCCGGCCAGACCGTTGCGGTCGTGGGGCCGACCGGGGCGGGGAAGACCACCCTGGCGAGCATCATCGCCCGCTTCGCGGATCCGACACAGGGGCAAGCGCTCCTCGATGGCGTCGACCTCCGCGACATCCCGGACAGCGAGCTGCGACGAAGGGTCATCACGGTCACGCAGGATCCCTTCCTGTTCCAGGGCACCGTCGCCTCCAACATCGAGCTCGGACGGCCGGGCGCGAGCCGCAAGGAGATCGAGCAGGCCGCGAAGCTCATCGGCGCCGACCCGTTCATCCGGCGCATGCCGAACGGGTACAACACAGATCTGAGCCACCGTGGAGTGAAGCTCTCGGCCGGACAGCGCCAGCTCATCTCCTTCGCCCGCGCCTTCGTCGCCGACCCCGAGGTGCTCATCCTCGACGAGGCCACGAGCTCCCTCGATATCCCGAGCGAGCGAGCCGTCCAGAAGGCGCTCGGCACCCTCCTGCACGACCGAACGGCCGTCATCATCGCCCACCGCCTGTCGACCGTCAACGACGCCGACCGTGTACTGGTCCTCGATGGCGGAGCGATCGTGGAGGACGGCTCCCCTGCGGAGCTCGTGGCGCGCGGCGGTCGCTACGCCGAACTGCACAGCGCCTGGCTGTCATCGCTCGACAGCGACTGACGCGAATGCCCCGCCGGTCCCGCGACGCGCGCGAACTCGGCTGACGTCCGCTGAAGACAAGGTGAGGTTCACTGGCGCGCAGACAGCCAGGCGCGCAGGGACGCAGGAACGCAGCAACGCCCGGGCGCTCGACGCGAGTATCGCGGAGAGGCCCGGGCGTCCCGGTGAGCTTCGGTCAGGCGCGCTGAGCGAACGCGCTCTCGTACAGGCAGACAGAGGCCGCGGTCGCGAGGTTCATCGACTCCGCTCGCCCGTAGATCGGCACGCTCATGGTCGCGTCGGCGTACGCGAGCTGCTCGGCGTCGAGGCCGCGAGCCTCGTTCCCGAAGAGCCAGGCGGTCGGCTGTGCCAGCTCGCCAGCGTCACGAGCCGACAGCAGGTCCGAGCCGTCGATGTCGGCGGCGACGACACGGAGGCCAGCGTCTCGAGCGCGCGAGGTGGCGACGTCCAGGGTCACCTCGACGGCGATCGGCAGGTGGAAGATGGAGCCGGTGCTCGAACGCACGACCTTCGAGTTGTAGAGGTCGACGGTCCGGCCCGTGAGGATCACCGCGTCGGCGCCCGCAGCGTCGGCGGCACGGATGATCGTGCCCAGGTTGCCCGGGTCGCGCACCTCCTCGAGGATCGCGACGAGCTTCGGCGAACCGCTCAGCGCATCCCGAATCGAAGCGGGGAACTGCCGGCACACGGCGATGACGCCCTGTGGAGTGCGCGTGTCCGCCATCGCGTCGATGGCCTCTTCGCTCGCGAAGTCGACCTCGAGCTGCGCTTCCTCGGCAAGGCCACGCAGCTCGGAATGACGCTCGAGCGCCGTCGGCGTGACGAACAGCTCCTCGATGAGCTCTGGGCGCGAGATCAGCGCTTCGCGGACCGCCTGGGGCCCCTCGATGACGAAGAGGCCAGTCTCCTGACGCTCCGACTTCTGCGCGAGCTTCCTGACGTCCTTGACGCGCGCGTTGCGCGGGCTCTCGATCATGGTGTCGACTTCTTCCTGCGCGCGAGGCGCTGCGTTGCTTGAGTGGATGCTCATCGAGCCAGGTGCGGATGGAGAGTGCAGGCCCTAGGAAAAGAACATGCGGCCGAGAGCTGGACTCTCGACCGCATGTTCACACGGCCGGCACACTCAGAGAGCGAATCGGGCCGCGGTGGTGACTAGGCCGCTGCGCGCGGAGCCGACGTGTCGGCCGGGAGCGCCTGCTTGGCTGCCTCGACGAGACCGGCGAACGTCGCGGGCTCGTTCACGGCGAGCTCAGCGAGGATACGGCGGTCGACCTCGATGCCAGCAAGGCCGAGGCCCTGGATGAAGCGGTTGTACGTGAGGCCGTTCGCGCGGGATCCGGCGTTGATGCGCTGGATCCAGAGGCGACGGAACTCGCCCTTCTTGGCGCGACGGTCACGGTAGGAGTAGACCATCGAGTGGATGACCTGCTCCTTGGCCTTGCGGTACAGGCGCGAGCGCTGTCCACGGTAGCCGGATGCGCGCTCAAGGATGACGCGACGCTTCTTATGGGCGTTTACTGCCCGCTTTACACGTGCCATGTGTGTTGATTCTCCTCAGTAAGTGTGGGTGCGGGCGGCTTAGTGGCCGAGCAGCTTCTTGGCGACCTTGGCGTCTGCCTTGGAAAGCAGCTGGTCCTGGTTCAGTCGAGCCTTGCGACCCGGCGACTTGACCTCGAGGTTGTGGCGGAGGCCGGCCTGCTGCTTCATGAGCTTGCCGCTTCCCGTGACCTTGAAGCGCTTCTTGGCGCCCGAGTGGGTCTTCTGCTTCGGCATTAGTTCTCCTCTGTGGTTGCAGACTCTGGTACAGACTCTGTTGCAGCTTCATCTGCAGATTCATTCGCAGCTTCGCCAGTTGACGGCTGCCCGTGCTTGGCCGCTCGAGACGCCTCGCGGGCCGCATTCCGCTTCGCGGAAGCGTCAGCCTTGACGTCGGACTTGTTTCGGAACGGGCCGATGATCATGACCATGTTGCGGCCATCGATCATGGGGTTTGACTCGACAGTGCCGTACTCCGAGACTTCCTCGGCGAAACGCTGGAGGAGGCGCACACCCATCTCCGGGCGCGACTGCTCGCGGCCGCGGAACTGGATCATGGCCTTCACCTTGTCGCCGTCTTCGAGGAAGCCGATAGCGCGCTTGCGCTTGGTCTCGTAGTCGTGGGCGTCGATCTTCAGACGGAAACGAACCTCTTTGAGGACGGTGTTCGCCTGGTTGCGACGTGCTTCCTTGGCCTTCTGGGCGGCCTCGTACTTGAACTTCCCGTAATCCATGATCTTGGCGACGGGGGGCTTCGAGTTGGGGGCGACCTCGACGAGGTCGAGCTCAGACTCCTGCGCGAGGCGCAGCGCCATCTCGAGCTTGACTACTCCGACCTGCTCACCGCCCGGGCCGACAAGGCGGACTTCACTGGCACGGATGCGGTCATTGGTACGTGGTTCGCTGATGGAAGGCTCCTGACTTCACTGAATGTGGAGAGGAGGCGTCACACCAACCACGCTGCGCTCGCAGCGTGTTTCCACCCATCGCCACCGAGCCTGCGCATCCTGCAGCAAGTGCAGTTCGTGCGGACTCTGTGACCTCTTCCTGCACAGCCGCGAGGCCGGGCAAGGAAGGGAGTGGAGCAACCCGGTAACCTACGTAGAGCGGTTTGCGCGGGTGGGACGAATCCTCTTTCGTGGCCTCTGCACAGCAGAAACCGCTCGCCACATTACCAGAACTCCGGACAAAGGACCAGCGTGACCGACGCCTCACTCGAAAACCCCTCCGCAGCCGAGCCAGAGTACGGTGATCTGCGTCGCGATATCGGCGAAGTTCCAGCCGTCGAGCTCATCACGACAACTGCCGTCCACCTCATGAGCGCCGCCGCCGTCGCGTGCGGCCTGGACGAGGACAGCGGGGACGACGAGCTCGACCTCGACGAGGCCCGCAAGCTCATCTCGGCGCTCGCAGGTCTGCTCACCGCGAGCCTCCCCTACCTGGGCGACCACCACGCGCGCCCCCTGCGCGACGGCCTGCGCTCGCTGCAGCTTGCGTTCCGTGAGGCGTCCGACCACCCGGACCCCGTCGGCAAGGGACCAGGCGAAGACCTCACCGGCCCCGTCTACGGCTGAGCTCGGACCACGGGCCCGTTTGCCGAGCCTTCGGGCCGGCGAGCGGGCTTCCTCGAGTCGCGCGGCGGTCTCGGAGCGTTCAGCTGCCTTCGGCAGGCCCGACCAGCTCCGCGACGATAGCCGCCGAGAGAGTCACGAGCGGGAGCCCCCCGCCCGGGTGCGAAGAGCCGCCTACGAGGTAGAGCCCGTCGACGGGCTGCCGATTGCCCGGCCGCAGGAATGACGCCCTCGCGCCGTTCGACGCCGTCCCGTAGATCGAGCCTCCGGGAGAGAGCGTGTCGCGCTCGATGTCCGCGGGCGTGCGGATGCGCATCCATCTCACGTGCGGCCGCACGTCGAGGCCGCGTTCGGCCATGAGCTCCAGCAGTGACTCCGCGTAGCGCTCGGCGAGCCCCGGCTCGTCCCAGTCGACACCGTGCTCCGGCTCGTGCCTGGGCGCGTTGACGAGGACGAACCAGGCGCCATTGCTCGGCCCCGGAACGGTCGCCGGATCCTGCGGCGCCGAGACGTAGATCGTGGGCCGCTCGACCGGCCTCGGCCCGGACCCCGCGTGCGTCCCGACACCGAAGACCGCATCGAACTCGGCGTCGTAGTCCTCGGCGAAGAGCACCCTGTGGTGCGTCGCCTCATCGTGCGCGAAGCTCGCACTCTCGAGATCGTCGAGGGCGAGGAGCATGACGAAGCCCGAGAGCGAGGGGTCGAGCTTCTCGTGGCTCCTGGCGGCGCGCCGGGCCCCTTCGCTGTGCAGCAGCTCCCCATAGACGGACTGAGCGTCAGCGTTCGCGACGACGACATCTGCGGCGAGACGCTCCCCCTCACTCGTCTCGACCCCGGAGACCCTGGCGCCCTCCTGGAGGATGCGGGCGACCCTGACCCCGGTGCGAATGCGTGCCCCGCGCTCCACGGCGCGTTCGGCGATAGCCTCCCCCAGCCGCCAGAGGCCACCGGGCACGTACCAGGAGCCGTAGGCCTGCTCGGCGTACGGCACCGTCGCGAGTGCAGACGGCGCCCGCCTCGGGTCAGACCCTGTGTACGTCGCGTAGCGATCCAGGAGCGCCCGCAGGCGAGGGTCCAAGAGATCACGCTCGCCGAACCCGCGCAGACTCCGCCATGGGGCCACTCGTGCGAGCGACAGCGGATTCACGGCGAGCGACGCGATCCCAGCCGCATCGATGGGCGATTCCAGGAAAGGACCCCTGGCGATGTCCCAGACGCGCTCCGAGCGTTCGAGGAAGCGCGCCCACTGATGCCCAGTCCCCGCACCGAGCGCCGCGTCGAGCGCAGCGGGGATCTCCTCGATCCTTCCGGGCATGTCGAGCTCGCTGCCGTCGGCGAACCGGTAACGGCAGGCGACATCGAGTCGGCGAAGCTCGACAACCGACTCGATGGGTGCTCCTGTCTCCGCGAACAGCTCGGCGAAGACGTATGGCATGGTCACAAGCGACGGACCCGTGTCGAAGAGGAAGCCGTCATGCTCGAGGGTGCCGAGCTTGCCCCCGACCTTCTCGGCCTGCTCGAGCACCGTGACGTCGTGGCCCAGCGCGGACAGGCGGGCTGCCACGGCGAGCCCGCCGACCCCCGCCCCGATCACCACGACCGTGCTCATCGCGGGGAGTCACCCGCCTGCGCCCCGGAAGCCACGAGGGAGCCCGCGGCTCTCCGCGCCCGCCAGTCGCGCAGCAGCACGACGACAAGCGGGATCGCGACAGCGCCCATGATGAGGCCGCCGACGAGCGCCACGCTCGGGCGCTCGAAGAACGTGAGGTTGCCGACGACGCACGTCGCGTACGTCCACAGGTAGACCGTGAAGGGAGCTGCGTCGCTCGGGGCGCCGTCGACCTTCTGCGAGCGAGCGGCGACGGCGTCGATGAGCCCGCAGATGATGAGCGAGACCAGGTACCAGCCGAGGAAGTTCGTGAGCGGGATGCCGTCGACCCCGGGGATCCCCGGGTCAGGGTGCTTCCAGCCCCAATGCCCCGAATCGACCATCTGGGGGTCGAGGAAGACGTCCCAGGCGGTGAGCGCCCATGCGGCCACGGCGACGCGCACGATACGTCGCGCCGCGCCAGGCGCCGTGCCGACGAGTCGGCGAGCGATGATCACCGCGGGGTAGGCGATCGTCACCCAGGCGAGCGGCACGATGAGCGGTACCTCGAAGAGCGAGAAGCCGAGCGACGGCGTGTAGATGTACTGTCCGAACGGGAAGCTCGTGGCGACTCCGACGACTTCCGCGAAGAAGCCGATCGCGGCGGCGGCGAGCAGCACAGAGGCGAACCGCGGCCCGCGGGTCGCCCAGGCGTGGAGCACCCCCGTGGCGGCGAGCAGGGCGACGCTCGCGATGGTCAGCGGCACAGTGCCGCCGCCGGTGAATGCGAACAGGCTCTGGACGAACATGCCTGCTGCGAGTGTCACCCACATGAGTCGTCGTGTGATGGCGGTCATCTTGAGTCCGTTCCTCTCGGTCGTGGCTCTGGATCTGCGTCGTCTGACGTTCTGGCGGATGGTGGTGTGCTCTTCGCGAGGCAGGTCATGCAGTCCTGGCCGACCAGCCCTCGACGGCATCGACCGCGAAGCGCGCGAACAGCTCCTCGGCGAACCATCCGCCCGCTCGACTGTCGGCCATGGCGGCCCTGTGCGATGGTGCGCCGCTGATGAAGGCGCGAAGCGCCGGCTCGGACTCCCAGAGGGTGAAGGTGCCAAGGAGGCCGGCTGGCAGCTCGCCCATCCCGAACGCGAGACCGAGACCCCGCGACCTCGCGCGGAGGAGTTCGGCAGCGATGGGTGGCACGGTTCCCGTGAAGCGCGGCACCGCCGAGGCCCGGATTCGCGCCCGCGTGATGACGGCCACTCGCTGCCCCTCCTCGGCCTCGGCGACGGCGGGCCCGAACGGCTCGCGACCTCCCCAGAGGCCGACCGAGCGGATAGCGCGCATCCGCACTCTGAGCCGCTCCCGCGAGCGTGCGTCCCACGCGCCGACGAGGGCCCCTCGATCGAACGCGTCCGCAGCCTCGAGCGACTCCCAGGCGGCGACGAGCGCCCAATGCCCGAGGTCGGCGTCGCGAGAGGAGAAGCTCGTCGCCCGCGCCGTGCCCATGACCCGCGCGAATCGCAGACCCTCCGGACGTCGCCGGCCCAGGAGCTGCAGCGTGGTCTTCGCGGTCAGAGAGAGGCCGGCGCTCGCGCTGCCGGTTCCCCAGAGGTGGACGGTGGTGACCGTCACCTGCGGTCGACCTCGAGGGGGCCAGCGCTCCGGTCGCCCCGCACATGCTTGAGCACCAGCTCGGCACTGATCAGGCACATCGGCACGCCGACGCCGGGGTTGACGGTCGCACCCGCGTAGTAGAGCCCCTTGACCTTCGGGGACGCGTTGCCAGCGCGCAGCATGGCCGACTGGGCGAGCTCATGCGACGGGCCGAGAATGCCGCCCCGCCAAGAGTTGTAGTCGTGCACGAAATCGGCCGGGCCGAGTGTCTGACGAACCACGATGCGGCGCCCCAGGTCGGAGACTCCTGTCCACTCGGCGAGCTGGGAGATCGCGAGATCGGCGATCCGCTCGACCTCTGCATCGCCCGCCCCGTCCGCTCCTCCCCCACCGATGCTCGGGTCGCCCTTGACCGGGATGAGCAGGAACAAGTTCTCGTGCCCTTCCGGCGCGACTGCCGGATCCGTGGCGCTCGGCTTGCAGACGTAGACGGAGACCGGGTCAGGCAGGGCGACGCCCTCGCCGAAGATGGCGTCGAAGTTCTCTCCCCACTCCTTCGTGAGCAGCAGCGAGTGGTGCGGCAAGGCGGGCAACTCGCCCTCGACGCCGAGCATCACCAGCACGGCACCAGGACCCGACGAGGTGCGCTTCCACACGCGCTCCGGGTAGCTGCGGTATCGCTCTGGCAGCAGCCGCGTCTCCGTGTGATGCAGGTCAGCGGCGGAGACGACCACCTCGACGTCCTCGAAGTGCCGCTGCCCGTCAGCGTCGCGCCAGTGCACGCCACGGCTCCAACCGTGCGACACGGCGATGTCCGTGACCTCGGCCTCGAGCCGGAACTCGACGCCGGCGTCGACGGCGAGCCGATGCAGCGCATCCACCACGGCGGTGAAGCCGCCCATGGGGTACTGCACGCCCTCGACGAGATCCATGCGACTCATGAGGTGGTAGATCGCCGGAGCGCGGCGCGGGTCGGTTCCGAGGAACACCGCCTGGTAGGCGAGGATCTGCCTGAGCAGCGGATGCGTGAACGACTCCTCCACGAATTTCTCGAGCGGGACCGTGAGCCACGTGAGGAGCTCGGGGAGTTCGCGGCGAACGGGGGCGCCGAGCAGGGTCGCCGGGTTCTTGAACGTGTTGTAGAGGAATGATTCCTCCGCCATGTCCATGGCGCGTCTCGCGGTCTCGAGGTAGTCGTCGAAAGCGGCAAGCGCCTCGGGCTCGAGCTCAGCGACGAGCTCGCGCACGGCATCCTGTCCGTACGGGATGGAGAGGGGCTCGCTTGCGCCCCCCGCCTGCTCCGGCTCCGGGAAGACGCGGTAGCCGGGGTCGAGCATGCGCAGATCCAGCTGCTCCTCGGTACTCGTGCCCGCAAGCGCGAAGTAGTGGTCGAAGACGCTCGGCATCAGGTACCAGCTCGGGCCGGTATCGAAGCGGAAGCCGTCGACCTCGAGGAGGCCCGCACGGCCGCCGACCCGGTCGTTCTTCTCGAGCACCGTCACGGCGAAGCCGTCCCGTGCGAGCAGGATCGCTGTGGCGAGGCCGGCCATTCCGGCGCCGATGACTACTGCTCGGGTGCTCATGATCGTGTCTCCAGAAGGACTCGTGCTGCGATGCGCGCCTTCTCGGCGCCGGGAACTCTCACGCGTGTGGTGCGCAGCTGATCGGCCGGCGTCGCCGCGATGCGGTCGGCGAGCGCAGCGAAGAGAGCACTCGCGAGGGCCACGCCTCTGCGGCAATCCCTCGGCAGCAGCGGGATGCCCGCATCCGCTGTCGCGAGATCGGCGCGGATGCGGTCCAGCCAGATGAGCTTGCGCCGCTCGTCGAGCGGCGCCGACTCCAGACCCTCCACCGGCAGGTAGTCCCTGCCGAGCCGGTCGGCGTCATCGCCCACGTCGCGGAGGAAGTTCACATTCTGGAACGCGGCGCCGAGCGCGCAGGCCGCCGCGTCGATGCGCTCCCGCTGCTCTGGGGTGCGAGAGACACCGGTGAGGAACACCCGCACGCACATCAGCCCCACGACCTCAGCTGAACCGTAGACGTAGCGCCGTTGCTCCTCCACGTCGAGCGAGCGAGGCTCGAGATCCATGCGCATCGAAGCGAAGAAGGGCACGACAAGCTCGGCCCCGAACCCGCAGCGTCGTGCGGTCACCGCGAACGCGTGGACAACCAGATTCGTGCTGAAGCCCGACTCGATGGCCTCGA
The DNA here is from genome assembly GCF_015351275.1 of Pseudoclavibacter sp. VKM Ac-2867. Classification (NCBI taxonomy): domain Bacteria; kingdom Bacillati; phylum Actinomycetota; class Actinomycetes; order Micrococcales; family Microbacteriaceae; genus Pseudoclavibacter; species Pseudoclavibacter sp. VKM Ac-2867. The sequence continues at coordinate 30,779 of NZ_JADKSL010000027.1, forward strand.
GCGTCTGCGCCTCGAGCCCGTCGAGCGCCGCGTGCTGCTGCTCGAGGGAGAGGCCGGCAAGCGCGCCGACACCATCCACGATCTCATCGGCCACGCGGACCAGGGCGTAGATGCTGCGCACCGGCTTGACCGTCCGGCGCCCGAGGAAGCGCGATGCCGCACCGAAGGAACTCGAGTAGGCGAAGATGACCTCGGCCGCCGACTTCTCCGCGGTGCGCGTGTACTGCTCGAGTGGCGACATCATGACGTGCGCCTCTCCAGCAGCATCAGCAGACGCTCCAGCATCTCGGCCAGGTTCCGCTCCCCCTCGCGTCCAGAAGCACCCACGGCCCTCGCGGCGGCTCGTGCCCTCGAGAACTGGGCCGCGAGCTCCTGCTCGACAGCGGCGCGCGAGCCAGACGCGTCGATGAGATCGCGCGCCCTCGCGCCATCCGCTTCGCTGAGCATCGGGTCGCCGAGCAGCGACTCGAGCTCACCCCAGACCGGGGTTCCGCAGGCCAGGGCGATGAGCGCCGTGAACTTGCCCTCCCGGATATCCGAGTACGGCGCCTTCCCGAGCTTGTGCTGGTCTCCGAAGACACCGAACAGGTCGTCCTGGAGCTGGAAGGCGAGCCCGGCGGCGTCCGAGAACTGGGCGATGAGACGCGCATCCACCGCACCTTCGGCACCCGCCGCGATCAGACCGAGCTCGAGCGGCAGCAGCACGGTGTACGCAGAGGTCTTGTTCGAGCTCATCGACAGGACCTCGGCCAATGCCGGATGGTCGCTTCGAACCGAAAGGCTCACGTCGCTGAACTCACCGGCGACCGAGACCGCGAGGGCACGCTCGATGGCATCGAGCACGCGCAGACGAACGGCGTGGGGCTGGTCGATGCGCGCAACCCTCAGGTGCGCTTCGGAGAGCAGGAGGTCGCCGACCAGGATCGCGGCGGCCTGCCCCAGGCGGTTGCCGCGCTCGTCGTCGAACTCCGGTCCTCCCACGATCTCCTCGACGCTGCCGAGAAGATTCAGCTCACCCCTGCGCATGGTGTCGTTGTCGATCACGTCGTCGTGGGTCAGGAACGCGAGGTGGAGCAGCTCGGTCGCGGTCGCAAGTTCCATGACCGCCTCAGGCACCTCTGCTGCGCCCGTGTAGGACAGGTAGGCCTGCATGACCAGCGCAGGGCGGAAGAGCTTTCCGCCTTCGGCGCTGCGAGCCGTGATGCGCCACAGCGTCGCGAGGCCCGCATCGATCGCGGCCGCAGCCGCGACTCGTCCGGCCAGGAACTCCTCGATTCGCCTTCTCACCTCGAGCAGCTGCTGCGCTGCGAGGTCGAAGTCCGAACCCTGGCCACGGGGGCTCGCCAGAGGCTCACGGATCACTCGGCACCACTCCCTTTAGCTCGGTTGGCTAGCAATAAGAGTATCTAATTACTTCTCCTCGAGCGTACAGGCAAGCCTTCCCCGAGTTGCCGTGCCTGGTCAATCCCCTCAGCGCCTCCACCACGAGCGCTTAGAATCTCGTCGCCGGTTCTCCGCGTCGCTCGAGGCAGCAGCGCTGGCCCGCGCGAACGAGATGCCGAGCGAGTCGACTTCGGTGCGGAACGCCTCGCTCCCCTGCAGCAGCTCGCTCGCTCGGCGAGACAGATCCGCGAGCTCTTCGCGGCCAGCGTCACCACCGACGTGGAGCACCACACGCAGCTCGGGGCCAGCCAGGCGTGCCTCCGGATCGCCAGGCACGAGGTCGATGCCGAGCACCTCCTCGAGCTCTGCCATCACCCTCGACAGCTCACCCGTGACAACCGGGCTCACCCACGGGGCCACCCAGCTCTGCTCCTGCGCGATCGCCCAAACTGCCGGGCGGCGGACGACGAACTCCGTCTCGCTCGTCGGATCCACCACGATGAGGTCGCTGCCCTCGGCAGCAGCCGAGATGGCCGCCCGCTGCATGAGCGCAGGCACCGGCCGAGCCTTGGGATTCCAGGCCCTCATGGCCTCCGCCGAGGTGAACACAGGGAGGACCGTGCGACCGTCTGGGCCGGCGACCGTCACGATGGAGAGATCAGCGCTCTTGTCGACGGTGACACCCTGCGCGTTGACATCGGCTTCGCCCAGCTTCGCCACGAGGGGGATCAGCACGCGAGCCTGCCGCAATGCGTTGACCACCGCGTCGGGACCCACCTCCCGCGCACGGAAGCGTCGCATCGCCGCGACGAACTGCGCCGGCGCCGTCCCGTCGTCATCGCGGAACGGATTGTCGCCGAAGCTCCGCCCAGACCAGCTCTGGCCAGCAGAGTCGGCCTTGCTGGGCTGGAAGTGCTCTGGCAGCGACGGCATGGGTCAGACCTCTCGAGTCAGGATGCGACGTCGAGGGCCTCGACAAGCGTGAAGGCCCCCGAGTAGAGCGCCTTGCCGATGATCGCGCCCTCGAGCCCCTGCGGCACGAGGCCGCGCAGCGCCGCGATGTCGTCGAGACTCGAAACGCCACCCGAGGCGACGACGGGACGGTCGGTCCGGTCGAGGATGTCGCTGAGGAGCTGCAGGTTCGGGCCCTGGAGGGTGCCGTCCTTCGTCACGTCGGTCACGACGTAGCGAGCACAGCCGGCTTCCTCGAGCCGTTCGAGCACCGACCAGAGGTCACCAGCATCGCGCGTCCAGCCGCGAGCCGCGAGCGTGGTGCCACGCACGTCGAGGCCAACGGCGATGAGCTCGCCGTAGCGAGCGATGACGTTCGCCGCCCACTCCGGATTCTCGAGCGCGGCGGTGCCGAGGTTGATGCGGCGCGCACCGGCGTCGACCGCACGCTCGAGGGACTCGTCGTCGCGGATCCCGCCGGACAGCTCGACATTGACGTGCTTGGCCGCCCGGATGACGCGCTTGATGACGCTGCGGTTCTCCCCGCGCCCGAAGGCCGCGTCGAGGTCCACGAGGTGGATCCACTCCGCGCCCTGCTCGATCCAGTCCTCCGCCGCATCCACAGGATCGCCGTAGTTCGTGGCGGAGTCGGCCTCGCCCTGAACCAGACGCACCGCCTTGCCGCCGGCGAGGTCGATTGCGGGGAAGAGCACGAGCTCCGGTGACGTGTTGAATTCGCTCACGCGCGTAGGTTCCTTGTTCTCGTTCTGAGGCGCCGGGGCATCGACGCCGGAAGGGGATGCCCTGGCAGTCCGGGCAATAGCGTATCGGCAGGCGGCGGTGCAGCGCGCCGACGCAGCAGCACTAGCCGCGCTTCGGCAGCGTCTCGATCCAGTTCCGAAGCAGGCGCACGCCAGCCTCGCCGGACTTCTCCGGGTGGAACTGCGTCGCCGACAAGGGGCCGTTCTCGACTGCGGCGATGAAGCGCTCGCCGTGCTCGGCATGGGTCACGAGCACCGGGCGGGCCTTCGGATGCGGGTCGAGCGGGAGCTCATGCGCCGCGTACGAGTGCACGAAGTAGAAGCGCTCGCGAGCGATGCCGGCGAACAGCTTCGAGTCGACCGGTGGGTCGACGAGGTTCCATCCCATGTGCGGAAGGACCTCGGCCCGCAGCTCGGTCACCTCGCCCGGCCATTCGCCCAGGCCTTCAGCTCTCTTGCCACCCTCGATGCCGCCGTCGAAGAAGATCTGCATGCCGACGCAGATGCCGAGCACGGGGCGCCCGCCTGCGAGGCGCCGACCGACGATCTCCCCGATGCGCTGACGATTGATGGCCTCCATGACGTGAGCGAAGCTCCCGACACCTGGCACGACGTAGCCGTCCGCATCGTAGGCGGCAGCGCGGTCGGCCGTCAGCTCGACCTCGGCACCAGCCGCTTCGAGCGCCTTCACGGCGGAGTGCACGTTGCCCGAGCCGTAGTCAGCGACGACCACCCGTGGGCGTTCGACTGGAGTCACAGCGCGCCCTTGGTCGAAGGAATGCCCACGACCTCCGGGTCGAAACGCTTGGCCGCGCGGAACGCACGGGCGAACGCCTTGAACTCCGCTTCGGCGATGTGGTGCGGGTCGCGCCCGCGGATGACCTCGACGTGCACCGTCAGGCCGGCGTGGAACGTGATCGCCTCGAAGACGTGACGCACCATCGCGCCTGTGAAGTGTCCGCCGATGAGGTGGTAGACGAAGGCCTCCGGCTCGCCGGTGTGCACGAGGAACGGACGCCCCGAGATGTCGACGACGGCTTGGGCGAGCGACTCATCGAGCGGCACCCTCGCATCGCCGTAGCGCGCGATGCCCGACTTGTCGCCGAGGGCCTGGCGGATCGCCTGGCCGAGCACGATCGCCGTGTCCTCGACCGTGTGGTGCACGTCGATCTCGGTGTCACCCGTCGCACGGATCGTGAGATCGGTCAGCGAGTGCTTCGCGAAGGCGTTCAGCATGTGGTCGTAGAACGGAACCGACGTCTGGATGTCGGCGATGCCGGTCCCGTCGAGGTTCAGGCTCAGCTCGATCGAGGACTCGCTCGTCGCGCGTGAGACGGTCGCGGTGCGTGGCGTCGTGGTCATCGCTCCAGCCTAGGCCTTCCCTGCGTCGGTGATCTCGGCGAGCGCGGCCAGGAACGCGCTCGTCTCCGCGCGGGTCCCGGCGGTCACCCGAAGCGTGTTCGGGATGCCGACGTCCCTCACCAGGATGTCGCGGTCGAGGAGCTGCTGGAACGTGCCCGCGGGATCCGCGACGTCGCCGAACAGCACGAAGTTCGCGCCAGAGTCCCACGGCGTGTAGCCAAGGCGGGGCAGCTCCACCAGCAGGCGGTCGCGCTGCTCGCGGATGGCGTCGACCTGCTGGAGCATGATCTCCGAGCACTCGAGCGCTGCAGTAGCGGCTGCTTGGGTGATCGCGGAGAGGTGGTACGGCAGTCGGACGAGTCGCACGGCGTCGACGACGGCCTCGTGAGCCGCGAAGTACCCGACGCGGGCGCCAGCGAAGGCGAACGCCTTGCTCATGGTCCTCGAGACCACGAGCCGCTCGCGACCAGGGAGGAGGGAGAGCGCGGTCTCCTGACCATCAGGGAGGAACTCGGCGTAGGCCTCATCGACGATCAGGATGCCGTCGGTCGCGTCGTAGGCAGCTGCGATCACGTCGAGATCGGTGACGGTGCCAGTGGGGTTGTTCGGCGTGCAGATGATGGTGATGTCAGGCCGCTCTCGCCGAAGCGCCTCGGTGACAAGGTCAGCCGTCAGCGCGAAGCCGTCGGCACGTGGCACCGGGATCCACTTGGAGCCCACGCCCCTGGCGAGAAGCGGGTACATGGAATAGCTCGGCGTGAAGCTGAGCACGCTGCGCCCGGGGCCACCGAAGACCTGCAGCAGCTGCTGCATGATCTCGTTCGAGCCATTGGCTGCCCACACCTGCTCGGGACCGATACCCCGGCCCAGATAGACGCTCAACTGCTCGCGCAGCGCCGTGAACTCGCGGTCCGGGTAGCGATTGAGCCCCGGAAGCTCCCGGGCGATCGCCTCGATGATTCGCCTGGCCACGACCTCGGGCACCGGATGTGGATTCTCGTTGACGTTGATGGCAACGCGCACTGGCTGCTGCGGTGCTCCGTAAGGGGTGAGTCCGCGGAGGTCATCACGGATGGGCAGGTCTTCGAACGAGGTCACCGCACAAGCCTACGACGCGGTCTGCGGCTCGGATGGGTTGTGGCCTCAGTCGAGTGGAAGCGCGAGGCGCTGCCCGGCCTGAACCGTGCCGTTCTCGAGGGCGTTGAGTTTGGAGATCTCAACGATGACATCGCGGATATCGGAATCGCCCGCGACTTCCTCGGCGATGCCCCAAAGCGTGTCGCCAGCACCGACGGTGACGTACTCGAATTTGACGTCTGCGGCGTCGCTCGAGGCCGCCGCGGAGTTCATGTGCGTGGCCCCAAGGGCGATGGCTGCGGCGACGGGCAGCGCGGCGATGGCGAGCAGGACACGACGGCCTCGGACGGTGAGGCGGAGTGGTGCAACGGCAGTGGTGTTCATGATTCCTCCTGATTCGTCCACATCTTCGAGTGGTCGAATGTATGTACTGAATATAGCTACGAACAAAGTGCCAAGTCAAGGCTTCCAGTTCGAATCTCTCGAACTTTCATCCACAACACTCGAAGAAATGTTTCGTACCTGCGTGCACCCTCGGTAGGGTTGGCGCTATCAGGCAGTGCATCACCTGCCACCGACATTCCGTGTCGGAGAGCGGACGGAGACGACATGGCCAAGAAGCCAGCGAGCGACATCTACAGAAAACTGACCGAGAAGCAGGAGCGCATCCTGACCTGCATCATGGAGTCGGTGCGCACGCGCGGGTACCCGCCGAGCATGCGAGAGATCGGCGACGAAGTCGGCCTCGTCTCCCTGTCGAGCGTCACCCACCAGCTCGGCCAGCTTGAGAAGTTCGGCTACATCAAGCGCAATCCGGGCATGCCCCGCGCCCTCGAGGTGCTGGTGCACTTCGACCACACCGACGATGGCGATTCCAACGAGACGGCGGAGGCCGCGTTCGTCCCGGTGGTCGGCAGGATCGCAGCCGGCATCCCGATCACGGCGGAGCAGCAGGTCGAAGACGTCTTCGCGCTCCCCCGTCAGATCGTCGGCAAGGGAGAGCTCTTCCTTCTCCGTGTCGTTGGCGAGTCGATGATCGACGCCGCCATCTGCGACGGCGACTGGGTCGTCGTGCGGTCGCAGCGCACTGCCGAGAACGGCGACATCGTCGCCGCGATGCTCGACGGAGAAGCCACGGTCAAGACCTTCCGCAAGCGCGACGGCCACATCTGGCTGCTCCCCCGCAACAGCGACTTCGAGCCGATCCTCGGCGACGAGTCCGAGATCCTCGGCAAGGTCGTCGCTGTCCTTCGCTCCATCTGAGGACGACGGGCGGCCCCGACGCAGGCACACACGTCAGCAGATACAGAAGAGCGGCGAGCCCGATGGGCTCGCC
>NZ_JADKSL010000028.1:0-37360 GCF_015351275.1 Pseudoclavibacter sp. VKM Ac-2867
GAACGCCGCCGGTCACCCCGGCGGCGTTCCTGTCTCTGCGCGCACACGCTCCTGGCCGCATCCACCAAGGGGCGCGGGCCGTCGCTGACGCCGTGCCCTCGTGCACCTCCACGCTGTGGGTCGGGTCCGCTCAGGACGAGCGGAACGTCTCGCGCCCCCACACCCAGGAGAGGCAGGCGATGGCGAGCATCATCGAGGAGATGATGATCGCCCAGGTGAAGCCGAACAGGTCGGCGATGACGCCGGCGACGATGGGGCCGAGGATGCTGCCGGCGTCCTGCGTCATCTGGTAGGTGGAGAGCACCTGGCCGCCGCTGCGGCCGTAGCCGATGATGTCCGAGATGACCGCCTGCTCGGCGGGCGCGGCCAATCCGGAGCCGAGCCCGAGTACGAAGCTGAGGGCGAGCATCGTGACGATGTCGCCGGCGAACGCGGTCGCGAACATCGCGACCGCGGAGACGCCGAGTCCGACGAGGATGAAGGGCCGTCGCCCGATGCGGTCGGTCTTCCGGCCGGCGTACTGGAGCGAGATGACGTTCCCGACGGCGCCGACCGCGATGACGACACCGATGACCCAGGGCTCCTGGCTGATGCTCGTCGCGACAAACAGCGGGAGGATCGCCGTGCGGACCCCGAAGTTCGCCCATCCGTTGGCGAAGCCGAACACGAGGGACGCGCGATACGCGGAGTCCTGGAGCGCCTCGCGGAGCGACTTCGGCTCGAGCTTCTTGGCCGCGGGCGCGCGATCGTCGCCAGCGTCGTGCAGGCCGGCCTCCTCGGCGGTCTTCTTCGCCGTGATGCGGTGAGCGCGGCCCATCATGATGCCGACGATGGCCGCCGCGATCACGAGCGTTCCCGAGTAGACGAGGAACGGCACCCCGATGCCGAACTGCGCAAGCGCCCCGCCGACCGCCGGGCCCGCGATGTTCCCGATGAGGAAGATGCCGCCCCAGAGGGCGGAGATGCGGCCACGGATCTGCGGCGGCGAGTAGCGGGCGATCATGCCGGCCGCCGAGATCGTGAACATGACCGATCCGACGCCGCCGAGTCCACGGAACACGAGCAGCTGCCAGTAGTCCTGCGCGAACGCGACGGCAGCGGTCGAGGCGGCGACGATCAGGAGTCCGGCGACGTAGATGCGCCGCTCCCCCAGTCGGTTGATGAGGGCTCCCGCTCCGGGCGCGAAGACGAGCCGCATGAACGCGAACGCACTCACGACGACGGACACGAGCGTCGCGCCGACACCGAAGCTCAACGCGTACTGCGGGAGGACGGGCACGATGAGCGCGAAGCCGATCGCGATGAAGAAGGTCGCGACGAGCAGGACCCAGATCTCGGCGGGGATGGGCGGTCGCGGGTCGTCGGCGCTCGAGACGATGGGGACCTGGCCGGTCGTCGGATGCTCGGGATCGGAGCCGGGGACCGTCGGGTCGTTCGGCTCTATCGCCCGCTCAGCCATAGTGCGGTGGCTTGTCGGCGCGCAGCCGGTCGTCGTTGGGCCCACGGGGGCTCTCCACCCGCTCGTCGGCGTAGCGGACGGGCGCGTCGCCCCAGGCTGCGGGCGCGTCCTCGCCAGCGAGCACGGCTGGCCCGCTCGAGCCGTCGGGCGATTGGGGGGTCGGGTCGCTGCCGGGAGGTGGTTCCGTGGTGACTCGACGTCGCGGTTTCCGTGGTGCGGGCGTGCCGGGGTTCACGCTCAGCTCGCACCGCCTGGCTCGCCAGGGCGGCCGATCGCGATCTGCTGGTTCCCGTCCGGCAGGGTGACCGATTCGAGGTTCGCGCTGGATGCCGCGCCACTCGACGCTGCGGAACCGGAGGTGAGCTGGCCGAGCTCGCCCTGCAGGGAACCGGCCGTGACGACCGAGGTCTCTGCCGGCAGCGGCACCTTGAGGGCCTTCGCGATGCGTCGCGCCACTGCTTCCGGGTGCGCGAAGAGCTCGAAGGAGTGCACTCGAAGGTAGTACCAGCCGAGGCGTTTGAGGAGCTCCGGGCGGAGGCGCAGCGTCTCCCGCAGCGTCGCATCGGCAGAGCCCGCGATTCTCAGGTCGAGGCCGTCGGTGTCGATCGCTATGGCGCGGCCCTTGTACGCCGCGGCGAGGGGGACGCGGCCACGGTGGAACAGCTCGACCGTCATGCCGAACGACTCGAGACGGTTCGCGAGATCGAGCAGCATGGGCGGCGCCTCGACCTCGCGGTCGTCGCCCTCGGTGCCGTCATCGCCGGACGTGGAAGTCTGCTCGGCTGCACCCTGTTCGGCACCTGGGTCCGTGCCCGTGCCCGATGCGTCGCCCTTGGTCTCTGCCTCGCCCAGGATCTGCGCGAGTCCGAGCACTCCGCGGGACATGCGCGAAGGGTCGAGCTCGCCGGGGCGGATGCACGACACGATGACGAGCGAGCGACGCGCCCGCGTCATCGCGACAGCGAGCGCGCGCTCGCCGAGCTCGGTGCCGAGCACTCCGAAGTTCGCGAGGACGCGCCCGTGGGGTGTCCGGCCGAAGCCGATGGAGAAGATCACACGGTCGCGCGACTGCGCTGTGGCCAGCTCGATCGTGGTGACGGTGAACGGTTCGCCACGTGCTGCGGTGAAGAAGTCGGCGATGTCGCTCCGGCGCGAGGCGGCCGAGTACACGGCCTGCTCGACTCGGCGGGCGTGCAGCGCGGAAGCCGTGACGACCATGAGCGACTCGCGAGGCCGGTGCACGGCGTGGTCGACGACGAGCTCCACGACACGGCTGACCTCGCCGTCGGTGGATTCCACCCCTCCCGTGATCGGGTCGGGCAGGCCCGTCCCGTTCTCGACGAACGAGAAGCTGAGGCTCGAGTGCCCGAGGAGGGTTCCCGCCCACGGCATGGAGCGGATGCGTCCCTTGTAGAAGCGCCTGTTGATGAGCTCCGCGAGGTCCTCGCCGCCGGCCCGGTAGCTGCGCGTGAGCGCGTGCTCCGGCAGGAACTCCGCGAGCCGCGAGTACACCGACTCGCCGACGGCGTCCTCGTGACGCAGCCCCCACGCGTCGGTGCTGTCCGCCGCCGGGCGGGTCACGGCGACCGTGAACGGCGTCGGGTACTGGGTGACGGGGTCTCCGAATGCGACGACCTGGTCGCCTCTGCGGATCGCGCCGATGCTCTCGGCGATCGACATGGTTCCTGCATCCACGAGCACAACCGTGTCGAAGTGGATGCGTTCGCTCACGAGCGGCACGTCGTACGGGGTGGTCAGCCACAGCTGCGCGATGCTCTTGGAGACGTCGCCGGCCTCGACGGCCAGCTTCGTGGAGGGAACGCCGGGACGGCGCAGGAGCTGGCGGAGTGCATCCGCCTGCTCGCTGTAGTCGACGATGGCGACCTTCCACGCTTCGGCAAGCTGCCAGGCGAGCTGGGCGGCCGAGTGGTCGGTGTGGGCCTGGTCGACGACCCGGAAGTCGCTCTCGAGGCGAGTCACGACTCGCGTGTTGGCGTTCAGGAGCGCCTTGTCGCGGTCGAGGAGATCTTCGAGCACCGACTGCCACCAGGCGAGCTCGAGCTCGTCGCCGAGCGCCTCGGCCTCGACGTGGCGTTCGGAGAGGTCCTCGAGCAGCGGCGTGAGGCCGAGGTTCTCGAGGCGCTCGATGATGGTCAGGCGCTCGACGAGGTTGTGCAGCACCTCGCTGTCGGCCGCGAGCTCCGTGATGCGCGCGGGGAGCTCGGCCAGGGGCAGCTCGCTGAGCGAGACGGCTCCGGCGTCGACGAGCGGCTCGTCGAGGAGGCGCAGCTTTTCCGCGACCTCTCGGTGGAACTTGCGCACGTCGGAGATGCCCGTCGGGACGGTCGGCGTGGAGCCGTCCGTGACGTAGCGGTGCCAGAGGATGCGCTGGCGCTGGGCGAGCTTGAGCGACTCGTGGAGGTCGTCGACGACGACGCCGGGCCGCACGTAGTCCTTCGCGAGCTGGCGCAGCTGGCGGCGGCGGGCCGATGTCAGGTCGCCGCCGTCGCGCTTCGGGTTCGTGGCGTGGATGACGTCCGTCAGCGAGTGGTCGAAGACCGCGGGGCGGAAGCGGTCGAGGGTTTCGCGCAGGTCGAGCAGGAGGCGCAGGTAGATGCCGAGCTCGCCGTAGGTCTCGGCCGGGCGCATCCTGGTGCGTCCGACGAGTTCCTGGGCCCGGTCGATGACCTCGACGAGGGTGCCGGCGTCGAGCTCGATGGCGGCTTCCTGCGCCCGGTTCGCCTCGTCGGTCGACTCGAAGGAGACGCCGTACCAGGGTGAGTCGTCCGGGCCGTACTTGAACTGGCCGAGCTCGCCAGCGGCGCGCAGCTGGCGGGCGATGGCGTCGCGGCCCGTCGCGATCGCCTCGATGGCGTCGCGGTCGAGTCGAGCGGTCGTCGTCGGGGGCTGCTCGCGCAGCTCGAGGCGGGAGAGCTCCTCGAGCGCGTCGAGGGCCGAGACACCGAGGGCGGGGTCGGGATGCACGAGCGCGTCGCGGTAGTCGGCGAGCACGTGGCGGAGGCGGACGAGGGCGTCGTCGAGCTCGTGCATCGCGGGCTTGCGGGCCTTCTCGTTGCGGGAGATCGAGGCGATCGCGTCGCGGCGCAGGGTGCGCGGCGTGACGGCGAGCCCCTCGAGGCCGACGCTCTTGAGGCGCGCCCGGATGGCGCGAATGCTCGCGGAACGGGGCGTGACGACGAGCACGCGCTTGCCGTCGGCGACGAGCAGGCCGAGCGCATTGATGACGGTCTGCGTGAGGCCTGTCCCTGGCATGGTGTTGATGACGGCCGAGTTGCCGGCAGCGATGGCGTCGACGACGCGCTCCTGCTCGGTGTCCGCGTCGAGCAGGAACCGGTCCCCCACGGGGTCGCGGCGGTCAGGGCTCGGCCGCTGCTCAGCAGGCTGCACGGCGGCCACCTTCTGGCGCGCCTCCTCGTCTCCGGCGAGTGCCCGCAGGACGGGGTGCGTGAGCTCGTTCGTGTCGCGGAGCATGGCGCTCGCGACCTCCCCGAAGCTCGAGATGACGGCGCGCGCCGAGACCGTGAACTGCGGGATGGATGCGCCGAGCGCTCGAGTGCGGTCGAAGACGTGCTGCGGGAGGAAGGCGTCGTTCGACTTCGCCAGCTCGAGCAGCTCGGCAACCGGGAGGCGCACTCCGAAGTGCTGCGCGAGGTGCCTCGCAAGGGAGGCGTTCACCCGGCTCGGGCCCTTGAGGGTGAACTCGTAGTCGCGGCCCGCGCGGCGCAGGTCGACCGTTCGGGTCAGGATGGGGGCGCGGAAGTGCGTGCCGTCCTGCGTCCACTCGGCGAATCCCGTGGCCAGCTGGATCGTGCTCATGCCACGGCCAGCGAGCAGCTCGGTGCCCTTCTGCGCGATGAGGTCGGCCGCGTCGCGCGCCCCGCGGAACGAGGAGTGCTCGCGGACGAGGGCAGACAGCAGCACGGTCTTACCCGCCGCGAAGGGGGCGATGCCGCCCGGGTGCGCGCTGGTCAGCTCGACGTACGTGCCAGGTTCGTCGGCGAAGTCGAGAAGAGGGGATGGTCCGCCGAGCTGCGCGAGCTCGTGCAACCATGAGTCCTGCGCCGCGTCGACTGCGGCCTCGAGCGCCCTCGCCTGTTCGGCGCGCTCGAGATCGAGCGCCGTGAGTGCTTCCTCGTCAGCGGAGGGAACCGGATGGGTCTTGCGCTCGTGCGCAACCGCATCCGCGACCCAGGAACGGCCTCGCGTGAGGCTCGGGCCGTCGCCGCCGCGTGCCCTGACGCCGTCCTCGTGATCGCGTCCGAGATCGAGGTCGTCGTCCGCCTCGCGGGACTCGCTGTCGCGCGCCTCACGCTCACGTTCGAGGCGTTCGCGCACTGGACTGAGGTCGGGTATCGGCTCCGTCTCATTGTTTGTGGGCGCACCCTTGCCGGAGCCGTGACCGTCGCTCTTCGCGTCGCCCGGCTCTGAACCTCGTTTACGAAACAGACCCCACACGCGTGACACTGTAGGTGTCCGGGCCGGTCGGCGGGTGGAGGCGCGCGTGCGTCGCCCGCACCTCGACCAAGATTTCGTCCACAAATCAGGCGCCAGTGCACACGGGAGGCCGCCAGCACCGGTAGCATTGTCGCGCCAGCCTCTGTAGCTCAATGGAAGAGCAGTTGCGTCCTAAGCAAACGGTTGGGGGTTCGAGTCCCTCCAGGGGCACTGTTCATTCCGTGCGGCAGTCTGCGCACCTGGCAGACCCGCGGATCGCCGGATGCCGGTGCCTAGACTCGAACGATGACGACGATCTTCGACGCGCAGAACCGCCCCGAGCCGCCCCTCGGCGAGGACGAGTGGTCGACGCTCAACGGCTTCCTCGAATTCCACCGGGCGACGCTCGCCTGGAAGCTCTCGGGCCTCGGCTCGGCCGAGCTGTCGAGCACGCTGCCGCCGAGCAGCATGACGCTCGGGGGCCTCGTCAAGCACCTCACCTACGTGGAGGACGACTGGTTCGGGGTTGTCCTCTTCGGAGAGGAGCAGCGCGAGCCGTGGGCTTCCGTCGACTGGACGAAGACCCCGGACTGGGAGTGGGACGCCGCGAGCGCGCAGGAGCCAGCCGAGCTGATCGCCGAGTGGGAGGCGTCGGTTGCACGCGCGCGAGCCGCTGCGGAGCGTGCGTTCCGCGACGGGGGCCTCGCCTACCCTGCCGCGAAGGGATTCTCGGACGGCCGGATCCCCCGCCTCCGGTGGATTCTCATCCACATGGTCGAGGAGTACTCCAGGCACAACGGCCACGCCGACCTGCTACGCGAGGCGATCGACGGGAGCGTCGGCGAGTAACGGGCCCGGCGCCGCGGCCCGGCTCGTGCTGCGTCGATACACCGTCCGGGGAGGATCATCGCCTAGCGTCGAGCTATGAGCACAGCGCAGACCTGGCTGATCACTGGCGCGAACCGCGGACTCGGACGCGCCCTGACGCTCGCCGCACTGGCCGCGTCGCACAACGTCGTCGCAACGGTGCGCGGCGAGCACTCACTCCCGGAGCACGACAGGCTGCTGGTCCTCCCCCTCGACGTCCGGGACCGAACGGCGGCCTTCGACGTCATCGAACGGGCTTCCTCGCACTTCGGCGCGGTCGACGTTCTCGTCAACAACGCCGGGTACGGCCTCATCGGCGCGGCGGAGGAGGTCACTGAACCCGAAGCTCGCAGCATCATCGACACCGACCTCCTCGGACCGCTCTGGCTCAGCCAGGCGGTGCTGCCCGGGATGCGGGCACGTGGCGCCGGGCACATCGTGCAGATCTCGACGGTCGGCGCGGTCGGCACCGTGCCGACGCTCGGCCTCTACAACGCGGCCAAGTGGGGGCTCGAGGGCTTCAGTGAAGCGCTTGCCACCGAAGTCGCCGACTTCGGCATCCGCGTGACGATCGTGCAGCCGGGCGAGCTCGGCACAGACTGGGCCGGAGGCAGCATGCAGTTCAGCACGCCTATCGGCGCCTACGACGACCTGCGCACGCAGCTCTTCGGAACGCCGAGCGTCCCCTGGCCTACGCCGCCGGCCGGAGTCGAGCCGAGCGGCACCTCCCCCGCGTCCGCGGCGGAGGCGATCCTCTCGCACGTCGGCGACCTCGGCGACACTCGACTGCGTGTGCTCATCGGCGACGACGCACCACCCCAGGTGCACGCCGCCCTGACCGCCCGCCTCGACGACTACGGCAAGGACGCTCGCTTCTCCCAGTGAGATTCGGCCCCACCGCAGCGATAGCTGAGGTGGGGCCGACATCACTGCAACCGCTGCGATCAGGCGTGCTCGTCCGCGACGCGGATGAGCACCTTCCCCACAGTTCCACCCTCGACCGCGTCGTGCGCCTGGGCCGTCTCCTCGAGCGGGAACCACGTGATGGGCAGGCCAGCCGGCTCCCCTACGGGGAGCGCGCCGTCGACGAGCGCCGCCGTCACGTCCTCGGCCGCCGCGTGCAGCGCATCCGGGCCCACCGTGTAGAGCAGAAGCCCCTGCCAGCGGACGTTCTTCGCGAAGCTCGCGATGATGGGCACGGTGAAGTCGTCGCCGTTGTTGTTCGCGTAGTAGGCGATGCTGCCGTGGTTGGCGATGACCTCGACGTCGAGCGCCGCGTTCTGCGTGGGTGAAACCTCGACGATGTGGTCGACCCCGTTCGGAGCCAGTTCCTTGATGCGCTCGGCCAGCGAGGCGTCCGGGTAGCGGACCACGTGGTGCGCCCCGGCTGCGAGGGCCAGCGCTTCCTTCTCGTCGCTGCTCACCGACGTGATCACCGTCGCACCTGCCCACGCCGAGAGCTGGATGGCCGCGTGACCGACAGCTCCGGCGCCGCCGTGCACCAGCACCGTGCGGCCCGCGAGCGCCGCGGGCGAGAGACGGGCGGGGCCGTGCTCGTGCACCGTGAGCGCGCGGTGCGCCGTCATGGCGGGCACGCCGAGGCTCGCGGCGACGTCGAAGTCGATGCCCTCGGGCAGGCGCACGACACGGTCGGCCGGCAGCACCGAGAACTCCTGTGCCGTGCCCGTCGGCCGGTTGTGCGCCGCGAGGTACACCCAGACACGGTCGCCGACGGCGAGCGTGTCCACGCCTTCACCGAGGGCATCGACGACGCCCGCACCGTCCTGGTTCGGGACGACCTCCGGGAAGCCGAGCAGACTGCCCGCGCCACCGCCGTCGCGGGCCTTCCAATCGGTGGGATTCACGCCGGAGGCGACGACCCTCACGCGGACTTCGCCTGGGCCAGGCTGCGCGACCTCGCGCTCGACCTGGGAGAGGACGCTGGACGGACCGGTGGCTGAGTAGACGATTGCCTTCATACCCGGGTCCAGCGAGTGGGCGCCCCTCGCTATTCCCTCCCTGGCGCGTCCAAGGCGATGGCGGGCATCCTGGGCCACCGCCCACAGCACGGCCTGCTCGCTCGGGCGGCGACGCCGTCTCGTTCCGACAACGACCGGGCACGGGACGGCCGGACGGTGGCACGATGGCGTCATGAGCAGCGATGACGATGTGCGACGGCTGGCGCTCCGCCTCCCGGAGACCTCGGAGCGCACCGCCTACGGCACCCCGGCGTTCTACGTCGGGACGAAGATGTTCGCGCGCATCCACGACGAGCCCGGGGTGCTCGTCTGCTGGCGCGCCGACCTCGGCGAGCGCGAGGCGCTGCTTCAGGGCGAGCCGTCGGCGTTCTTCACGACACCCCACTACGACGGACACCCGAGCGTGCTGGTGCGGCTCGCGAACATCACGCCGCCGCGGCTCGGCGAACTGCTCCAGGAGGCGTGGGAGGCCAGAGCGACGAAGCGCATCCTGCACGATGCGCGACCTTCAACCGAGCGGGACTAACCGACCTGGGGCACGCACCGCCAGCCGAGGCGCGCAGGCGTCCGACGGGCCGCGTCGTGCCACCCTGGGCAGCGCGTCCGCTCTATGATCAGCGGATGGTCAAGGTCATTGCAGTCATCCGTCCAGTAGCCAGCGAGACGATCGAGGCGGAAGCCGACTCCTACGAGGCGGCGAAGGCGAAGATCGAGGCGATGGTCCCTGAGGGCTACGAGCTGCTCTCCGTGCGCTCCGCCAAGTAGCGAGCGTCGCGGCGACAGTCGGCGGGTGCCGGAGCCGCTAGTCGAACATCCCGTCGAGCAGCCCGCCGATCATGAGGCCGCCGAGCACACCGCCCACGACGTCGCCCATGTCTCCGCCACGTCGGCCGCCGCGACCGCCGTAGCCACCCTGGTAGCCGCCGCCCCGCGGCTGGCCCCACTCGTCGTATCCCTGCTGCTGCGGACGTGACTGGTCGATGTCGCGCTGCGCGAGCTGCAGCGCCTCGCTCGCGAGCGAACCCGCCCGGCGCGCCAGCGCGAGCGCCTGCTCGCGTTCGTCCTCACCGCCCCGGAAGCTCACGAGCTCGTTGCGGATGCGCTCCGCCTCGGCCAGCCGGGTTCGCGGCGCCGACCCGATCCAGCCCCGGTGGCCGGAGATGACGTCGTTGGCGACGGCGATCTGCCGGTCCGCGTCGTCGATGGCGGTCACGACCTGAGTCTGCGACGGAATAGGCCGTGCGGCTCTGTCCCTGGCCTTGGCGATCGCCTCGTCGAGCCCCGTGTTCGCGGCGCGGAGCCTCGAGAGCGACGCGAACGGGTCGGTTCGCTCGCCCGCGGGAGGGAGCGCGGCGAGCGCATCGGTGAGCCGTTTGGCCGCTTCCTCGACCTCCTGGCTGCGTGGCACGTCCCTCGCCGCGACGAGATCGCCCCTCGAGTCCGCGATCACGGCTGCGAGCGTCGATTCGGCGCGCAGCGCCTCGATCTCGTAGTTCTCGACGGCGTCAAGCAGCGTGTGCACGCGGCGCACGGCCTCCGTGGACGCCTCGAGGGCGAGCCGCGACTGCTCGTTCTGCCCGGCCTCGCGGCGGCGCAACGACACGTCGGCGCTGTGCTCCGCGAAGGTCAGGAGCTGGGCCGCCTCGGCGGGGTTGTCGCCCACCTGGTGCAGCGCGGCGTCCGAGTAGCGAAGCGCAAGCCGATCGATGCTGGCCTGTGCGTCAGGGATGCGCGCGCGCAGCCGCTCCGAGTCCCGCTTGACGCCGTCGAGCACGGCGGGCGTCTGCCGCACCACCGCGACGGCCTCCTCGAGCACCGAGGACTTCTCCTCGAGCAGCCCCATCGCCCACTCGCAGATCTGCACGATCCGCGCGTTCCTGGTGCGCAGCTCGTCTGGAGTGTCCGGGATGTCGTCGACGTTCAGCTGGTTCAGGTGGAACGCCTCGCCCATGTACTTGCGCACGTTGACGAGCGTGTCCTTCAGATCCTGTGTCGCGCCGGAGCCCAGTTCGGCCTCCGCGAACGAGAGCTCGTCGTTCATGAGCCGGATGCGCTCATCGGCGTCGACGAGCGCAACACCCGCCTTCATCGCCAGGTCCTTGTCGTGGGCGTCGATCTCGGCCTGCTGCGCTTGCTTCGCGCGGCGAGCGCGCCCCCAGAATCCAGATGCCATGTCGCAGATTCTAGTTGCGCGCCGCCCCGCCAAGCTGGCGATGTTCACCGTCGGCGGAGCGGCGCACCGCGGAGCTCAGTACCAGATGCCCGGCGAGGGCTCCGGCGAGACCCGCAGCACGCGTCCCGCGAGCTCCGCCGCCCCATCGCTCAGCTCGTGCAGAGAGCCAGCTGCGCGGAGCGCGGCGGGCGATACGCCGCCGAGGACAAGCGACCCGAGCGCGTCCACCCCCAGGCGCACGGCTGCCGAACGCTCGGGCAGGGCATCGACCGGCTCCGCCGTCCCAACGCCATCCGCGCCGACCGTGAGCACGAACGAGCCGCCCGCGAAGCCGAGCGCATCCTCGATCTCGAGTCCGAGCACGCCGGGCGACGAATACCGTCGCGCGTCCAGCACGGCCTTTGTGTCGAGGATGCGCAGCCACTGGTGGTCGGAGGTCGTGACGGTCGCGGCCCGCTGGTCGCCGAGCATCCACCTGATGGGCTCGTCGATGGCGAGTTGCTCCGCCTTGACGGTCGCGACGAGATCGGCCTCGAGGAAGAAGCGCCACAGCGCGGCGTAGGCGTCGTCGCTGACGGCGCGGAGGAACTCGACGTTCAGCGTGTGGCTCGCGTAGTCGTGGTCGCCGCCCTCGAGCTTGAACAGCGCTGCCCCCTCGAGGTCACCGGCCTCCGAGGTGTAGGTGATGGCGCGGAGCTTCTTGCCATCGCCGTCCTCGTCGTGCACCGTTCCCGCGAGGCGGGGCCACATTCCGTCCCAGCCCTCGATCTCGCCGACCCTGGCCACCCTGACGCGGTCGAAGAGGCCGCCGATCTGCTCGGCCCACTGCTCCCGCCCCACGTAGTCGACGCGACCGGCCGGGGTCGGGCCGGCCCAGCGGACGCGGCGCGTGTCGATGCTGAAGCTCGCGGCGAAGGTCGCGGGCCCGAACCCGAACCGGCCGTAGATCGTCGACTCCGACACCGTGAGGGCCGCGAGCGGGAGGCCGAGGGCAGCGGCCGTGCGCAGCTCCCCCTCGAGCAGGTTCCTGGCGATCCCGCGGCGGCGGCGAGCCTGGGAGACGGTCACCGAGCTGATCGCCCAGCTGGTCAATTGGCTTCCGCCCGGCAGCGTGAGGTCGGCGGGCCACGAGCTCACCGTGGCGATGGGTTCGTCCGCAAGGGGCGCCGAGTCGTCCCAGACGCCCGTCGTGCGGCGGTAGCCCAGGGAGGCGCGCATCCCCTCGAGCTGCTTCTCGCTCGGTTCGGCGGCGAGGAATCCGCGGAGGTCTGCTCGCGCCCATGCGTTGAAGGTGGCCGCGTCATCGGTATCGAGCGTCTCGTAGCGCAGGCCCGACTCGGCGAGCTTCGCCTGAGAGGTCGGATCGATGGGATGGCGCGCGAAGTCGTCGGCTGCAGTCATGCATCCAGGGTAGGGGCCAGGACAGCGCCGCGCTGGGCGCGACCTCGACACGACTCGCCCAACTATGCCATTATCTGCGTATGCATGCAGATACGCAGGAAGACGGCACGGGCTCACTCGGACACATCGAGCTCGACAACCCGACCGTCGAGCTCGCCGCCGAGGTCTTCGGCATGCTCGCCGACGCGACGCGCGTGCGCATCGTGCTCGTCCTTGACGACGGGGAGCACTCCGTGAACGACATCGCCGAGGCCGTCGGCAAGACGCCGGCGAGCGTCTCGCAGCACCTCGCCAAGCTGCGCCTCGCCCGCATCGTCGCGACCAGGCAGGAAGGCACGCGCGTCTTCTACCGGCTCATCAATGGGCACGCAAAGCGACTCGTCGCCGACGCGCTGTTCCAGGCAGAGCACTCCGTCGCCGGGGTCGGCGGGACCGACGCCATCCCGCCCCACCACCGGCGAGACCCGCAGCCGGGTCGCGAGCTGCACGGAGACGTCGATGCGTGAGGTCCTCGCCAACCGCGCGTTCCGAAGGCTCTTCTCCGCCCAGGTCATCGCGCTCGTCGGCACGGGACTGCTCACGGTCGCGCTCGGCCTCCTCGCGTTCGACCTCGCGGGTGGCGACGCGGGCATCGTGCTCGGCACCGCACTGACGATCAAGATGATCGCCTACGTCGTAGTGTCCCCCGTCATGGCGGCAGTCACGAGCCGGTGGTCTCGACGCCGCGTCCTCATCTCCGCTGACCTCATCCGCGCCCTCATCGCACTCGGCCTCCCCTTCGTGGGCGAGGTCTGGCAGGTCTACGTGCTCGTCTTCGTCCTGCAGGCAGCGTCCGCGACCTTTACGCCCACCTTCCAGGCCGTCATCCCAGATGTGCTCCCGGATGAGCGCCTCTACACGCGGGCCCTCTCGCTCTCGCGCCTCGCCTACGACCTCGAGGCGCTCGTGAGCCCGCTGCTCGCGGCCCTGCTGCTCACCGTCGTCAGCTCCAACTCGCTGTTCGTCGGGACCGTCCTCGGCTTCGTCATCTCGGCGACGCTCGTCGGCACGACGACGTTCCCCACCCGCACGCTCGCAGCACCGAGCCCCTTCATCTCCCGGCTGACCTCCGGGCTGCGGGTCTTCTGGCGCACGCGCGACCTCAGGGCCCTTCTGGCCCTGAACCTGGCAGTGGCGGCCGGCACGGCCATGGTGATCGTGAACTCGGTCGTCTTCGTGCAGGCGCAGCTCGGGCGAGCGCAGTCGGACCTCGCGATCCTGCTCGCCTCCTACGGAGCCGGCTCCCTGCTCGTGGCGCTCGCGCTGCCGCGGGTGCTCGATCGCGTCTCCGACCGCCGAGTCATGCTTGCCGGCGCTGCCCTCATCCCGATCGGCCTTCTCGCGATGGCGGGCGTGCTCTCGACCGATGCAGCGTGGTCCTGGCCACTCGCCCTCCCCGTGTGGGGGCTGCTCGGCGCCGCGACCTCACTGATCCTGACGCCTTCCTCGAGGCTCCTCCGGAGGGCGGCATCTGGCGAGCAGCGACCCGCGGTCTTCGCGGCCCAGTTCTCGCTCTCACACGCCTGCTTCATGCTCTGCTACCCGATCGCTGGCCTCGCGGGCGCGCAGCTCGGTCTCGCGCCCACGGGCCTGATCCTCGGCGCCGTGGCCCTCCTCGCCGTCATCGTGGCCGGACTGACGTGGGCACCTCAGGGCGCTCGCGAGCCAGCCCCGGACCGCGTTCAGCACTGACGCTGCTGGCTCGCGAGCCGGACGATCTGCCTCGCGGCGACGTCAGCACCGGCGAGCAGCGGTGAGGGCTTGCGCGGCGTCGCTCCGATCGCGCTGCCCGGCTGCGTGCTGAGGGCCGGGATGCCGAGGACAACCACTCGATCGTCGACGGAGCCGTCGCGGCGCACGAGGTTGAGACCGGGCTTCCCCTCCTCCAGGTTCGCACCCGTGGCCTCCATGCTGTCCGTCTCGACGGCCGCTCCGTCTCGCGCTCGTCTCGCATGCACTCGAGCGCGTCCGGAGTCCAGCAGCGCGCGCAGCAGCGGGTCGTCGGTCGCCGGCACCTTCCCCTTGGACATGCGAGGTTCGATGAGCGCGCGGGCGCGCACCTCGATGCCCGTGATCGCGGAGCGGGCGACGAACTCGCCGGCCTCGACATCGAGAGATACCGCCGTCTCAGGTCCGGTCAGCCGGAGCAAGCCCGCGTCGATGAGCGCGAGCACCTCACGAGTCCGCCCAGACGGTGGGCCGGATGCGAGGAACAGCCCGTCCGCGTTGAACCAGCCTTCGAAGTCGGTGACAGCCGAGCGGCCCTCGAGCACGCCGCTCACGGCAAGTCGTGCCGCCTGGCCCCGCAGAGCCCCCATCGCGCGGTTGACTGCGGCGCGAGGATGCTCGTCCGGCGAGGACATCGACCCGAGCTCGCTCTCGACGAGCTGCTCGACCTGACGCCGCCAGCGCTCGGGGCTCACCTGCTGTCCCCGCGTCGGGCGTCGCAGCGAGTCGATCGTGAACGCGTGGGCGCCGTCGTCGGCACGCTGATCGATGGATGCCGTGAGGACGTCGTCGATGGCGCTGACGCTCTCGGCATCGTCGAGGGCAGCGAGGGCCTCCGGGAGCGAGACGGTGAGGGCGTGAGGCGCCCAGCCCGAGAGCGCGGCGAGGTACGCAACAGCGAACTCGCGCGCGATGGATGGCCAGACGTCGCCTCGGAAGTCCAACGACTCCGGCTCGGCCGCGGCGAGCGCCCTGAACCAGTCTGGCGTCGCCGTGCGCGCCACGAACGGCGACGCCTCCGCCCAGCCGTCCGCCTTCGCGCGGTACGGCACACCGCGGCGCGAACCGGCGTGGAGGATGGGCTCGTCTCCGGACGGCACGTAGCGCAGCCGCCCTCGCGTATCGTCGGCGACGGGCTCGAACCGTCCGCCGCGCCCCGACGTGAGCACGGCGACGACGTCGAAGAAGTTCGCGCCGAGGCCGCGGACGATGACGTCCTCGCCCGCTGGCACCGCGCTCCAGCCCTGCTCGGCCGGCATCCCCGGGGCGATGTAGACGAGGCCAAGCTCTCGCGCTGCCCGCTCGAAGCGCTGCGTCTCGTCGCTCGGCAGCGCCTGCACCATGCCCTGGGCGAGCACGACGATCGGCGCACGGAGCTCGGTGCCGTCGGCGAGCACGACGGTCCGTGCGTCTGGCCCGTCGTCGCGCACATCCACCGCGGCTCCCTGGATGCGGGCGAGCTCCACGTACCCGCTCGCTTCGGCCGCTGCCAGCTGCTCGCGGAAGTAGACCCCCTGCAGCCGCCGGGAGGGGAAGCTGCCGGGGCGCACCGCGCGCGCCTCCTCGAGGACCCACGGCGTGGAGTGCTCGCCGCGGGCAACGATCGCGGCCGCCCAGTCGACGAGGTCAGGGCCCGGCACGATCGGCCCGGTCATCCTGGTCGACTCGTCAGCGTGGATGGTCGTCGAGCCGGAGGTCGTGTTGTTGAGGAACTCTGCCGGCTGGTCGATGCGCCAGGTCGCTCCGGCCCCCACGTCGATCGCGTCGACGATCGCTGTGCGAATGCGCGCGCCGGGGCGGCGCGCCACCACTCTGAGGACCGTGGCGACGGCGCGCGGACCACCCCCGACGATCACGGCGTCGAACATCAGATGCGGTACTCCAGGTCGTCCTCGACGACCGGCCGCACCTCGACGAAGCCCTCGCGCTCCTCGACGGTCACGCGCAGCCCGTAGACCTGCTTGAGGGTGTCCTCCTGCAGCGCCTCAGCTGGCGTTCCGCTCTTGATGATCGTGCCCTGGTCGAGCATGACGATCTGGTCGCAGAAGCGGCCGGCATGGTTGAGGTCGTGGATCGCGATGAGGGCCGTGATGCCCTTCGTGCGGGTGATGCGACGCACGATCTGCAGCGTCTCGATCTGGTAGCGCAGGTCGAGCGCGCTCGTCGGCTCGTCGAGCAGGAGCACCTTCGGGTCCTGCGCGAGAGCCCTGGCCACGAGCACACGCTGCGCCTGGCCTCCGGAGAGCTCCGACATGTTCCTGTCCACGAGAGAGTCGAGGTTGAGGAGCGTGATGGCGTCCTGGACGTGCCGCCAGTCCTCGGCGCCTGGCGCCATCCCGTAGTGGGGCGTGCGACCGAGCAGCACCGCTTCCCGCACCGTGAGGTCGAAGGGCGCCTCTCCGGACTGCGGCACGTAGGCCACCGTTCGCGCGTGCTCGCGCCTGCCGAGGCCGAGCACGTCGGTGCCGTCGAACGTGACGGTGCCCACGCTCGGCTTGTGCACGCGGGCGATGATCTTCGTGAGCGTCGACTTGCCGGAGCCATTCGGTCCGAGCAGCGCGCAGAAGGTGCCGTCCTGCACTTCGAGGCTCACGCCCTTCAGCACCTTGTGCTTGCCGTAGGCGAACTCGATGCCGTCGATCGTCAGGCTCATTTGAGGGCCGTCTTCCTCGTGAGGATGAGCTGGATGAAGATGGGCGCGCCGATGAAGGCGACCACGATGCCGACGGGGATGACGGCGGGTGCCAGGATCGTGCGCCCGACGGTGTCGGCGACGAGCAGCAGCAGCCCTCCCGTGAGCACCGAGAACGGGATGAGGTAGCGGTGATCCGCACCGATGATGAGGCGTGCGATGTGCGGGCCGACGAGTCCCACGAAGCCGATCACGCCGCAGAAGCTGACGATGACGGCGGCGAGCACGACCGCGACGACGATGAGTCCGACGCGGAGCGCCTGCACGTTGACGCCGAGGCTCTTGGCGGCGTCGTCGCCCGCGAAGGCGACGGCGTTGAGGTCCTTGGCGAACCACAGCACGAAGGGGATCGTGGCGAGGACGAGGATGCCAACCGTCTGCACGTCGCCCCACGTCGCGTCGTTCACGGAGCCGAAGGTCCAGCGCACGATGGCCTGCAGCGTGTTCTCGTTGGCCGTGAACTGGAGCGCCGCGGTGAGCGCCTCGAAGAGCTGCGTGATGGCGATGCCGAGGAGCAGGAGCGTGGCGATGGCCATGCCCTTGGCGGAGGCGAGCCCGAGCACAAGCGCCGATACGGCGAGCGAGACGACCAGCGCGCTCGCGATGATCGCCCACGAGGGCAGCGTCGTGCCACCCGCGATGGTGATCGCGAGGGCGGCGCCGAACGCGGCCGCCGGCGAGACGCCGAGCGTGAAGGGGCTCACGAGCGGGTTCCTGAGGAGCCCCTGCATGAGGACACCCGAGAGGGAGAGTCCTGCGCCGGCGGCGAAGGCCAGCAGCACGCGTGGGAGGCGCAGCTCGGTGACGATGGAGAACTTCTGCGCGAAGTCGTTCTCGAGCGTCCCGCCGAAGATCGAAAGGGTGACGGCCTTCCACACGTCGCCGAAGGTCACTCCGGCCGTGCCGATGGTGACGGCGGCGATGACGGCGAGGGTGCTCACGACCACGCCGCCGATGATGGCGAGCCGCTTGACGTTCGCGCGCTTGCGCTCGCTCGAGGCGACCGCGTTCTGCTCGCCCGGGGTATCGGTGCCGGTCTTCGGCGTCGTGATGGCCACTACGCGCCCGCCTGGTACTGCTGGATGTACTCGCGGGCGCCGGGGAAGTCGGTCTGCTGGAAGTCGACGACCCAGCGCTCGAGGAACTCGTCGGGGTTCACGTCGGCGAACTCCTCCGGGTGCAGCCACTTGGCGAGGTAGAGGGCGCCGATGGACTTCGCGACGGCACTGGTCGCCCAGCCGTTGGCGAGGTACACCTCGCCGTCCTGGATGGCAGTGATGTTCGACCAGCCGGGTCGGGACGTGATCTCGGCACCGAGGGTGTCGAAGCGCTCCTGGCCGGTCGGCGTCGCGCTCGGCTCGAACTCGTGGACGATGACGGCCGGATTGCGGGTGACGACCTCGGCAGGGTCGACCGTGATCTCCTCCTGCTCGTCGCCGCCGCCTGCGGCGTTCTCGAAGACGTTCGTGCCGCCTGCCGCCTCGATGATGGCGTGGAAGCCGGATCCGGGCAGCACCGTCAGGTACGGGTCGACCGTCTCCCAGTACACGGGCACGGGCTCGACGCCCTCGGTGCGCTCGGCGACGACATCGAGGATCTCGTTCGAGAAGTCGGTGACGGCGCTTGCTCCCTCTTCCTTCTGGAAGACCTGGCCGAGGAGGGTGACGGTCTCGTCGAACACCGCGTAGTCCCAGGCGGTCGCGACGACGACGGGGATGCCGAACGACTCGAGCTGCTCGGCGGCCTCCTGCCAGACGGCGTTGCGGGGCATGATGACGACGTCGGGGTCGAGCTCCGCGACCGCCTCGTAGTTGATCTGGTCGAGGCCCTCGGCGATGACGTCGCCCTCGTCGACAGGGAGGTACGGGAGGCGGTTGATGGATGCGCGGTCGACGCCCACGACCGTGTCGCCGGCTCCGATCGCCCGCACGAACTCGTTGCCGTAGCTGTTGAGCACCACGGCCCGCTCGACGGGTCCGTTGATCGTGACCTCGCGGTCCTGATCGTCGACGACGGTGATGGTCTCGGCGTCGGCTCCGCCCTCAGGGGTCACGGTGCCGCAGCCGGCGAGGAGCAGGGTGCTGGCGACGAGGGCCGCGATGGCGGCGGGCAGTCGGCGTGAGATGGGCATATCGGTACCTCTCGGTGGCAGGTCGTGCAGAACGTTCAGGGGCGGCGCAGTGGCGCGGATGCTCAGCTGCTGGCAGCTGCGGCGGGCCAGTTCGGCTCGCCGAGGCTCAGCATGAGCCGGTTCGCCCAAGCGAAGAACGCCGTCGACCCAACGAGGTCGAACAGCTCGGCGTCGTCGAGGCCGAGCGCGCGCAGCTCGTCGATCTGCGCAGGCGTGGCGCTCGGGCGCAGCGTCGACAGGCTCGCGGCGAAGCGGATGATGGCGCTCCAGCGTTCGTCCTGCCCGTCGCTGAGCGCGTCGAGCGAGGTCGGCTGCCAGTCGGCGTCGCGAGCGAGACCCGCGTCCAGCACCCGCTGCACGTCGTCGTGGCGCTTCGACTGGAAGGTCGCCTTCCTGGAGTGCACCGAGGCGCAGTAGATGCAGTCGTTGACCCTGCTGGCGACGGCCGCGGCGAGCTCCCGCTCGGCGCGAGGCAGCCCGCCCTTGCCGAGGAACACGGCGTTGTCGATGGCGCTGCGGGCCTTCAGCACCGCAGGCACCCGGGACAGGAGCCGGAAGTAGACGCTGTTGGTGGTCGCCTTCGCGGCGAACGAGTCGACCTGCTCGGCCGTCAGCTCCCCCTCGTCGGGGGCGGCCACCCACGGCGACCACTCGAGCTGCTCCTGCGTGTACTCGGTCGGCTTCGCCAGTCCGGCGATGGTGCGACCCGAGAGGTCCTTGGACCGACCGGCGGCGACCGTGGCGCGGGCAGGCGCATCCACCCGCTCCGGCGCGGTCCCGGCGAGCAGCGCGTCGCCGTCCAGCATGCGTGCCAGGTAGCTCTCGAAGGCCACGAGCTGGCTCAGCAGCACGATCTCGTCCGGAGTGACCCCTGCGACCGGCAGCACGTGCTGGTCTTCGTGGGTGGCCAGCGCGGGCGACACGGTGATGAGGTCCACGTGCTCCACGAGCGCGCGCAGCTTCGCATCGGCGGGCAGCTCGTCGCCGAGCAGTCGAGCATCGGCGCCCTGCGCCAGATGCCAGTCGGAGAGCTGCGCGTTGCCCTGCCAGCGCGCGACCGTCCTGGCGAAGCCGTGGAGCAGGGCGGGCTCGATCACCTGCGGGCTCTCGTAGAGCGCCGTGTAGGCGGCGAGCGTCTGCTCGACCACCTCGGGTTTCGCGGCCCTCAACGAGGCGATCGACTCGGGAACGGTCGGGGAGATGCGCACGTGGGAATCCTCAGCAGTCGAGATCGGGGAAATCAGATACCAACCTGCCATCCCGTGCAACGCCCCGCGGAATCGCGTTACCCCGCGTGAACTCCCCCGCCGAGGCGCAGCCCGGTCGAGCGGGTCCCGAGCTCGGCCGCACGCCTGGTCTCAGGCGAGGCCGAGGTCCGGTCGCGTGAGGTCCGGCTGCCGCGGTCCCGCCAGGGAGGCGGTGCGCGGGATGAGCTCGATGTCGGGGACCGGGTCGAGCGTCAGCCGCGCGTGCGTCTCGACGTCGAACCGCTGCTTCCCATAGCGGAGCTTCTGCCGCTCGATGCCCTCGGGCCTGAATCCGGCACGACTCGCGACGCGGCAGGACGCCGCGTTCCCGGTCCGGTGGCCGAGCTCAAGGCGGAAGAGGCCGAGCTCCGTGAACGCCAGGTCCGCGATCGTCGCGAGGCCGCGCGTCGCGAGGCCCCTGCCGCGAGCACCCTTCGCCAGCCAGTAGTAGGCCCACCCGGTCTGGTGCACGTGCTCGATGTTGCTCAGCCCGACGTTTCCGACCGCAATGCCATCGACGATGATCGCCAGGTCGTGCTTCGCGGTGCCGGAGACGAGATGCTGCGCCATGTAGGAGACGAAGTCGAGCTCTGTCGAGGGCACACCTCCCGGGAACTGCGCGGCGAGGTCGGGCGACGTTCGCATGGCATTCGCAAGTGCAGGGGCATCGTCGGCCACCCATGGTCGGAGGTGTGCATCCACCCCTGCAGTGTCGCACTCGCAGATGTGCTGGACCTTGTCCTGCGACACGACACGACACACGAGTGCGCCGCTACTTCACTCGGCGGCGCCAGGCTCCGGTCGAGTACAGCGACCACGCGATGAGCACGGGCTGGAAGAAGAGACGCAGGAAGCGCTTCTTGTCGGTGTCGAGCCCGAACGCGTCGCGCCGACGCGCGAACTGCGCGAGGTTGCCCGGGAAGACGGCTGCGAAGAATCCGGCTGCGATCCAGCCCACCGTCGGACGGGCCGCGCGGCGCGCGAACAGGAGCGACAGGCCGAGCGCGATCTCGGCGACGCCGGAGGCGAGCACAACCTGATCGGTCGTGAGGGGCGTGTGCTTGGTCACCGATTTCGGCACCTGCGCCGTGAACTCCTCGCGGGCAACGGTGAGGTGCGTGACCCCCGCGAAGACGAGGAAGCCGCCGAGCAGGATGCGCGTGAAGGTGCGCAGGCGCGACGAGGGCGCGTCGTCGACGAGACGGATCTCGGTGGTGGTGGTTGCCATGTCGGGTCAGGCCTTCTTCGCGTGCTTGCCGAAGCGGTACGCCATGACGAGCTGCGTGATCCCGCCGATGACGAGGATGATCGCCACGATCCACAGCGCGACGACGACGACGCCGGCAGGCCAGAGGAGGATGAGGAGGCCGGCGACGATGCTGAGCACGCCGGAGAGGATCGCGAACCCGCGGGACTGGCCGGGGGATCCATCCGCGAGCGCCGCGATGCCCTCGATGATCCAGGTGATCGCGATGAGGATGCCGAGCGCGTCGATGAGTGCCACGGGCTGGACGAGGGCGATGATGCCACCCGCG
Source organism: Pseudoclavibacter sp. VKM Ac-2867 (assembly GCF_015351275.1). NCBI lineage: Bacteria > Bacillati > Actinomycetota > Actinomycetes > Micrococcales > Microbacteriaceae > Pseudoclavibacter > Pseudoclavibacter sp. VKM Ac-2867. Next base: position 21,707 of record NZ_JADKSL010000028.1, read on the forward strand.
ATGAGGAGCAGTCCGACGACGCCGTTGAAGACCCGCCAGCCGGTGGGGACGCCCTTGGAGACGATGGCGCGGATGAGGCGCAGGGCGCCCGAGAAGATGAAGAACAGCCCGAAGATCCAGGCGATGGCCGTGAGGGCCTTGATGGGGAAGGCGAGCGCCACGATGCCGAGGATGATCGCCACGGCTCCGCCGATGCCGAAGATCCAGCGCAGCGTGCTCACCTGCCTCTGGCTGAGGAGACTCGGGTCGAGGTTGAAACGCACGATGGGGGTGGACTGGCTCATTGCGGGCTCCTTCGACGGGGATGCGCCTTGCACGGCGCCGACGCTCCTCGTCCGGAGAGCGAGGGGTAGTCGTCATCCTAGTGATGAAGCGCTTCGCGCAGTCATCCGCGATTCCCCGGGGATCACGTGTCCGTCGCGGAGCGCGACGACGGCGTCCGCCGCTGCGATCTCTCCGGCGTCATGGCTGGCGACGACGATGGTCTTGCCCTGTTCGGCGAGCGCGGCGAGGCACGCCGCGATGCGTGCACTGGATTCCGCGTCGACCCCTGCGGTCGGCTCGTCGAAGAGCAGCGCCTCCGTGTCCTGCGCGATGCCCTGAGCGACGAGGGCCCGCTGCCGCTGCCCGCCGGAGAGCTGGCTGAGGAGTCGTCCGCGAAGCTCGCCGAGGCCGAGCTGCTCGATGGCGGCGTCGACGAGCTCGGCGTCGCGAACGCGGGCCCGCGCGCCTCGCCCCCAGTGCCAGCTCGAGGCGCTCGGCCGGCCTCCCGTTCTGCCCCAGCGGCCCATCGCGACGGCGGCGCCGACCGTCAGGGGGAAAGCCTCGGGCAGCCGGGCGTGCTGGGGCACGTAGGCCACGCTGCCGGGCCTGGCGTCGAAGTCGTGCCATTCGAGGGTCCCCGAGGTGAGCGGGGTGGTCCCGGCGAGCACGCCGAGGAGCGTGCTCTTGCCTGAGCCGTTGTGCCCGACGATGACGGTGATCGCGGAGCGTCTGACCTCGAGCGAGACGTCCGACAGTGCGGCGTGTGCGTCGTAGCGGACAGTGGCGTTCGCGAGCGTGATGAGGGCAGCCATGCACGCCACACTATCGGTAATGAGAAGCGTTTTCATTATGCTACGGTCCTTCCTCGTGCCCTTCCTCACCGATCCCCTCGAAGCGAGCTTCTTCGCCAGAGCCCTCCTCGGCGGCTCCCTCGCCGCCGTGCTGTGCGCCTGCGTCGGCACCTGGGTGGTCCTGCGTGGCATGGCCTTCCTCGGCGAGGCGCTCGCCCACGGCATCCTGCCGGGCGTCGCCGTCTCAGTCCTCCTCGGCCTCCCGCCGGTCGCCGGCGCGTCCGTCTCGGCCGCCGTCATGGCCGTCGGCGTGCGCACCCTCACGAAGCGGACACGGCTCTCCAACGACACGGCCATCGGCATCCTCTTCGTCGGGATGCTCGCGCTCGGCATCGCGATCGTGTCCAGGTCGGGGAGCTTCGCCGTCGACGTCACGGCGATGCTGTTCGGCGATGTGCTCGCGATCGGGCCAGGCGAGCTCTGGCTCATCGCTGCGGCGCTCGCGCTCGCCGCCGTCGGACTCGCCCTCAGCCACCGGCCCTTCACCGCGCTCGCCTTCGACGAGCGCAAGGCGTTCACGCTCGGGCTGCGGCCAGAGCGCGCAAGCCTCGCCCTCATCGCCCTCGTGGCGGTCGCGGTCATCGCCTCCTACCAGACCATCGGAACGCTCCTCGTGACCGCCCTCCTTCTCGCTCCCCCGGCCGCCGCATCCCTCAGCCGGAAGAGCGTCGTCGGCATCATGGCGCTCGGCAGCGCGATCGGCATCGCCTCCGTCGTGGTCGGCCTCTACGCCTCGTGGCATCTCGCCATCGCGGCTGGTCCTGCCATCGCGCTGACCGCCGTCATCTCCGTCGGCGTCGCCTCGGTGCTGCGCGCACCGCGCTCCAGCCGCACCCTCCCCCGATCCACCGCTCCAGCAGAAAGCGACCAGTCTTGCCCCGCACACGCCTGATCTCCCCGCTCCCCCGAGTCTCCGCCCGAGGACTCGCGCCACGCGCATCCCTCGCCCTCGTCGGCATGCTCACCCTCGCCGGATGCACGTCACCGTCACCGGGCCCCGAGACCGCACCGCCCGCGAGCGCACCGACCACCGAAGAGCAGGCGCACGGCTTCGTGGCGGGTGCCGAAGAGCTCGCCGAAGCCCAGACGAGCATCGGCAGCATCGGCGCGGACGGCGCCGTGAGCGTCCTGAACCTGCTGACCGGCGAGAGCACCGCACTCGATGCCGTGGCACCCGCGTCGTGGGCCGTCAGCGACGGCCGGTTCATCTTCTCGGGCGCCGACGCCGCCGATGGGAAGACGGAGATCATCGACACCGGGGTGTGGACGGTGCCCCACGGGGATCACGTCCACTACTACCGTGCGACTCCTGGCCTCGTCGGCGAACTCACCGAGACGGGAGCTGCGCGGGTCTCCTCGAACGAGGGCATCGCCGCCCTGAGCTTCGAGACCTCCGGCACGACGGTGGTGCTCGACCGGCACGCCCTCGGCCAGGGTGAGACCGTCGAGCTCACTCGCATCGAGTCGGCGGCCCACTCCGCCGCGGCCGCGCCGGTGGGCGACGCCGTGGTCGCGAGCAGCGTCGCGTCGGCGGGTGCCTCCCCCGTCCTCACCGCCTACTCGTCTGACGGCACGAAGCTCGGCGAGGGAGTCGACTGCCCTGGGCTGAGCGATGTGCAGCAGACGAGCCTCGGCGCGACGTTCGCCTGCGCGGATGGGCTCGTGTTCGCCGCGGCCGCCGAGGGCGAGGACACGGCTGCCGCACCGTCGATCACGAAGGTCGCCTACCCGGACGCCGCGTCCGCAGACACGGCTGGAACCGCAGCACCCGGCCAGGCAACCTCGCTCGACAGCCGACCCCACCGCCCGGCCGTGGCCGGTCCCGCTGGAGACGTCGGCATCTGGCTCGCCTCCTCCCGCTCGCAGGAGGTGACCTTCCTGCCAACAACACGCCCCATCCTGACGGCCGTGGCCGTCGGCGACGACAGCGACCGAGTCGTCGCCGTGGACGACGAGGGGACCCTGCTGGTCATCGATGGTGAGAGCGGCGAGGTGACCGGGTCGCAGGCTGAGCTGATCGGCGCTCCGGAGACCGCCTCGGGCATCCATCTCTCCGTCGACACGAGCCGCGCCTACCTGAGCACGCCGGCCTCCGCCGAGCTGCACGAGATCGACTACAAGGACGGCGCGCGCGTCGCCCGCACCCTCGAGCTGCCGACGGCCCCTGCCTTCGCCTTCGAGACGGGAAACTGAGCATGCGCGCATCGATCGCCTCACACTTCACACGCACCGGACTCGGCGTCCTCGCCTCGCTCGCGCTCGCGGCAGGCCTCGTGTCCTGCAGCACGAGCGCAGCAGATGACCGACCCGAGATCGTCGTCACCACCAACATCCTCGGCGACGTGGTCACCGAGCTCGTCGGCGACCAGGCGAGCGTCGTCACCCTCATGAAGCCCGGCGCCGACCCGCACTCCTTCAGCCTCACCGCCCAGGAAGCCGCCTCGATCGAGAACGCCGACTTCGTCGTCTCCAACGGACTCGGACTGGAAGAGGGCGTCGCGCAGCATCTCGAACAGGTCGATGCGGCCGGCATCCCGCACTTCGTGGCAAGCGACGCCTTCGAGCCCCTCTCCTACACGGAAGGCGACGCGGAAGGCATGGACGATCCGCACTTCTGGACCGACCCCGCCCGGATGTCCGCGGTCGTCGACGCGCTCGGCACCCGACTCGCGACCGACCTCGACGGGCTCGACGCGGCGGCCCTCGACGCCTCCGTCGCCGCCTACGAGAGCGAGCTCGACGAACTCGACGAGTGGATGCAGGGCGAGTTCGACACCATCCCGAGCGAGTCGAAGAGCCTTGTCACCAACCACCACGTGTTCGGCTACCTCGCCCAGCGCTTCGGCTTCACGGTCGTCGGCACCGTGATCCCTGGCGGGACCACGCTCGCGGCGCCAAGCGCCGCCGACTTCGCCGAGCTCAGCGCCGACATCACCGCCGCCCGCGTGCCCACGATCTTCGCCGACTCCTCCAGCCCCGACGACCTCGCCCGCGCTCTCGCGGACGAGGCCGGCATCGACGTCCGCGTCGAGCAGCTCTTCACCGAGTCGCTCACCCCCGCGGGCGGCGGCGCAGAGACCTACCTCGAGATGATGCGCGCCAACACGGAGCGCATCACCACCGGCCTCACCTCGTAGCCCGCTCGACAGCGAGCCCCAACACCCCAAGTAGCAAGCCCGAACACAGAAAGAGTCTCCATGACCCTCGCCTCCCCCACCAGGACCCGCGGCGCCATCGCCGTGACGGCCCTCGGCATCCTCGCCCTCACCGGCTGCACCCAGACCGGTCCCGCCGCGACGGGAGAAGCTGCGGCGACCCCCGGCGCAGCGGCCACCGCCCAACGCGTGACGCTCACGTACGACGGCGGGCTCGTCGTCCTCGACGCGACGACCCTCGAGGTCGTCGGCGACGTCCCCATCGACGGGTTCACCCGCGTCAACCCCGTCGGCGATGGCCGCAACGTGCTCGTCACGACCGACGCCGGCTTCCAGGTACTCGACACTCAGGAGCCGGCGCTCACAGGCGTCACCTTCGAAGGCTCGAAGGCGGGCCACGCGGTCGCGCACGCCGGCAAGACGGTGCTGTTCTTCGACGGCAGCGGCGACTCCGTGATCTTCGACACGGATGCGCTCCTCGACGACAGCACGAAGCTGCCGGAGACCGAGACGGTTGCGAGCGACGCCGCCCACCACGGCGTCTCGATCGAGCTCTCGGACGGCACCTTCGTCACGACGCTGAGCGACCGCACCGGCATCGTCGCGACCGACGCCGACGGCACCGAGCTCGCTCGCTCCACCGACTGCCCCGGCGTGCACGGCGAAGGCACGGTGAAGGACGAGGTCGTGGTCGTGGGCTGCGAGAACGGCGCGCTCGCCTACTCGGACGGCACGATCACGAAGCTGTCCTCGCCGGACGAGTTCGGTCGCATCGGCAACATGCTGACGACCGAGGACTCGGCCATCGCCCTCGGCGACTACAAGACCGACCCGGACGCCGAGGGCTACCTCCTGCAGGCCTTCGCGCTCGTCGACACGACGAGCGGCAAGATCTCGATCACCGAGCTGCCCGATGGCGTCGGCTACACGTTCCGCGACCTCGCCCGCGGCTCCGACAACGAGGCGATCATCCTCGGCTCCGACGGCTCGCTGCACCTCTTCTCAGAGGAGAACGGCTCGCCCATCACCTCGATCCCCGTGATCGACGCGTGGGAGGGGCCGGCCGAATGGCAGGACGCACACCCCGCGCTCAAGGTGCAGAACGGCGTCGCCTACGTCACCGACCCGGCGACGAGCACGGTCCACGCCGTCAACCTGGAGACCGAGGAGATCACGACCTCCGCGACGCTCCCCGGCGCACCCAACGAGATCGCGTTGAGCTAACAGGCCGAGCAAACCGCGAGGCCCCGGCACTACAGCACGAGCCTGAACGGCTCCAGTGGCGCATGGGGAGCACTCCCCATGCGCCACGCCAGCGAACGGCAATAGGATGCCGAACAGCGGGGCCACGGGCCCTGCGAATACAGCCATCGGACGTCCGAGAAACCACAGATCAGGGAGACTCAGCATGCGCAGCGAGCTATTCGCGGAAGCGAACCGGGAGAGCCAGAGCACCGAGCGTTGGGTGCTGCAATCGAAGAAGATGCTCCGCGTCGGCTTCGGACCTGAGGTTCTCGCAGCCAAGGGCGCGATGGTCGCCTACCAGGGCCAGTTCGAGTTCAAGCACGAGGGCTCAGGCGGCCTCGGCAAGTTCATGAAGAAGATGGTCTCCGGCGAGGGCGGCTCGCTCATGCGCGTCGGGGGGCAGGGTGAGGTGTTCTTCGCCCGCCAGGCCGCTGACGTCTTCACACTGGTCCTCGAAGGTGAGGGCATCACCATCAACACCGCCAACCTGCTCGCCTTCGACGCGAACCTGCAGTGGGACATCAAGATGCTCGCGAACGCGGGCATGATGACGGGCGGCCTCTTCAACCTCGAGGTCGGTGGCCACGGCACCGTGGCCGTCTCGAGCGACGGCCCACCTATGGTCCTCGACTGCTCGGTGCAGCCGACCTTCGTCGACCCCCAGGCTGCGATCTGCTGGTCGCAGAACCTGCAGCCGACCATCAAGAACGACTTCAAGATGGGCTCGCTCATCGGCCGCGGCTCCGGCGAGTCGTTCCAGCTCGCGTTCCACGGGCCCGGCTTCGTCGTCGTGCAGCCGAGCGAGGGTGTCCCCATCGTCGCCACGGCCTGAGGGCGTCGCGCCGGTTCCGCCCTCAAAGGCGGGACCGAGTTCGCTGTGGATGTCGGCTCGAGTGCGCTCAGCTAGCGACCAGACCGCAGCCTGAGGCGGGTGGCGGATCGAAGAGATCCGTCACCCGCCTTCGTCGTACTCCGCCTGGGTCTCGCCCGCCGAGCTAGCGGCGCTTCTTGAAGAGCGTGCCGAACACGCCGCGCACCACCTCGCGGACGATCGTCTGGCCGGTCCGGGACCCGAGCATGTCGCTCACGACGTTGCCACTGCCCGCATCCGGCCGTGACCTGGTGGTCGTGCGAGTCTGCGTGCGCGAGCGGGCCGCCTTCTCCGCGCGCTCCCGCTCCTTCGCGTCCTTCGCCGCCTGCTTCTCCGCTTCGATCGCCGCGGCCTCGGCCCGTTCACGCTCCGCCGCGGCGTTCATCTTGGCCGTCAGCACCTCGTGCGCCGACTGCGGATCGAGCACCTGCGAGTAGCGCGGGTACAGCGACGACGAGGCGACGAGCTGGCGGAGGCCGTCCTCCGGCGTCGGCGACATGGAGGCCTGCGGGGCGCGGAGGCGAGTCCACGCCACCGGCGACGGGGCGCCCTTCTCGTTCATGACGGTGACGATCGCCTCGCCCGTCGCGAGCTGCGTGAGCACTTCCTCGAGGTCGTACCCGCTCTTCGGGTAGGTGCGCACGGTCTGGCGCAGCGCGGTCGCGTCGTCGGGGGTATGCGCACGCAGCTGGTGCTGGATGCGCGAGCCGAGCTGCGCGAGCACGTCGTCAGGAACGTCCTTCGGCGTCTGCGTGACGAAGAAGATTCCGACCCCCTTGGAGCGGATGAGCCGCACCGTCTGCGTGATCTGCTCGATGAACGCCTTGGAGGCGCCCGAGAACAGGAGATGCGCCTCATCGAAGAAGAAGACCAGCTTCGGCTTGTCGAGGTCCCCGACCTCGGGCAGCTCGTTGAACAGGTCGGCGAGCAGCCACATGAGGAACGTCGAGAAGAGCGCGGGGTTGCTGGCGACGCCGGGCAGCTCGAGGAGGCTGACGACGCCGCGCCCCTCGTTCGTCACCCGCAGGAACTCGCGGGTGTCGATCTCGGTCTCCCCGAAGAAGATGTCGGCGCCCTGCTCCGAGAAGTTCACGAGCTCGCGCAGGATGACACCTGCCGTCTGCTTCGAGAGCCCGCCGATCCCCTCGAGTTCGAGCTTGCCCTCGGTGCTCGTGAGGTACTGCAGCACGGTCCGCAGGTCGGAGAGGTCGACGAGCGCAAGGCCCTGCTCGTCGGCGAAATGGAAGACGAGGCCGAGGCTCGACTCCTGCGTCTTGTTGAGCCCCAGCACCTTCGAGAGCATGAGCGGCCCGAAGCTCGAGACGGTCGCTCGGATGGGGACGCCGATGCCTCGCCCGCCGAGCGAGAACACCTCGGTGGGTGCGGCCGCCGGAACCCAGTCCTGCCCGATGCCCTTCGTACGCGCCAGGAGCTTGTCGCTCGGCTCGCCTGGCGTCGCGATCCCGGAGAGGTCGCCCTTGATATCGGCCGCGAACACGGGCACGCCGGCGGCGGAGAGCTGCTCGGCGAGCACCTGCAGGGTCTTCGTCTTGCCAGTGCCCGTTGCGCCGGCGACGAGGCCGTGACGGTTGGTCATGGCGAGCGGGATACGCACGGGAACGTCTGCGAGCGCCTCACCGTTGACGATCGCTCCGATCTCGAGCGCGGCGCCCTCGAACGCGTAGCCGGCGCGAACCGTCTCGAGCTGCTGCGCGTCCAACGGGCCGGCGGACTCGGCGGGAGCTGGCGGCTCGGCCTGCGCCGCGGGCAATGCCGGGTCGGGCGCTCCGGCCGGGTCTGTCTGCGCGGCAGTCGCGCTCTCGGTCTTCGCTTCGGCCTCGGCGGCCGCGAGCGCAGCTGTGGCCTCCTCGAGGGCTCTGCGTGCGGCTTCGATACGGGCGTCGGCATCAGTCATGGCACCAGGCTAGTCACTCCTAGACTTGGTGCCATGCCTCAGTTGGAAGCGTCCGTGGTCGTGCCCCTCTCCGTCGAAGCGGCCTTCGCGCTCGCGCACACCGTCGGCGAGGCTCGGAGCTGGGATCCGGGCGTCATCCGCAGCGAGTTCATCCGCGGCGCCGCGGCACCCGTCTCCGGAGCGCACTTCTTCACGAAGACCCCGGGAGGGCGGCGCATGATCCTCGAGCTTCGAGTGGTGCACGCCCCGCTCGTGAGCTCCGCCGAGATGGTGAAGGGGCCGGCATGGCTGACCTCGTTCGGCGAGGGCTGGCGATTCGAGGCCGTCGAGGGCGGCACGAAGGCCACGTGGAAGTTCACGTACAAGCTCGCGTCGCCCGTCTTCGCGTCCACGCTCGGAGCCGCCACCAAGCCAGCATTCGACCGCGAGCTGCACCAGCGTGCCGCTGCGTTCAAGGAGAGGGCAGTGGCGCTCTCGGAAACGAGCTAGGAGAGCCTGACAGCAGATCGCTCGATCAGGACGAGCGGAGCAGGCGAGACGCTGTCAGACACGTGCTAGGCGGCGGGGAGGTACGCCGCCCACTCGGGCAGCTCTCGTTCGACGCTTCGCGGCGACCAGCCGGTCGCCCGCGGGGGTCTCGGTGTGAGGCGAAGCCGCCAGCCCATCTCCCCCGGCGTCTTGTCGCCCTTGACGTTGTTGCACCTGAGGCAGCAGGCGACGAGGTTCTCCCAGCTGTCGCGCCCGCCCCTCGACCGCGGCAGGATGTGGTCGATCGTGTTCGCGAAGCCATCGCAGTAGCCGCAGCGGTTCGCGTCCCTGCGCAGCACGCCCTTGCGACTCACCGGCTGCATGCGGGCCATGGGAACGCGCACGTACCTGGTCAGCAGGATGACGCGCGGCCGCTCCCAGACGCCACTTGAGGCCAGCACCGGATGGTCCTCATCGACGTCGATCACACTGGCCTTGCCGTGCAGCACGAGCACGAGTGCCCTCCTGTCGGAGACCACCCCGAGCGGTTCGTAGCCTGCGTTCAGGACGAGGGTTCGCATGCTGGACCTGCTTTCGCATCCGTACGAAAAAAGGGCACCGCCCGGATCGGCGGCACCCTTGAATCGAGTAGGTAGATGGACGGACGAGACTCGTCGGCCTGTATTCGAACGGTCTGACAGGCTTCACCGCTCTGGTAGACGTCGAGGGCTGAGCACGCGCGCGCATCCTTGGCGTGGATGCCGCTGCGTGCCCTCATTGACGCTCCCGAGTGTCGTCGATCTGGCAACAGCGTAGACCACGGATGCAGAATGCGGGAGGGGCAGCTTTCCCTGTTCACCGGCCAGAAAGACCGAAGACAGGGAGCTGCCCCTCCCGCATGTGGGAGACGCGTCGCTCACAGGCGGACGAAGTAGTAGCTTCCGCCAGCGTCGAGGCCACCGAGCTCGACCATGCGGCCCTCGGTGGGAGCGTCGATCATCTGGCCGTTGCCGGCGTAGATGCCGACGTGGAAGTTCGGGAAGATGACGAGGTCACCCGGCTGCGGGTCGGAGACGCGTGTGCCCGCCGCCGCCTGTGCGCTGACGCCGTGTGCCACGTCGATGCCGTGGAGGCCGAACACGTACTTCACGAGACCCGAGCAGTCGAAGCCGTCTGGGGTGGCCCCGCCGAACACGTACGGCGAGACGCCGATGAACTGCGATGCGGTCTCGACGACGCTCGAGCCGGCGACGCTCTGGCCGGCGGAGCTGCTCGCGCCGCTCGTGTCGGCTGCGGCGGCGTCTGCGGTTGCAGTGGGTTCTGGCGTCGCGACTGCGGCGACCTGATCCGCACTCATGCTCACGACCGCGGTCTCCGTGCGATCGGTCACGGTCTCCGGTGCCGCGACGGCGGGGGTGGCATCGGCGACGGCGTCGGCGATGGCCGCTTCGACGCTCGCCTGCTCGGTCTGCGCATCTGCGTTGGTGTCACCCGATGCGGCCACTGCGTTCGAGAGGCTGGCTTCGCTGGCGGGCGCAGGCGCTGCCATGGTGCTCGGCACGACGGCTCCGACCGCGGTGACCGCGGCGAGCGAGGCGGCTGCGGCCAGTGTTCCGGCGACGCGGCGGCGGACGACGAGCTGCCTGGGGCGTGGAGCGCGAACCGTCATGGCCCGCTCCCCGGTGAAGGCCGCGGGCACGCTGGGCGCCTCGACTTCGGTCGCCGCGGTCGCGACTCGATCTGCGGGGACTACGGAGAGGAGCGAGGTCATCGCGTTTCGCTCGATACGGCCCGTCTCTTCGGGCTGCAGCAGGACGGGGGCTTGGGTGCCGGCGACGGAGGCGAGCGCGACTGCGCTCAGCGACTGCGTGGCGTCTGCGACTGGGCGCACACCGGTCTGGCGTTCGATGGCGCGGGCCTCGCGACGAGTCAGCGTGGTGCTCATGGATTTCCTTCGGGTGGAGCTGAGCACCCGTTGGTGCCCTGGACTTCCACGAGCGTAACCGTTTATAACGAAAATGTCACGCTCAGGTCACAGTCAGGTCGCAAATCATCACATTTTGATCACAACGACAGAACGCCGCGCGCAGCAGAAGCTGCGCGCGGCGTTGCAGGTCAGAAGGAGCCGGAGCTCGAGATGCCTAGTTGAAGGTGTAGTACACCGGGTTGCCCCACCAGATGGAGCGGTACTGGACGACCTTGCCGCCGTACCCGGGAGAGTCGATGACCATGCCGTCGCCGGCGTAGATGCCGATGTGCGCGCCTGGCTGCACGACGAGGTCACCCGGCTGCGGGTTCGAGGTCTGGCGTGCGCCAGCGATCTGGTTGCTGACGGACCCCGAGAGCGAGATGCCCTGCGTCGCGTAGACCGCCTTGGTGAGGTCAGTGCAGGCCGGGAAGTAGGACCCGACGTAGCTGTGCGCCGCCGCGATGAGGCTCGAGGTGTCGACATTGCCGGACCCAGCACTCGGTGCCGCGGACCCCGAAGACGAGGACGAGGACGTCTGGCTGCTCGTGCTGCCACCGGAGGACGTGTTGCTCGAGGTCGACGAGCTCGACTCCGCAGGAGCCTGGGTCTCCTCTGGCGTCGGAGTTGGCGTCGGCGTCTCGGCGACGGCAGCGAGATCATCGCTGGAGATCGAGACGACCGTGGAGTCCGTGCGGTCGACGGCAACCTCAGGTGCAGCGACGAGGGCCACTTCTTCCACGGCGGCTTCCTCGGCAGCTGGCACTGGGTCTGATGTGGGTGCCGTCGCGGCAGCGTCTGGCGACGTGGCTGCAACCAGGTTGGCCTGGGACTGCACCTCGCTCTGCCCGTCTGCGACGGCCGCTGGGACGACCATCCCGGCAGTCGCGGCCGCAGCGACGGTTGCCGCAGCGGCGAAGCTGGCGGCGGTGCGACGGCGGGTCCGCGCGACGAGGGCGGCCGGCTTTGCGGCGCGGATGCTTACGGAGCGCCCGGTGAAGGCCTCGGAGATGTCCGTGACGGCGGCGGGCTCAGAGTGCTCGATGAGCCCCTGCGACTCCGAGGTCGCGTCGGCCGCGAGCTGCGAGAACGGCAGGACCGAGACGAGGGCGCCTTGGCCGTTTCGCTCGATGCGAGCCGTGTCATGCACCGATGGCGCAGAGGCGACGGCAGGAGTGGAGGCGGCGGAGGCGATCTCGGCGACGGAGGCCTCGATGACGGGGGCAGAGACCCCGGCCACGGCCGACGTGACAACGGGACGGACTCCGGTCTGCCGCTCGATCGCGCGGGCTTCGCGGCGGGTCAGCACGGTGGTGCTGTCCGTACGCGGCGTGCTCGATGTGCTCAAGACTTCTCCTCGGTGCTTTCGAACACCGTTGGAACCGGCATCCTCGACGCGTCCGAGCCTACACAAAGGTCACGAAATTGTCACGGTCAGATCACAAATGGATGCATGAGCGGTCACGCCGGAGTAACGACGAAACGCGCCCAGCCGAAGCTGAGCGCGTTTGTCGAGGTGGTTCGTTCCTTAGCGGAGCGACACGTAGTAGGGGCTGCCCCACGAGATCGAGCGGTACTGCACGGAGCGTCCGCCGTAGCCCGGGTCATCGATGACCATGCCGTTGCCGGCATAGATGCCGATGTGCTCGCCCGGCCAGACGACGAGGTCGCCGGGCTGCGGGTTGGAGGTGGGCGTGCCCATTGCCGCCTGCGCGGAGACGCCACGCGGCAGCGAGATGCCAACTGCTGCGTAGGCGGCCTGGGTGAGCAGGTCGCACGAGCCGAAGTAGCTGCCGACGTAGCTCATGGCCGCGGCGGAGACGCTCGACGAGTCGACGCTCTGTCCGCCGGTCGATGCGGTGTTGGTCTTGCCCGAGGTGCTGCCGCCGGTCGACGTCGTGCCGCCCGTGGAGGCGCTCGAGTCTGCTGTTGCCGTGGGCTCAGGCGTTGCGACGACCTCGGCGACCTGGTCGCTCGAGAGGGTCACGACGCTGGTCTCGGTGCGGTCGACCGCAACCTCTGGAGCGGCGACGAGGTCGACGGAGGCCTGCTCGACAACTTCTTCTGCCGGAGCCTCAGCGGTTGCGTCGGCCTCAGCCGCCGGCGCCTCGGTCTCGACCGTGGTGGCGGCGAGGAGGTTGGCCTGCGCCTGGCTGGCGTTGTTACCATCGGCGACTGCCGCCGGCACGACGACGCCCGCCGTGGCGATGGCCGCGACGGTTGCTGCAGCGGCGAAGCCACCAGCCGTGCGGCGACGCTGACGAGCGACGAGCGACGCCGGCTTCGCAGCGCGGATGCTCACGGAGCGGCCCGTGAACGCCTCGGGGATGTCGATGACCTCTGCGAGCTGCTCGACGGCTTCATCGCCGGCGACCTGCGGGAGCGCAGTGGTCGTGGGGAGCACCGACACAAGTGCGCCGAGCTCGTTGCGCTGGATGTGCGCGGTGTCGTGCACGAAGGATGCTGACGCAGAGGGCGTCGGCACGGATGCCGAGTTGATCTCTGCGACCGAAGCCTCGATCACCGGCGCGGACACACCCGCGACACCGACAGTCGCCACTGGGCGCTGGCCCGTGCGGCGCTCGATCTCACGAGCCTGGCGTCGCGTCAGCGGTGCCGTGGCGTTCGTCAAGTTTTCCAAGTCGTTCCTCCAGCGCCTGACTCCTGGGAGCCGATCCCGCTCTTGCCTGTTACCAGGGGGAGCTAGGTCGAGGAGCGGGATACGGCGCCTCGGCCTGCCAGCTATGCAGACTGCATAGCTCATGACTCGGACAACACTAGTGGAAAAGCTGTGAATTGTCACGCTTCGGTGTCAGAACCCTAACGCCGAGGTAACGAACCCTGAGTTTCCGGGAAAGTCAGGCGCTTGAAGGCCCGCAGAATGCGGAGGAGATCTTCAGCTGGCCGTGACCAGATCTCAGCCTAGCGCACCTTCGGGGCTCAGGATCGCATCCACGTACACGTGCTCGGCGGTTTCGAGCGAGACCTCGACGCCGATGCCGCCAGAAGCAGGCAGCAGGCCGATCCACGCGCCGCGGCGCTGCAGGGTGACCTCGGTGCCAGGAAGCACACCAGCCTCGCGGAGGAGCGTGAGCGTCTGGAGGTCGGACTGGACGGGCTCGCCGAGGCGACGCACCTTCGCGAGCACGGGCTCCGTGGAGGTGGCTCCGCGCGCAGACTCCTCGAGGAGCGCCGAGACGCTCACGACGCCGGCGAGGAACTCCTCGGCAGGCTCGGCGCCGAACTCGACGAGTCCCGGGATCGGCGTGCCGTACGGCGATTCGCTGGGGCGGCCGAGCATCTCGAAGATCCGCTGTTCAGCCTCGTCGCTCATGACGTGCTCCCAGCGGCAGGCCTCTTCATGCACCTGGGCGAGGTCGAGACCGATGACGTTGGCAAGGAGGCCTTCGGCGATGCGGTGCTTGCGCAGCACGCGCGTCGCCTTGGCGCGCCCGTCGGTCGTGAGCACGAGCCTGCGGTCACCTGCGACCGAGACGAGTCCGTCGCGCTCCATGCGCGCGATCGTCTGCGACACCGTGGGACCCGAGTGGCCGAGCCGCTCAGAGATGCGAGCTCGAAGCGGGGTGATGCCCTCTTCCTCGAGGTCGAGAATGGTGCGGAGATACATCTCCGTGGTGTCCACCAGATTGGTCACGCCCCGCCACCCTCCGTTGCATTGGTCTGCCAAGCCTAGCGGCGAGCGAGCCCGCTTGCGCGCATAGGCTTGCAGCATGCCTGACATTCGCATCCCGACAGAGTTCATTCCGCTCGACGGCCGATTCGGCTGCGGCCCGTCGGTTGTACGGCCCGCGCAGATCGACCATCTCGTCGCAGGAGCCACCAGCATCCTCGGCACCTCCCACCGCCAAGCACCCGTCAAGGACCTCGTGGGGCGCGTACGCGCGGGCCTCTCCTCGCTCTACCGTCTCCCCGACGGCTACGAGGTGCTGCTCGGCAACGGCGGGTCCACCGCATTCTGGGATTCCGCGGCCTTCGGCCTCATCTCCGAGCGGGCGCAGAACCTGACCTTCGGCGAGTTCGGCGGGAAGTTCGCCAAGGCTGCAGCTGCCCCGTGGCTCACGGCCCCGGACGTGCGCTCCGCCGAGCCGGGCACGATCGCCTCACCGGAGGCAGTCGCCGGCATCGATGTGTACGCGTGGCCGCACAACGAGACCTCGACGGGAGCCATGGCCCCCATCCGTCGCGTCCACGGCGATGAGGGCGCCCTGACGGTCATCGACGCGACCAGTGCCGCGGGCGGCGTCGACATCGACATCAGCGAGACCGACGTGTACTACTTCGCCCCGCAGAAGAACTTCGGCGCCGACGGTGGCCTCTGGCTCGCGATCGCATCCCCGGCTGCGATCGAGCGCATCGAGCGCATCGCCGCCTCCGAGCGGTACATCCCCGACTTCCTGAAGCTCAGCCACGTCGTCGAGAACTCGCGCAAGAACCAGACGCTCAACACGCCGGCCATCTCGACGCTGCTCCTCCTCGAGGCGCAGCTCGACTGGATCAACGGCAACGGCGGAATCGCCTGGGCAGACAACCGCACCCGGACCTCCTCCGGCATCATCTACGACTGGGCGGAGGCCTCCGAGTACGCGACTCCGTTCGTCGCGAACCCAGCAGAGCGCTCGCAGGTGGTCACGACGATCGACTTCGACGAGAAGGTGGATGCAGCTGCCGTCGCGGCAGCGCTGCGCGCCAACGCCATCGTCGACACCGAGCCGTACCGGAAGCTCGGCCGCAACCAGCTGCGGGTCGCGACGTTCACGTCGGTCGACCCGGATGACGTGCGCCGCCTCACGGGCGCGATCGACTACGTCGTCGAGCACCTGGGCTGATCCCAGCGGGCACCCCACCCCGATCGAAGCGCAGACGAGAGGAGCGTCACCAGCAGCTGCTGGTGACGCTCC
>NZ_JADKSL010000029.1:0-30615 GCF_015351275.1 Pseudoclavibacter sp. VKM Ac-2867
CGGGTGGGGCGCTCTCGCGCATCCACCCGCCCGTCGCGGCGTGTCTTCCGACGCAGCCCGCCTACTTCGCGTCCTCGCGCTCTGCGGCCTGCACGGCGACGGCCTCCGTCTTCGCTTTCAGGATCAGCTTCTCGCGGGTGCGGGTGCGCAGGTGCTGGACGGCGCTGATGACGATCGCCCCCACCATGAGCACGTAGATGGCGATCGTGATGGGCGAGTCGACCAGGATGCCGAGGTCGCCCTCGCTGACGGCGAGCGCTCGCCGCAGCTCGGTCTCCGCGAGGGGTCCCAGGATGGCCGCGATGAGCACGGGTGCGAGCGGGATCGCGTACCGGCGCATCACGAACCCGAAGACGCCGATGGCGATCGCCAGCCACAGGTCGACGGCCGAGGAGGCGATCGCGTACACACCCAGCATCGCGAAGCCCGTGATCCCCGCGTACAGGTAGTGGCGCGGAATGAGCAGCAGCTTCGCCCACACTGCCGCGAACGGCAGGTTGATGATGAGCAGGATGAGGAGGCCGACGAAGAGGCTCGCGAGCAGTGGCCAGACGAGGTCGCCGCTGCGCTCGAAGAGCAGCGGTCCCGGCTGCATCCCGTACTGCTGGAATGCGGCGAGCATCATGGCCGCAGTCGCCGACGTCGGGAGCCCGAGCGCGAGGAGCGCGCCCATCGCTGTGCCTGCCGTCGCGTTGCCGGCGGCTTCCGGCGCGGCGACACCCTGGATGGAGCCGCGCGTGCCGAAGTCGGGGTCGTTGCGGCGCTTCGCGAGCCGCTTCTCCGTGCCGTAGGCGAGGAACGTCGGAACCTCGGACCCGCCGACGGGGATCGCACCGAACGGCACACCGTAGGCCGTGCCGCGCAGCCACGCAGGCAGTGCCTGCTTGAACTCGCGCAGGTTGAGGTACGGCGAGCCGGACGCGGGGATCTTCGTGAGCCCGCCCTCGCGGTGGATGCGGCTGGCGACGTGCAGGACCTCGCCGATCGCGAGCAGTCCGACGGTCACGACGATGATCGAGATGCCATCGAAGAACTGCGGCAGCTCCATCGTGAAGCGGGCAGCGCCAGACGGGCCGTCGACGCCGACCAGGGCGATCGCGAGGCCGATGCCGAGCGCGATGAGGCCGCGGATCACGGAGTCTGCGACGACCGAGGAGATCGCGACGAACGCGAACGCCGCGAGCGCGAAGTACTCGGCGGGGCCGAACTGGGTGGCGAGCTGGACGAGGAACGGCGAGAAGAACACGACGAGTGCCGTCGCGATGGTGCCGCCGATGAAGGCGCCGATCGCCGACGTGCCGAGTGCCTTGGCGGCCCGGCCGTCCTTCGCCATCCTGTGCCCCTCGAACGTGGTGGCGATGGCCGAGGAGTTGCCAGGGGTGTTGAGGAGGATGCCCGACGTCGAGTCGCCGAAGAGCCCACCGAAGTAGATGCTCGCGAACATGATGAACGCGCCGGTCGGGTCGAGGCTGAACGTGACGGGCAGGAGGAGGGCGACGGCCATCGCGGAGCCGAGGCCGGGCAGGACGCCGACGGCGGTGCCGAGCACGGCGCCGATGAGGAGCCACAGCAGGTTGATGGGGGTGAGGGCGACTGTGAAGCCCTCGAGGAGGTGGGTCAGCTGATCCATGGGAGGACTCCGCTCAGGATTCCGGACGGCAGCGTGAGGCCGAGGCCCGCCGAGAACGACAGCTGCACAAGTGACGAGAAGAGGAACGCGACTCCGATGTCGAAGAGGTGACGCTTGCTGCCGAGGGCGTACGCGACGACCCAGAACAGCACGGCGGCGGTGATGATCCAGCCGAGCGGTTCGAGCAGCAGCGCTGTTCCCGCGAGTGCGGCGAAGACGATGCCGAGCGTCTTCCAGTCGGTGCCCGTGCGCTTCTTGCGCTCTTCGCCCGCCGCGGCCGTGACCACTCGGATCTCGGACGTCGTGTCGATCTGCCCGATGTCCTCGAGCAGCTCGGGCGACATCTCCAGCATCTGCCCGGCCTCGTCCTCGTCGTCGCGGGCCGGCTTGCGGATGACCGTGATCGCGAGCGCGATGGAGACGATGAAGAGGAGGATGACGACGATCGTCGGGAAGAACTGCGGGCCGGGGACTCCGGCCGTCGCCGGTACATCCATGGTGGCCGTGCCGATCGCGAAGACGCAGGCCAAGACGAAGACGAAGGCGGCGACGCCGAGCTCGCTGCGGCCGTGCCACCACGAGCGGCCCTCAGTCGAGATGCTGCCCGTTCCGGGCCCGTCCGTCTCACGCGGGCTCTGCGCCTCGCGTGGATTCTGCAGCGTACTCATAGTCCGAGCTCCTTCACGAGTGCGGTGACCTGATCTGTCTCACCGACGAGGAAGTCCTCGAAATCGGTGCCGGGCTGGAAGCTGTCCGTCCAGTTGTTCCGGTCCAGCGCTTCCGCCCATTCGGGGCTGTTCTCGAGCTCGGTGACGATGTCGATGAGCTCGTCGCGAGTCGCGTCGTCGATGCCGGGAGGGGCGACCACTCCGCGCCAGTTGACCATCGCGACGTCGACGCCCTCCTGCTTGAAGGTGGGGATGTCGATGCCGTCGACGGGCTCCGGAGCCGAGATGGCGAGCGCCTTGAGGGTGCCCGCTTCGATCTGGTCCCTGAACTCGTTGTAGCCGGACAGGCCCGCCGCCGTGGTGCTGGACAGGAGCGAGGAGAGCACCTCGCCGCCGCCCGAGTAGGCGACGTAGTTGACGTCCTTGGGGTCGACGCCGATCGACTTGCCCAGCATTCCGCTGAGCAGGTGGTCGATGCCGCCGAGCGAGCCGCCGGCGATCGAGTGCTTGCCCGGGTCCGCCTTCATGCCCTCGACGAACTCCTCGAGGGTGTTGTACGGCGATGAGGCCGGCACCACGAGCGCGTTGTAGTCGTCGGCGAGGCGCGCGATGGGCACGGTGTCTGCGAGTGACTCCCCCGTGTTCGAGAGGACCGTCGCGCCGACCATGACGCCGCCCGTCACCATGAGCAGGTCGTCGCGACCCTGCATCTGCAGGAGCTGGCTGAGGCCGATCGTTCCACCAGCGCCTGGCACGTTCACGACCTGGGCGTTGTTGACGATGCCGTTCGCCCGCATCGCCTGCTGCGCCTCGCGTGCGAAGGCATCCCAGCCGCCGCCTGGGGCGGCCGGTGCCATGATCGTGAGCTTGCTCCTGGCCGAGGCTCCGGCACCCGCACTGCTCGCATCCACGACCGCGAAGCCGAGGACGGCAACCGTGATGATCGCGAAGAGAGAGGTGAGCAGCTTGTTCGGGAGTCTTGTTCTACTCAATGGAGTATTCCTTCCGTTGGCAACGACTCTGTCGCCGCGCTGGTCTGCGCTTCTGTCTACGATTGCACCGGCGGTGACCGTCGGCGGGTTCTGGCCTTTGTGGTCTTTGTGGACACGCGGGCCCGTCGCCGAGAGTCGGGACACGAGGGGGTGCAGGGATGGACAGAGCACGAATCGGCGGCCTGACGGCGCTGCGCGGACCGCGCGTGATCACACTCGTCGCCGTGCAGTTCTCCATCGTGGCGATCTGCATGCTCACGACGCTGCTCGTCGCCCTCCAGGTGCAGCACACCTCGATCCGCGAGGAGACCGGGGAGCGCGCGCTCGACGTCGCCATGAGCCTCGCCGAGCTGCCTGCCGTCGTCGAGGCGGTCGGGTCCCCGGATGCCGGTGCGACGCTGCAGCCACTGGCGGACCTCGTCTCCGAGTCGG
Source organism: Pseudoclavibacter sp. VKM Ac-2867 (assembly GCF_015351275.1). Classification (NCBI taxonomy): domain Bacteria; kingdom Bacillati; phylum Actinomycetota; class Actinomycetes; order Micrococcales; family Microbacteriaceae; genus Pseudoclavibacter; species Pseudoclavibacter sp. VKM Ac-2867. The sequence continues at coordinate 3,723 of NZ_JADKSL010000029.1, forward strand.
CAGGAGTCGACTACGTCGTCATCACCGACGATGCGGGCATCCGCATCACGCACCCCGTGCCGGAGCGGCGGGGTGAACTCGTCTCCACCGACCCCAGCATCGCGCTGGGCGGGGAGACCTTCGTCGGCACCGAGGTCGGCACGGTCGGCCCCACCCTGCGCGCGAAGGTGCCGGTCTGGCGCGACGGCGTCGTCGTCGGCACCGCCTCGGTCGGCATCCTCGAATCTTCCATCTCGGCGCAGCTCGAGGAACGCATCTGGCAGGTCGTCCCCTGGGTTGTCGGCGCAGGCCTGTTCGGTCTCGCCTGCGCCGCGGGAGTCTCCCTCCTCCTCGGCCGCCGGTTCGACCAGCTCACCGTCGCGGCGCAGGAGTTCGAGACGCAGCGCCGTCTGGCGTCCGCGCTGCGCGAGCAGACGCACGAGTTCTCCAACCGCCTGCATGTGCTGTTCGGCCTCATCGAGGTCGACGAGCGCGAGGAGGCGCTCGACTACATCCGCACGCTCACGCCCGTCGATTCGCTCGCCGCGGCGCCCGATCTCGAGGAGACGCTCGCAGATGCCCCGGTGCGTGTCCGCGCCATCCTGGCCGCCGCGAGCGCGCGCCTCTGCGAGCACGGCGGGCACCTGCAGGCCGACGTCGAGATCGAGGACCGCACGGGAACGGGGCTCGCCTTCGGCGACGATGCCGCCACGGTGCTCAGCAACCTCGTCCGCAACGCCGTCGACGCCGTCGAGACACAGGGCGAGCACGGGGTCGTCCGCGTCGCCATCGAGGAGGAGGGTGATGGACTCCGGATCCAGGTCGACGACAGCGGGCCGGGCATCGCTCCAGAGCTGCGCGACCGGATCACGGAGGCTGGCTTCTCGACGAAGACCACCGAGACGAGGGACGGCCTCGAGATCCCTCGCGGCGTCGGCCTCGGGCTCGTGCGCCGCCTCGCCGAGGCGCACGGCGGTGCGCTCGTCATCGCGGACAGCGAGCTCGGCGGGGCCCGCTTCGTCGCGACGCTTCCGAACGCGAGCACGCGGGCTGACGCGGATTCGGAAGCGGCGAGCACTGGGAGGATGGACCAGTGACCACGATCCGCACCCTCATCGTCGACGACGAGACCGCCGTCAGGCGCCTGCACGAGCGGATGCTCGCGGGCGTCGACGGCTTCGAGGTCGTCGCGGTGGCGGGAACCGGAGAGGAAGCCCTCGAGGTCGCCGCGAGCACGGACATCGACCTCGTGCTGCTCGACGTGCACCTGCCCGACTTCAGCGGCGTCGAGGTGCTGCGTCGCCTGCGCCACCTCCTCGGGGACTCGTTCGACGCCATCATCATCTCCTCGGCCAACGACCGGCTCTCTGTCGCTCAGCTCGCGACGGCGAGCATCTCGGACTACCTCGTGAAGCCGTTCTCGAAGGCGAACTTCGAGGCGCGCCTCGCCAACTACCGCGACACCCGCACCGTCGCTCCGCCCCGGGCGTCCACGCCGGCCCAGACCTCGCCGCTGCGACAGCAGGACATCGACGGGATGCTCGCTCGCCGTGCGGGCGCGCAGACGACGGGCGGCGACCGGCAGGGAGCGCAGGCACAACCACCTGGCCGCAGCCGCCCGCTCCCGAAGGGGCTGTCGGAGCCGACCATCAAGCTCGTCGCGTCGCAGCTGCATCCCGAGTGGCAATCCGCGCTCGAGGTCGCCGAGCGCTGCGGCCTCTCTCGGGTCACGGCCCGTCGCTACCTCGACCACCTCTGTGCGCGAGGACTCGCCCAGCTGGAGCCGGTCTACGGCAAGCGCGGGCGCCCCGAGCTGCGGTATCGCCGGCAGGACTGAGCGCAGCGAGTCAGGGCGTCGGAGTCGGCGACGGCGCTGCCCCGTCGAAGCTGATGCTCCAGGTGGTCTCCTCCTCGTACGGCTCGATGCGGATGATCGTCGGGCCGGCCTCGAACGGCCGCGTGAGCGACGTCACCTCGCTGATGTTCTCGTACCAGCCGTCCGCGCCGAACGTGTCGATCGTGACGCTCTGGTCGGGCTCGAACGTGAAGGTCGCGTCGCCCCCGGCACCGTCGTAGAGGAGCACTTCCTGGCCCGTCCCCGAGTACTCGGCGTCGAACGAGGGGAGCGTGTCGACGGAGACGAGCGTCACGGTCCACTCCCCTTCCGCTTCGATGTCGATGGCCCGGAACTCGTCGTCCATCCAGTCGTTGATGACGGCGAGGCCCGAGTAGTCGGAGTAGGCGCTGATCGAGGAGCTGCCCATCTGCTCGCCCTCGGCGTCGACGTCGTAGATGCGCAGCTGCTCGCCCTCGAACTCGACCTGCAGCAGGCCGATGTCGTCGGCGCCATCGGGCAGGACGACGTCGAACCGCGCGTTGCCGGTGCCGGAGACGCTTGCCGTTCCGTTGAGGTCGAGGGTGCCGGTGCCGCCGGACAGCTCGGTCACGGCGCCCCGGATCGAGCCGCCGGTCGACCCGATCAGCTGGATCACGAGCGCGATGACGGTCAGGAGGAGGGTGATGACCCCGACGGCCCGCCGCCCGCCGCCCGCGCGGAGGAGGCCGATGCTCGAGATGAGCGAGACCACGACGAGCACCCAGGCGATGAACGAGATCCCCGAGATCGCGAACGTGAGGGCCAGGATCGCGGCGATGAGCCCGAACCAGGCGCCCCCGCCCTTCTTCTTCGCGGTGCCCGTCGCCCCGCCTCCGGCCGTCGAGGCGGATGCGGCGGCCGGGGCTCCTGGGATCTGGCTCGGTGGTGCGGATGCGAGGTCGCCGAGGCGCTTGGCGATGCTCCCCGACCCGCCAGCCGAGGCCGCCCGCTGCACGTCGCGAGCTCGGTTCGCGAGGAGGGAGCTGCTGTCGGTGGCGACACGCTGCAGCAGATCCTGCCGGTCCAGCTGCCCGTCGGCCGACTGCGTGAGCTCCTCGCTGCTTCCCGCGCCCGGGACGACGAATCCCGGCGTCTGGGAGGCGGCATCGCGCCTGATGGCCTCATCGAGCTCTTCGAGCGTGCGCGGCGGGTCGGGCAGCCCAGGCGGGGTGTCGAAGCTCTGCGTGTGCTCCTGCGGAGCCGCGTAGGGATCCTCGGCCGCCTCCTCGGCGTCGCGCTCCGCCTCGCGCCGCTCGTCCTCCAGCCGCTGCTCGTCGCCCCTGCTGTCCTGCGCCGCCCACTTCGAGACGAAGTCGGGTGCGCGGTAGCCGGATGGGGCCTGGTAGTCGCGCTGCGAGTAGTCGACCTCGCCGTCCTTCTCAGGATCTTCTGGTGTCGAGTTGTCTGGCACGTGAGCTCCTCGGGGCGACGGACGGGGCAGTGATCGCGCATCCATTGAACTACATGCACTCGACCGGCTCCGCGAGCGAGTAGATTCTCGGGACCGCCGCAACAGAGGGAGCGAGATGTCGCAGCCAGCAGACTTCAGCCGCGAGGAGTTCGACGTGAGGCTCGCGAACACTCGGGTTCGCATGAGCGACGCCGGCCTCGACGCGCTGCTCGTCACCGACCCCGCGAACCTCTACTACCTGACGGGCTACAACGCCTGGTCGTTCTACATGCCGCAGTTCCTCTACGTGCCGGCCGAGGGTGATCTCCTCCTCGTCATGCGGGCGATGGATGCGCATGGCGCGCACCACACCACCTGGCTGCCGAGCGAGCAGGTCGCCGGCTACCCCGAGAGCCTCGTGCACCGGGCGGAGGTGCACCCCATGGACTGGGCGGCGACCGAGCTGCGGGAGCGGGGCCAGGCAGATCGGCGTATGCGGGTCGGCTACGAGTCAGAGGCGCACTTCTTCTCGGTTCGCTCGTTCCTGACGTTGCAGCGCCGCCTTCCCGAGTGGGACCTCGTCGACAGCGGGGAGCTGGTCAACTGGGTGCGTCTCGTGAAGTCGGAGGCGGAGATCTCCCTCATGCGGACCGCGGCCGCCGTGAGCTCGAACGCGATGGCGGTCGGTATCAACGCGCTGCGCGGCGGCAGACGACAGAGCGACGTCGCCGCTGAGATCCAGGCGGCGCAGGCCGCGGGAGTCGGGGTGTCTGAGGGCGACTACCCGTCGATCGTGCCGATGATGCTGGCCGGGGAGGGGGCGGATACGCCGCACCTCACGTGGTCGAGCGCGGAGATCGTCGCCGGGGAGGCGGTCTCCCTCGAGCTCGCTGGCGCGCACCGCCGCTATCACGCTCCGCTCGCGCGAACCGTGAGCCTCGGCACCCCGAGCGCGGAGCTGCAGCGGGTGGCGGCGACGACCCTCGACGGGTTCGAGGCGGCCCTCGAGCTGCTCCGCCCAGGCCAGACTCCGGATGCCGCCGTCGCGGCCTGGGACGCCCAGCTCGCGAAGCAGGGGCTCAGCAAGGCCTCCCGACTCGGCTACTCGATCGGCATCGGCTACCCACCCGACTGGGGCGAGCATACGGTCAGCATCCGCTCTGGCGAGGAGACCGTGCTCAAGCCCAACATGACGTTCCACCTCATGGCCGGCATGTGGATGACGGGCTTCGGCTTCGAGGTCTCCGAGTCGATCCGCATCACCGAGACGGGCGTCGAGGTCCTCACCCGCGCTCCCCGCGAGCTCATCGTGAAGGGAGTTGCATGAGCGGGGTGAGCCAGACGGAGGCATCGGCGCTCTCGCGGCTCGACCTGGAGAGCATCGTCGCCGACACGGCGGAGCTGATCAGGGCACGCGGCGAGAACCCTGGCGAGACGGAAGCGGCGACCGTCGAGGTCCTCACGTCGCTGTGCGAGCGGGCCGGCGCTCAGGTCACGCTCACCGAGGTCGCCCCGGGGCGACACAACCTGCTCGCCGAGCTGGGCGGTGGCGACGGACCAGCGCTCCTCTTCCTCGGGCACAGCGATGTCGTCCCAGCGGGCGTCGGCTGGCTCGGCGACCCCTTCGAGCCGCGTCTCATCGATGGCATGCTCATCGGCCGCGGCGCCGTCGACATGAAGGGCGGTCTCGCGGCGGTCGTCGCGGCGATGTCGGCGGTGCACGCCGAGCGACCCGAGGTCCGCCTCGCGCTCCTCTGCACGGTCGATGAGGAGGACACTGCGACCGGCGCCCTCCGCTACATCGCCGACGCTCCGACCGCCGTCGCGGTGAGCGACGACGAGGAGATCGCGCCATACTCGGCGTGCATCGTCGCCGAGCCCACGGGCCTCGATACCGTCGTCGCCTGCCGAGGAGCCACGAACTTCATCATCACGCTGCGCGGTGCGGCGGCGCATGCCGGCAACCCGGCCGACGGGGCCAGCGCCATCGCCGCGGCCGCCATCGCGGTGCAGGCCATCGAGGACGACGCCAGGCGCATCGCGCAGCAGAGCGCCGCCATCCCCGGCCTCATCGGCACCGGCAGCTGGAACGTCGGCATGATCGCCGGCGGGCACGGCACGTCGATCGTCGCCGAGGAGTGCACGCTCTACGTCGATCGACGCGTGCTCCCCGACGAGGAACCGGAACGCATCCTCGAGGACGTACTCACGCGCATCCGCGCAGCCATCGCCGGGAGCGGGATGCTCAACAGCGAGCGCATCACCGTCACGGGCCACCTCGACATGGCCATGCCGGGGTTCCTGACGCCACCCGACTCCGTGGTGCCGGCCGCAGCGGTGCAGGCCGTCAGCGACGCCGGCGGCTCCTCGAGCATCGGCGGGTGGAGCGCGGCCTGCGAGGGCGGCTTCATCGCCCGTCACCACGAGATCCCCGTCGTCATCCTCGGGCCGGGCGACGTGAAGTCGCAGGCGCACCAGCCGGAGGAGCGCGTCCGGACCGACGAGCTCCTCGTCGCCGCGCGCGCATACGCGTTGATAGCGCTTCGTCTCGCGGAGGCTTCCCGGTAACACCCAGGTCCGCGCGCTGTGCTTGGACATCACCCGTGTGGAAAATTCAGCAAGGAGCACCCCCATGTCCTCTGATCAGTCCAGCAGAGGTGGCCCCGGTGCCACCCTTGCACCCCTGACCCGCGAGATCGACCTCACACCAATCCAACGCAAGACGGCGCGGAGGTCGGTTGCCGGTTCCGCGATCGGCAACGCCATCGAGTGGTTCGACTACGGCATCTACGGCTACCTCGCAATCTACGTGTCGCAGCTGTTCTTCACGTTCAGCGACGACCAGGGTGGTGCGCTCGCCCTCATCCTGACCTTCGCGACCTTCGCCGTCTCGTTCCTCGTGCGCCCCCTCGGCGGCATCGTGCTCGGCCCGCTCGGCGACCGCATCGGCCGCCAGAAGGTGCTGGTCTTCACGATCATAATGATCAGCCTCTCGACGGCGGCGATCGGCCTCCTCCCGTCGTTCGACTCGATCGGCTTCGCAGCGCCCATCCTGCTCATCCTGCTCCGCATGCTGCAGGGCTTCTCCGCCGGCGGCGAGTACGCCGGCGCGGCGATCTTCATGTCGGAGCACGCGCCTGATGACAAGCGCGGCTTCTTCGGCTCGTTCCTCGAGTTCGGCACGCTCGCCGGTGCAAGCGCCGCCGCCATCCTGTGCACCACGCTCGCCTTCATCGTCGGCGACGACGGGATGCTCGAGGGCTGGTGGCGCCTGCCGTTCCTGCTCACGCTCCCCCTCGGCCTCGTCGCCCTGTGGATGCGCCGCCACCTGAGCGAGTCCGAGACGTTCGTCGATGACGCCCAGGAGCCCGGCGAGAAGCAGACCGCCATCGGCGCGCTCGTGTCGCTCCTGAAGAACTACCCGATGCAGGTGCTGAAGCTCTTCGGCTTCGTGATCCTCATCAACGTCGCCTTCTACCTCGTGCTGACCTACATGCCGACGTACCTCTCGACGACCCTCGACCAGAGCACCGCCGAATCGACGTTCTCGCTCGTGGTCATCCAGCTCCTCATGATGGCCGTGATCGTGCCGTTCGGGGCCCTCTCCGACCGCATCGGCCGAAAACCGCAGCTCATCGCCGCGAGCATCGGCTTCACCGTCTTCTCCGTGCCGGCGGTCATGCTCATCCAGACCGGATCGCTCATCGCGCAGATCGCGGGCCTCGGCATCCTCGGACTGTTCCTCGTCATGATCATCTCGACCATCTCGTCGACGCTGCCCGCGCTGTTCCCGACCGCGGTGCGCTACTCGGGCTTCGCGATCGGCTACAACATCTCGACGGCGATCTTCGGCGGAACCGCGGCTTCGGCCAACACCTGGCTCATCGACCAGACCGGCAACGTCCTCATCCCGGGGTTCTACCTCGCGGGTGCCGGACTCATCGGTCTCATCTCGGTGCTGACCTTCAAGGAGACCGCCGGGCGCTCGCTGCGCGGCAACGTCATCCCCGGCAGTGACGACGCGGAACGCGTCGCCGCCGGCGAGCACCTCGTCGGCAAGGTCAACAAGTAGGCAGAGTCCGATCCGAAACCCACGCGGCGCTCGTCGCGGCCTCCCGCCGCGACGAGCGCCGCTGTGCTGAGCACGACGATTCAGCCAGCGAGGACGGCGTCGATCTGTCCCATGGCCTCCGTCATGCCCTCGGCCATGCCCATCTCGATGACGCTGTCGAAGTCTGCCGGAGACGCGAAGACGGAGACGGTGGTCATGCGAGTGAGGTCGCCGGCAGCCTCGATCGTGACGGTGCAGCGCGTGACGGGCAGGTCGAGGTTCCGCGAGCCGTCGTCGTGCGCGAACCCGTTGTCGAACGACAGCGTGTGGTGCGGTTCGATGCTGACGAACTCCCACCACTCCCCCGCCGTCGTGCCGTCCGGTCCCGTCATGTGCGACACGACCCTGCCACCAGGCGCGAACTCGAACGAGTCGACTGTGGACGGCCAGGTCGGCGGGCCCCACCAGCGCTCGAGCTGGCGGGGGTCCTCCCACAGCTGCCAGACGCGCTCCGGGGTCGCGGCGTGCTCGGTGACGACGGTCAGCGTGCGCTGATCCGCGTCCTTCTGCGTTGAGATGACGGGCATGATGCTCTCTCCTTCGTTCACCGCTCGCCAGCGTCGGCGCGCGGGGGTGGTGGTGCGCTCTCGTCGTCGTCGGCGAGGAGCGCGTCGATGCGGGACGCTCGGTCGCGCCAGAGCCGCTCGTAGGATTCGAGGAGCCGCGTCGCCTGGGCGATCGTCGCCCGGTCGGCACGAACCAGCTGCTCCCTGCCTCGCCGCCGCTTCACCGTGAGGCCTGCGCTCGTGAGCACGCCGACGTGCTTCTGCACGGCCGCGAAGCTCATCGCGTAGGCCTCGGCGAGGGCGGTCACAGACTGCTCCTCGCGCAGCACGCGCGTGAGGATGTCGCGCCTCGTCGTATCCGCCAGGGCCTGGAAGATGCGGCTGACGTCGTCCTGACTGAGCTGTTGTGTAACCATTTGGTTGTACGTTACGCCGCACGGAGCGCCGAGGCAAGACCGGTGGGGGTGGTGGTTCGTAGACTGCACCGGTGACCAATCCGAGCGAGAGTCCCACGCAGGCGTCCTGGCGCAGCGCACTCGGGCGACTCCTCGAGCAGCCTGCCGCCCCGGTGGAGAGCAACGCCTCCGAACGCGTCGTGCCGCTTGCCCTGCAGTTCGAAGTGCGTGAGCTCATCCCGCGCACCATGTACCGCTGGAACGGACCCACATCACGCCGCGCGTTCACGGGCGACGACGGTGCGGCAACGGCGCTCGACGAGCTCCGGCTCGGGGCACGACCCGTCATGCAAGGGGTTCGTGGCAAGTGGGTGAAAGGCGATCTCACCTGGGCGAAGCTGCAGCACCTGCGCGGGCGTCGAGACCTCGACCCGCGGCACCAGGCGTGGTTCGCGCAGTTCTTCGCGGTGCACCGAGCCGCGCGCCCGCCAGAACCAGGCCAGGACAGCGAATGGCTCTTCCTCGACGAGGCGCAGAGCCCTGTGATCTGGACGATGCTCCAGGAGGCCATCAGCCTGGACATCACCTTCGTCGGCACGGGCAAGCGCGCCAGCATCACGCTCGAAGCCGGCTCGAGCCTCACGCTCGACGCCAAGCGGACCCCGAGCGGATTGACGGTGGCGCCGCTCCTCACCATCGGGGATGCGCCCGCCGACTTCGAGACGACCCGACCGGTCGGCGACCACGGCTTCTACACCTTCGACGCCGACGAGCCCGACCGCATCCGCCTCGCGAAGAGCGACACGAGGCTCTCCCGCCAGCAGCTGACCCTCCTCGATCCCGGACGCGCCCGCAGGACCGAGTTCACGGTACCGAGCGACGACGCCGACGAATTCGAACGCTCACACCTACCAGAGCTCGCGGCGCACCTGCGGCTGGGCAGCGCAGACTCGTCGGTCCGCATCCCTGAGCCGACACCTCCCGAGCTCATCCTCACCACGACGTTCGGCCCCCGGCACAGCATCGAGCTGCGCTGGAGGTGGGCCAACCCGCGGTCCCTCGCCGCGCCGCCCGCACTCTCGAGCGTGCTGGAGGAAGGCATGCTCCCACGCGACTGGATGCCGGACGACGTCGACTCCCCCGCAGCCCTGCCCGCTCGGGTCACCCTCTCGCAGATCGAGGCAGCACGCTTCGCCGCAGAGACTCTGCCGCTGCTGGAACGACTCCCGGGCATCCGCATCGAGACCGTCGGCACGCCGCCCGCCTACCGGGAGCTCCGCGGAGCCCCGAACCTGACCGTCACGACCGTGCCCACCGAGCGGCACGACTGGTTCGACCTCGGGGTCACCGTCACCGTCGACGGCAAGGTGATCCCCTTCACGAAGCTCTTCAAGGCCCTCGCGCTCGGGAAGCCGAGACTGCTGCTCATCGACGGCAGCTACCTCTCCCTCAAGCACCCGGCGTTCGAGCCGCTGCGCGAACTCATCAGCGAAGCGCAGGGCCTGAACGAATGGGAGCCGAACCGTCTGCAGATCAGTCGAAGGCACGCCAGCCTCTGGTCCGACTTCGAAGACCTCGCCGACGAGGCCGAGCCAGCCGTCGAATGGCGCGAGCTGCTTCGTGAGCTGCGGGAGGACGCCCCCTCGCCCATCGAACCTCCCCGGGGCCTCCACGCAGCGCTGCGCCCGTACCAGCAGGAGGGCCTCAACTGGCTCGCGTTCCTCTGGCGGAACAAGCTCGGCGGCATCCTCGCCGACGACATGGGCCTCGGGAAGACCTTGCAGACCCTCGCCCTGGTGCAGCACGCACGCGAGCAGGCTGCCGATGGGCGCGAGCCGGCGCCGCTGCTGGTCGTCGCACCGACCTCGGTCGTCTCGAACTGGATGTCGGAGGCCGCCAGGTTCACCCCCGAGCTCACGACGCGCATCATCGACGCGACCCAGGCCAGCTCAGGGCGCCGCGTCGCGGACGTCGCCGACGGAGCGAGCATCGTCGTCACGAGCTACGCCCTCTTCCGGCTCGATTTCGAGGCCTACCGCGGCGTCGCCGAAGACACCGGATGGTCGGGACTCGTCCTCGACGAGGCCCAGTTCGTGAAGAACGCGAGCTCGCTCGTGAGCGAATGCGCGAGGGAGCTCGAGGTGCCGTTCAAGCTCGCCATAACGGGCACGCCCCTCGAGAACTCGCTGACCGAGCTGCACGCGCTCCTCGCGATCACCGCCCCTGGCCTGTTCCCCTCGGCGAGGCGATTCGGGGAAGAGTACGTGCGCACGATCGAAGGCAAGCGGCACGGCGTGAGCGATGGTGTCGGTGCCGGACTGAGCGAGCCCGCGAGCGCCGAGGTGCGAGCCAAGCGGCTCGCGAGACTGCGAGCGCGCATCCGCCCCTTCCTGCTCAGACGCACGAAGGAGCGTGTCGCACCCGAGCTGCCGGAGAAGCAGGAGCAGACGCTCTTCATCGAACTCAGCGAGGAGCACCGCGAGCTCTACGACCTCTACCTGCAACGCGAGCGCCAGAAGCTCTTCGGACTGCTCGAGGACCTCGACAAGAACCGGTTCATCGTGTTCCGCTCACTCACACTGCTGCGGCTCCTGGCGCTCGACCCCGCGCTCATCCAGGCGGGCCTTGACGGCATGCCGCCGGGCACAGTGCCCTCCAGCAAGCTGGACGCACTGCTGGAACACCTGACGGATGTCGCCGCCGAGGGGCACCGGGCGCTGGTCTTCAGCCAGTTCACCTCGTACCTCAAGCTCGTCGCCAAGCGCCTCGACGCCGAGGGAATCCCCTACGTGTACCTGGACGGCGCCACGACGAAGCGGGCAGAGGTCATCGCCTCGTTCAAGGAGGGAACGGCCCCCGTGTTCCTCATCAGCCTCAAGGCGGGCGGGTTCGGCCTCAACCTGACGGAGGCCGACTACGTGTTCCTGCTCGACCCGTGGTGGAACCCGGCGAGCGAAGAGCAGGCCATCGACCGCACGCACCGCATCGGGCAGGAGCGTCGCGTCATGGTCTACCGGATGATCGCGGAGGGCACGATCGAGGAGAAGGTCATGGCGCTCAAGGATCGCAAGTCGAAGCTCTTCAACGCTGTCATCGATGAAGACGAACTGTTCAGCACCGAGCTCTCGGCCGAGGACATCAGGGAGCTGCTGCAGTAGCCGAGGGGGCGTGGAAGCACGAAGCCCGGCCGAGCCATCTCTGGCTTGACCGGGCTTTTCTCTGGAGGGGCTGACGAGAATCGAACTCGCATCATCTGTTTGGAAGACAGAGGCTTTACCACTAAGCTACAGCCCCGAATCGGGACGAAGAGAATGCTACCCCATCTCGGCGAGGTCCGTGAACTCCACCCTCCACCAGCGAGTCGCGGCCGTGGATGTGGTCCGCGTGGCCCCGTGAGTCCGGTAGCATTGCCTCCGGTTCGCCGCGCGATCGGCACCGGGGTGTAGCTCAGCTTGGTAGAGCGCCCGCTTTGGGAGCGGGAAGTCGCAGGTTCGAATCCTGTCACCCCGACCAGCATCCTCCTGCAGCATCGACCCAGACAAGGCCCCCTCTCGAGGGGGTCTTTTTTCGTTGGCTCATGCGCCACGCATAGACGACTCACATGTTCGTCATGTGACCCGCATATGCGGCGTCGTTATCTTCTTGTTATCTGCACGTTGGCGTGACTGAGGTCCTTCGCACCGGCGTCGGCCGAGGCGTTGCAGTGAAGGCCACCCGCGGCGCCCCAGCGCCCTCCGAGAGGAACACCATTGCAGTCAGATCTCGCACGCCCCAACAGCCCGCACGCTGTTCCCCTTGCCACGATCGCGGCTGCGACCGGCGGGATCACCTCCCCCGCGAGCGACGCCATCACGGTGACCGGGGTCTCGAGCGACTCCCGCCGCATCCGCCCAGGTGACCTCTACGTCGCGATTCCCGGGGCACGGATGCACGGCGCAGACTTCCTGCCAGCGGTCGTTCGGGCCGGTGCGGTCGCCGTGCTCTCCGACAAGGCCGGCGCAGCCAAGGCAGCCGAGTTCGACCTGCCCGCCATCGTCGTCGAGAACCCGCGCGTGGTCATGAGCGTCGCCGCGTCGACCGTCTTCGGCACCGGGATCGCCACACCACAGCTCTTCGCGGTGACCGGCACCAACGGCAAGACGACCACGAGCTACCTCCTGCACGCGCTCTTCCTCTCGCTCGGCATCAAGGCCGGACTCTCGGGAACCGTCGAGCGCATCGTGGGCGACGCGCGGCTCGATACCCGCCTCTCCGGTCGGCTCACGACGCCCGAGTCCGACTACCTGCACGGCCTCGTCGCTCGGATGACCGAGGACGACGTGCAGGCGGCCGCGATCGAGGTCTCCTCGCACGGCCTCGACGGTGGACGGGTCGACGGCCTGCCCTTCGAGAGCGCGATCTTCACGAACCTCTCGCAGGACCACCTCGATGTCTACGGCACGCTGGAGAACTATTTCGCGTCGAAGCTGGTGCTCTTCACTCCGAGGCACGCGAAGCGCGGCGTCATCGCGATCGAGGACGAGTGGGGCCGCCGCGCGGCGGCCGAGTCGCTGATCCCCGTCGTGACGGTCGCACGAGACACGGCGGAGGGCGCAGACGACGCCGACTGGGTGCTGCACATCGACGCCGAGGGCCTCGAACGCACCGACTTCACCCTGCGGGGCCCGAACGGCGAGGAGCTCACCTCCAGCATCGGCCTCCCCGGCGCCTTCACGGCGCTCGACCTCGCGCTCGCGATCGTCTCCGTCATCGGCACCGGACTCGCGTCGCTCGAGCAGATTCGCGAGGCACTGAGCGCCACTGACGGGCTCCACCCCGTTGTGCCGGGTCGCCTCGACCTCGTCTCCGGCGAGTCGGAGCTGCGCGTCTACGTCGACTACGGACACACGGCAGCGTCCTTCCGCGCGGTACTGCGCGCCCTCCGCCCCTTCACCCCCGGCCGGCTCTTCATGATCTTCGGCGCCGACGGCGACCGAGACAAGGGAAAGCGCCCGGAGATGGCGCGCGCCGCGAGCGAGGAGTCGGACGTCGTCATCGTCACCGACTACAACCCGCGAACGGAAGACCCCGACAGCATCCGCCGCACCCTCGTCGCGACGATCCGCGCCGAGTTCCCCGAGCGTGAGCTCTACGAGATCGCCGACTCAGCCACCGGTATCGACCACGCGGTCGCGCTGGCCGAGGTCGGAGACCTGATCTTCGTCGGCGGGCACGGGCACCGGGCCGATGTCGAGGTCGACGGCCGCATCGTGCCGTACTCGGCGCGAGAGGCCGCCGTGGCCGCGCTCCGCGAGCACGGCTGGCTCGCGCCGGAGCCGCCGAGCGCCTTCGACTCAGCGGATGCGGCCACCGACGCACAGCAGCGCCGCGCCTCCTAGCACCCCGGACCGGCGGTCGGAGAAGCGAGGCGATGCCGCGCACGCGACCCTCAGCGGTCGGAGACCGCCTCGAGCTCCCCGCGGTCTCTGGCCGCGAGGAGCTCCGCGTAGTCGAGCGCGGACTGCTCGGCGTAGCCGATCGCCCACTCGGCCATCGCGCCGTCGAACGAGCCGCTCTTGCCGAGGTACCCGGCGATCATCGGCGCGATGGGGCTCTGCGCGTGGGCGCGTGCGAGGAGCGTGCCGCACGCCTCTCCGTACTTCGAGAACTCCGAGGGCGTGAGCTGGTCGAGGTCGACCGAGCCCTTCATGTCCCTGAACTGCCGCACGTAGAAGTCCCTTGGGACGCCGTCCTCATCTTCGAAGCGCAGGTAGCCGAGGAACGGATCGGAGACCGCCTGAAGGATGCGCTGGCAGCTCACCACCCGGTACCCCTCTCCGAGTTCGTCGTACTCGCGGCGCGATCGCGCCTGGAGGAGCCTCCTCGGGTCGACGTGACCGTAGGCCTCGAGCACCGACGGCGGCGCCTCCTTGACCTGCAGCACGAGCGCCTCCCCGCCTGGCCCCGTCAGGATCAGGATGAAGCACCGGGTGCCGACGCTCCCGACCCCGACAGCCCGCCGCGCGACGTCCGTGAGCGTGAAGTTGCCGAGCAGGAACGCCACGTCGGTGCCGACCGTCGCACGGTACCGCTCGAAGAGCTCCTCGACGCGCGCCTCGGCTTCGGGTGAGATGTGCGTCATCACGGGCGGGTTCTCGACGATGAGCCTGGTGCCGTCGGCCGCACGCTCCGTGAGCTTGTCGACGAACTTCTGCGACGTGCGCTTCCTGGCGCTCTTCGTCGCCTTCGCGAGCACGTCCTGTGCCTCCGTCCTGAACGAGGGATGCGCCACGTCGGTGTCGAGCCGCAGGTAGTAGCGGTCGAGGACCGAGTGGCCGACCATCTCGCGCATCCCCTCCCGGTAGGCGGCCGCGGCCCTCCTCGCCGCCTTCCTCGTCTGCTCCTCGGTGAGTCCGAGGTCTCGGGCACCGACGACCACGCTCGCCACGAGCCGCTTCAGATCCCACTCCCACGGCGCAGACGCGGCTTCATCGAAGTCGTTGAGGTCGAACACGAGCGTGCGCTGCGGCGAGGCGAAAAGCCCGAAGTTGCTGAGGTGCGCGTCGCCGCACGCCACCACCTGGATGCCGGTGCTCGCCCCCTGTGACAGGTCGTGCGCCATGATCGCGGCGGTGCCGCGATAGAACGTGAACGGGCTGTCGAGCATCCGCCCCATGCGCAGCGCCACGAGCTCTGGCAGTCTCGCGTCATTCTGCTCGGCGAGGATCGCCCGGGGGTCGCGCTCGCCCGGGACGAAGATGGCGTGCTCGACGTGCGGCTGCGTCTTGCGAAGCGCCTTGCCTGCAGCGTAGAGCTCGTCACGAGTCGGCCGGGGCGCGCGATCGCGCTGCAGACGGCTGAGGTGTGTCGGCATGAGGGGCCTTCCTCGTCGAAGTGTCGAGCTCCGGCTCGATGAGGCTCAGTCTCTCGCGATTCGGTGAACGCCGAGAGACGCCGTCGCGACCCAGCGTTGAGAGGTCACGACACGATGTCGTAGGTCACCCATGCCGTCTGCTTCGCGACCGAGTCGTAGAGGCGCCGAGCCGTCGCGTTGTCCTCCGCCGTGATCCAGCGCACGACGCTGAGGCCAGCATCCTTGGCGTACTCGCCGAGGTGCAGCAGGAGGGCCCGGCCCGCGCCGCCGCCGCGGACCGCCGGGGAGGTGAAGAGGTCGTCGAGGTACAGCCCCGTGGTGGCGGAGAGCGGTCGAGCGAAGCGACGCACATGCGCGATGCCGCCCAGGTGCCCCTCCGCATCGACCGCGACGAACCCGTGCGACTCGTGGGCCTCGTCGCTCAGCCACGACCAGACGGTGTCGATCTTGGCCTCGTCGGCGGGAACCCCGTAGAACGCTCGGTAGCCGCGATAGAGCTCCCGCCATTCCGGCTCGTCCGACGCAGTGACAGGGCGCACATTCCATTCAGTCATACGCCAAGTCTCGCCCCAGCCCGCCGGAAAGCGCCCGCAGACTCGGCGGGAAGGCGACCCTGAACAGCTCACGGTTGGACGTTCCACCCGTGGAGACGTAGAGTCTCCGCCGTGGATCTGTTCAAGTACCTCCGCCCAGCCTCGAGCACCCCCCAGGCCGAGCACCAGCCGCACGGCGTTCACAACGCGCGGGAAACCCTCCGCGCTCGGACCGTCGAACTCATCCGACCCGGCTTCGTCTCCCTCGACGAGGCCCTCGAGACCGCTGGCTCGTTCGCCGAGGACGAGGCGCTGCCCGTCCGTCCCGATGAGATCGAGCGGATCGTCACCGCCACCTGGGACGACCTCGCCGACTGCCAGCGCGACTGGGCCAGCGAAGGCGACTACGAGAAGCTCCGAGCCGCGTTCGCCGACCTCGAGCAGGCCGGCGTCGTCGCGCGCATGAACTTCGCCTGCTGCCAGAACTGCGGGCACGCCGAGATCGAGGCCGAGAGGACCATCGGCAAGCACGTCGGCTACGTCTTCTTCCACCAGCAGGACGCGGAGCGCCTCGCAGGCGACGACGCGGAGCTGCTCCTCGCGTTCGGCACGTTCGCGGCCAGCGCCTCGCAGACAACGGAAGAGCGCGCGGAGGCGGAGCACCAGCTCGGACGCCTCGTGGCCACGACCATGCGCAGCAACGGCCTCGCGGTCGAGTGGGACGGGCAGACGTCGTCTCGCATCGCCGTCTCGATCAGCCACTGGCGCAAGCGCCTCCCGTTCGTCAGCGCCTGAGCGCGTCTCGGGCCCGACTGCCCGGCTGATCTGGCCGGTCAGTCCTCCCCCGCTCCCGCTTTCGCCTCCCCATTCTTGTCCGGAGAACGGCATCCTCGCGGCTCGCTCGCTAGGCTGACGCCCAGACAACCCCGGGGGTAGACGCAGAGTGACTGACGCAGGAGTGGGCAGACAAGCCCAGAGGCCACGGTTCCCGAAGACGCTCGGCGATCTCACCGACCCGAGCAAATGCCCTTCGTGCTTCGAGACCTACGGCGCTCCAGGGCCGTCCTGCCCCGCCTGCGGCTTCACCCGCGACTCGGCGGTCATCAGCCATCTTCTCGACCTCGGCGCGCAGGCGCGCGGCCCGCTCCTGGCCCGCGGTGAGTTCATCGTCGCGGCGAACGAGCAGGCCAGGGCGAAGGCCCACGCGGCGCGGCAGGACCAGCTGGCTCGAGCCGCGCAGGCACGACTCCGGGAGGAGGAGCAGGGCAGGAGCCAGGCAAGCGACGCGCTGCTCGCGGCCGACCACGCGAGGCTCCTCGGAGGAGCCGCCGGGCACCTCGGGGCGGATGCCGCTCCGGCTCCGCCCCAGGCGCAGGGGCAGAACACACAGCAGCTCGGCCAGCACGTGCCCGCGCCGGCGCAGCATCAGACGCCGCAGCCGACGGAGACCTGGGCCACGCAGCGCGCCCCCTCCGGGTATCAGGCGCCACCGGCCCAGCACCTTCCGCCCACCCCGCCAGCTCAGCCGCCCCGGCCCCGTCGCTCGAGCGTCCAGCTGCTGCTCCTCGTGCTCGGCATCGGGCTCCTCAGCATCGCAGCGGTCGTCTTCCTCACCTTCGCCTGGGTCGTCTTCGGCGTCGAGGTCAAGGCGGCCATCACCGCCGGCGTGACACTCGCGGTCATCGCGACCGCCAGCATCCTGAAGCGCCGGAGGCTCTCGGCCACGGCGGAGGGGATCGGCGCGCTCGGTGTCGTGCTGGTCGTCCTCGACGTGTGGGCCGTCCAGGCCACGGGTCTCCTCGGTGCCGGCGACGTGCCGGGAACGCTCTACTGGGGCATCGGCCTCCTCGTCGCGACGGCGGCCTTCGAGGCCTGGCACCGCCTCTCGCACCTCCGCGCCCCGGGCATAGCCGCGAGCCTCACCGTGCTGCCCGCCCTCGCGCTCACCGCGGCCGGAGCCACCTCCACGCTCCTGTCCCCCGTGCAGCGCCTGGTGCTCGCGCTCGTGCTGGCCGGTGCCGCCTCCGCGCTGCACGTCCTGCTGCGCGTCAGGCCGCCCGTCTCGGCCCCGACACAGGGCCCACCCGCCGCCGACTCGTTCACCAGTGCAACTCCGCGCTCGCTCGAGCGCTGGATCCTCGCCGTCACGGGCGTCGTAGCACTCGCCGGCGGCGTGCTCTGCGGCGCGGCGGCGGCAACCGGCAACGACCCCTGGCTCGGGTATGCGCTCCTCTTCCTCATCGCGGCTGCCTCGGCGGCCCTGCTCGCCTGGCTCGTCAGCCAGGAACGCGGAGCACTCGCCGCGCGCAGCCTCCTCATCGCCTTCGGCATCCTGACGGCGCTCTCGCTCGGGGCCGTCCCCCTGAGCTTCACCGGGGCTGCGCGCCTCGCGCTCTCGCTTGCGCTCATCCCGATCCTGCTGGCCGCTGCCCAGGTGCTCAGATCCCGACTCGCCGCGACAGCACGCCCGCAAGCCGCCGCGTTGCAGCTCGCGGTCACCTCGCTGAGCTTCACGACGCTCGCAGCGGCTGCGGTTCCGGTGATCTCGCTCGGCCTCTCGGTCGTCTCAGCCGACTCCGTGCTGTCCTTCGCCGCCGCTGACCAGGCCGGCATGGCACAGGCGCTCTCGGGCGCCGAGCTCCGCACCTGGTGGGCCATCGCGGGCGGTGCGCTCGGGCTCGCCGTGGCGGCAGGGCTGCTGCAGCTCGTGCCCGGCCGGGTCCGGCAGCTGACCCCCGCCTTCGCGGCGGCGGGATCGTTCCTCGCACTGTGCGCTGCCGCGAGCGCTCCTGGGGCGCTTGCCGTCACCATCGCGAACCTGCTGATCGCCGCGGCCTCCGTCGCGGGAGCGATCGTCCTCGCCCGCGAGCGGCTGACTCCTCCTACCGCCGCAGTCCCCACGACTGCCCTCAGAATCGTGCTCCAGTGCGTGGCCGGCGTCGCGATCCTCGCGCTGCTGGCGGCGGGGCTCGCGTTGCGACCCGTCGAGATCGGCGCGCTTGTCGTCGGCGCCGCGCTCACCTTCGGGCTCCGGTTCTCGGCCGCGCGCACCTCGCCGCTCCGGCCCGTCCTCACCGCGCTCACGGCCGCGCAGCTGCTCGCGGTCCCCCTGCTCGTCGCGTTCGTCCGGGACGCCTGGAGGGCCACGGAGCCATCGGGGACGAACCTCGCCATCACGTGCTCCTACCTCGGCATCGCGCTGCTGCTCGCCGCCTCGCTGCTGCTCCCACGACCGTGGCTCTCCGTCGCCGAGCGCATCCTGCTCGCCTCCGCGTCGGCCCTTCCCGCCTTCGTCGCCTCTTTCGTGCTGCTCGCGCTCCTCAGGTCGAGCGCGGCGCGAAGCGACGACGGCGCCCTCCTGACGAACGCCGGTTGGCCGCTCGGAGCCCTCTGGCTGAGCTGCGCCGCGCTCGGCGCGCTGCTGTGCGCAGCGTGCGTGCTCGTCGCCCTGCGCCGCCGGCAGGACGAGGATGCACCCGCCGTGGTGCCGCTCCTCGCCGTCCTGCCCCCAGCTCTCTGGGCAACGCTCGGGGCGCTCGTCACGGCGTTCGTGACGGCGCAGTTCCTTCCGCCGGTCGTGGCCTCCCTGGGCATCGCCGCCGCGGCGCTGACTGCCGGTGGCACCCTCGCGGCCCGACTTCGCGGCGCTCAGGGAAGCAGGGTCCTCTCCGCCGAGCTCGCAGCCACCGCCGTCGCGCTCGTCTCCCTCGTGAGCACGCCGTTCTTCACCGGCGCCTTCGAGTCGACCGCCGGAGCCCAGTACCTCGCGGCGACGATCGCGACTTCGGCCGCCGTACCGGTGCTACTCGCGATCTCCCCCGCAGGGCTGTTCCGCGCGCGCGGACGAGCCTCGATCGCCTGGATCGGCGTGGGCCTCCTCACCGCCGCCTGGTACGTCTTCGCGACCGGCACCCCCGGCATCACGAGCTCCGAGGGCTTCCATCTCCCCGCCGGAGTCCCGCTTGTCGTCTCCGCGCTCCTGCTCTGGTGGTTCGGCCGGGCGCGGAGCGCTGGCGAGCCGGCACGAGCGGCCGCCTTCGTCCTCGCCGGCGGGCTCGTGCTCTCGACGGTCGTCCCCGCGATCGCGTCAGCCGAGACGACCACGAGCACGCTGCTGTACTTCCTCGTCGGCATCGTGGTCGCCCTGGGGGTCGCCCTTGCAGCGAGCATCCTCAGCGTCCCGGCCCACGCGCGTCCGCTGCTCATCTCGCTGGGCGCCTCGGCCGCCGGCGTCGCCGTGCTCACGGCGCTCGCCCACGTCGAAGCGAACCTGACCGGCGACCTCAACCCGCACGGCGTGCTCACCGGCCTGATCACGAGCGTCGAGGCACTCGTGTGGCTCACGGCCTGCGTCCTGCTCGTCGGCACCGTGTCGTGGCTGCTGCTGCGGCCCGTCTGGGCTGCGGATGAAGCCAGCGCCCGCCGCAAGCTGCTCGTCGCCCTCCTCGCAGCGACCGGCGGCGCCGTCGTCATCGCGCTCCCGCTCACCGCCCAGTTCGAGAGCGCCATTCTCCTGCTCGGGCTGGCACTGCTCGCGGGCCTCCTCGCAGCCGTCCTGCCCGATCGCCTCGTCTCCGCCGTCGGCCGCGCCGGACTCGCCCTCGTCGGCTTCCTGGCGCTCGCATCCCACGGTGTCGCCGTGACGGTCAGCACACCCAGCGGGCCGAGCAGCCCCTGGATCCAGCAGCAGACGGGCATCACCGTGCTCCTCGTCGGCCTCGTCGCGGCAGCCATCGTCGTGATCGCCCGAGTGCTCTCCGCCCCGAACCTGCTCGTGAGGCTCGCCAGCTACGCCACCACGATCCTCGCGACCTGGCTGCTCGTCGACCACCTGCAGGCCATCGGTGTCGAGAGCGTCTCCCCCGTGCAGATCGCCGCCACAGCCGGAGTCATCGGAACGCTCACCGCCTTGGCCGGTGTGCTCCTGGCTCCCGAGGGAACGCGCCGAGGAGACGGGATCGCGCTGCGCGCGCTCGGCCTCCTGACGGCGCTGGCCGGCGTCCCCCTCGCAGCGGGAGCCTCGCGCGCCCGAGTCGAAGGGTTCGCCGATTGGAGCGCGCTCCCGACGGCAGTCGCCCTGCTCGCGGCCGCCGCCATCGTCGCGAGCCTCCATGTCGGGGCGCGCTCGCCGTACGCGATCCTCCGCTACCTCGGCGTGCCGGTGCTCGCGCTCGCCTGGGTCTGGGAAGTGCTCGGGAACTGGGACGACTCCTCTCTGTTCGTGGCCTTCGGCGGAGCGTTCCTCGTGTTCTTCGCAGCTGGCACCGCGACTGCCGCGACCGGCCGTCTCGGCGACGAGCCCCGTCCGCCAAGCGTCGAGAGCCTCCTGTGGCTCGCAGCGGCACCCGGCATCTGGCTCAGTGCGGGCGCGATCGCCGCGGTCGCGCAGCCCCTCGACGAACCCGGCGCGCGCATCCTGTCCCTCTCGGTGCCGGAGCTCGCACTCGCCATCCTGACCCTCGCGCTGGTCGTCGTGTGCACCGTCGCGCCCGTTGCAGCGCGGATGCGCGCCTCGGCCAACGCGCTCGGCGTCGGCTCGTCGATCTCGGCCGCCGTGCTCGGCCCCGCCCTGGTCATCGCAGCGCAGGGACCCCTGACCCCGGTCACCCTACCGCTCTGGGGCGTCCTGCCTGCCTGCTTCGTGCTGCTCTTCGCGAGCGCGCTGTGGCGGCGCCAGCACCAGCTCGAGAACCCGCGCCTCGCGGCGCTCGCCTCGACGGTGCTCGTGCCCCTCGCCATCACGGCGCTGGTGCTCTCCGCCCTCCCGAGCATCCTGCGACGCGAGGTCGAGAACGGCCAGCAGCTCGCACTCACCTGGGTGCTGGTGCTCTGCGCGGTCACGATGGCGAGCCTGGTCCGCCCGGAGCTGCTCCCGACTCTGGCGCCAGCTCAGTCGGCCCCCGGCGCTCGGCCCTCGCTGCGCGTCCCCGTCCTCGCGTTCTCCGCCGCCGCCCTCGTCGCCGTCATCGGCTTGGTGGCTACCGATGCGCCGGCCCCATGGCTCGAACTCGCGACGGCGCCCCTCGGCGCCACGCTGCTGGCGGTAGGCCTGTTCTTCCTCGACAAGCGCCCCGCGCTGCGCAGCTGGGCCGCGCTCACCCCAGGCCTGGCCTTGCTGCTGGTCCCCAGCTACCTCGCGCAGTTCGCCGACCCGGCACCCTGGCGTCTCATCACCCTCGGCCTCGGCGCCGTCGGCGTCACCGTCTGGGGAGCCACGCGACGCCTCCAGGCTCCGCTCGTCTTCGGCGCGATCATCACCGTGCTCCACGCGGTCACCGCGTTCCGCCAGCAGCTCGCCGTCGTCGCCGGCGTCGTCCCCTGGTGGGCGTGGCTCGCACTCGCGGGCACGGTACTCGTCGTCATCGCGACCACCTACGAGGCGAGACTGCGCGACGCGAAGCGCGCCGCGGCGTCCATCCGCTCGCTCAGGTGAGCGCCGGCTGTCAGCTCGTGAGAAACGTCAGAGCTGGCAGCCGGGGCACCAGTAGAGCTTGCGGGCCTGCATCTCCTCGAGGGCGATGGGAGTCCCGCAGACACGGCACGGCTCCCCTGCACGGCCGTAGACCCAGTGCCGGTCCTCGCGGTTCTCGAGGGCGGCCGCCTTGGCCTTCCCGCGAAGCCCGTCGATCGTCATCATCTGGCCAACCTCGACGCCGATCTTGAGCAGCTTCGTCCAGTCGCGCCACAGCTCCCTGAGCTGCTCGTCGGTGAGCTGCGAGGTTGGCGTATGCGGGTTGATGCCCGCCCGGTAGAGCATCTCAGCCCGGTAGACGTTGCCGATGCCGCTCACGATCTGCTGATCCATGAGCACGATGCCGATGGGCGTGCGCTTGCCCCGCGCACGCTCGAGGAACCGCGCCTCCGCCTTCGCCCCGCGGTCGACGAGCGGGTCCGGTCCCAGCTTCTCGATGCGCGCAGCGACCTCGTCGCCCGTCATGAGCTCGCACGCGGTCGGACCGCGGAGGTCGGCGCACGTCTCTGCAGTGAGGAGCCGCAGCCGCACGGCTCCGACGGGCTCCGGCGGCCACTGCGAGAGCTCCTGCTCGCGCTCAGCCTCGGCCATCTTCAGTCGCGTGCGCCTCGGGGCCCCGATGCTCGACAGCGAGGTCTCACCCCGCGAGTCCTCGATCGTCACACCGGGACGGGTGCGCGAGTACTCGCCGGTCTGCCCGAGCGTCGTCGAAACCTGACCCGAGAAGTCCCAGGCGCCATAGATGCCGAGGTGCACGCGCAACCAGATGCCGCCCTCGAACCGCGAGAACATGTGCTTGCCGACCGCGAAGGTCTCGACCATCTCGCGGCCGTCGATCTCGGCAGCACCCTCGACGAAGCGCCCCTGCGGCGAGGACGCCGAGACGACACGCCCCGCATAGTTCGCAGTGAACTGGCGGGCTATTCGGTGGACGGAGTGACCCTCAGGCATTCCCCGCCGGCGTCTCAGACTCCACCATCGGCGGCACGACGGTGCCGACGGCGCCAAGCACCGACTTCCCGGCGATCTTGCCGGTCTGCTCGTACTCGGCGAGCTGCGAGATGCGGCGCAGGTGGCGCTCTTCTCCCGGGAACGGCTCGGCGATGAAGATGTCGATGAACCGCAGCGCATCCACGATCTCGTGCTGCCTCGCGCCGATGGAGATCACGTTCGCGTTGTTGTGCTCACGCGCCAGCTGCGCCGTGGCGTCGCTCCACGCCAGCGCCGCGCGCACACCCGTGACCTTGTTGGCCGCGATCTGCTCGCCGTTGCCGGAACCGCCGAAGACGACGCCGAGCGACTTCGAGCCGTTGGCCCAGTCGTTGGCGACAGCCTGAGCCGCGTTGATGCAGAACGACGGGTAGTCGTCGAGGGCGTCGTACTCGGACGGGCCGTGGTCGACGACCTCGTGACCCTGATCGCGCAGGTGCTCCTGCAGCTGCTGCGAGAACTCCAGTCCAGCGTGATCCGTCGCCACGTGGATGCGCATCAGTCGAACACCGGTCCGCGGGTGCGGCTGCGCTTGAGCTCGAAGAAGCCGTCGACCGACGCGGCCATCACGACGCCGTCGAACAGGCGAAGCGCCTCCTCGCCCTTCGGCGCAGGAGAGACGACGGGTCCGAAGAAGGCGACGCCGTCGATGGCGATGATCGGCGTTCCGACCTCGTCGCCGACACGCTCCATGCCGGAGAGGTGGCTCGCGCGGTAGCGCTCGTCGAACTCGCCGGCGTCGGCGCGCTCGACGATCGACTCGGGGATCTCCAGCTCGGTGATCGCCTCCTGCAGCACCTCGTCGCGGTCCTTGCGGCCACCCGGGTGGATGCGCGTGCCGAGCGCGTCGTAGAGCGCCTTGACCTTCTCGTTGCCGAGGTCCTGCTCGACGCCGGCGACGACGCGGCCGAGGCGGGACGTTCCCTGCAGCATGTCGCGGTACGACTGCGGGATGTCCTTCTCCTCGTTGAGGAGCTCGAGGCTCATGATGTGCCAGGTGACGTCGAGGTCACGATGGCGAGCGACCTCGTCGATCCATCGCGAGGTCATCCAGGCGAATGGGCAGATCGGGTCGAACCAGAAATCTACTTTGATCGGTGCGGGCATACGCATAAGCCTACTCGGCAGGACTAGGCTGGCCGCGCCGCAAGCCCGGAACCTCCGGGCTCCCTCACACCAAAGGAGCTGGAATGCCCGGAGAGAACCTGACTCGCGCTGAGTCGGTCGAGCGTCGAGGAGTTGTGCTCGGTGTCGAGCACTACGACGTCGCACTCGACCTCACGACGGGTCCTGAGACGTTCCGCTCGATCACGACGGTCACGTTCTCGGCGGTTCCCGGCTCGTCCACCTTCATCGACGCCATCACGCGTCAGGTGCACAGCGTCGTACTCAACGGCGAGGCGCTCGACGTCGCTGCCGTGAACGACGGGGTGCGCATCCAGCTGCCGAACCTCGCCGAGCACAACACGCTCACGGTCGACGCGGATGCGATCTACATGAACACGGGCGAGGGCCTGCACCGCTTCGTCGACCCCGCTGACGGCGAGGTGTACCTCTACTCGCAGTTCGAGGTGCCCGACTCCCGCCGCATGTTCACGGTGTTCGAGCAGCCGGACCTGAAGGCGAGCTTCACGTTCCACGTCACGGCCCCCGCGGCGTGGCAGGTCATCTCCAACGAGCCGTCGCAGGCGCCTCAGCCCATCGACGAGGGGCGTGCCGTCTGGCACTTCGCGACGACGCCACGCATCTCGAGCTACATCACGGCGCTCGTGGCCGGCCCGTACACGGTCGTGCGCGACGAGCTCACCTCGATCGACGGACGCACGATCCCGCTCGCCGTGTACTGCCGCACGTCCCTCGCGCCGAACCTGGACGCCGACAACATCTTCCGCACCACGAAGCAGGGCTTCGAGTACTACGAGAAGGCCTTCGGGGTTCCGTACCCGTTCACGAAGTACGACCAGCTCTTCGTGCCCGAGTTCAACGCTGGCGCCATGGAGAACGCCGGGTGCGTCACGTTCACCGAGACCTACGTGTTCCGGTCGAAGGTCGCGGATGCGGTGCGCGAGCGCCGCGTCGTCACGATCCTGCACGAGCTCGCCCACATGTGGTTCGGCGACCTCGTCACCATGAAGTGGTGGAACGACCTCTGGCTCAACGAGTCGTTCGCGGAGTTCATCTCGACGCTCGCGACCGCTGAGGCCACCGAGTGGACCGAGAACTGGGTCACCTTCAACGCCAGCGAGAAGTCGTGGGCGTACCGACAGGACCAGCTGCCCTCCACGCACCCGATCGTCGCGGAGATCCGCGACCTCGACGACGTGCAGGTCAACTTCGACGGCATCACCTACGCCAAGGGTGGATCGGTCCTCAAGCAGCTCTTCGCCTGGGTCGGCCGCGACGCGTTCTTCGCCGGTATCAACGCGTACTTCCAGAAGCACGCGTGGGGCAACACGGAGCTGCGCGACCTGCTCGTGGAGCTCGAGACCACAAGCGGCCGCGACCTCACCGAGTGGAGCGCCAAGTGGCTCGAGACGGCCGGAGTCAACACGCTCCGCCCCGTCTACGAGCTGGACGAGCAGGGAAACTTCGCGTCGTTCGCCATCGAGCAGACGGCGACCGACGAGCACCCCACCATCCGTCCGCACCGCCTCGCGATCGGCCTCTACAACGTGCAGGGCGACGAGCTGGTGCGCATCCACCGCTTCGAGCTCGACGTCGACGGGGCGCGGACCGAGGTGCCGAGCTTCGTCGGCGGTGCGCTCCCCGACCTCATCATCGTGAACGACGACGACCTCGCCTACGCGAAGATCCGTCTCGACGAGCACTCGGTCGCCACGGTCCAGCAGCACCTCCCGAAGCTGCGTGCTCCCCTGTCTCGCTCGCTGGTCGTCAGCTCGCTCTGGGACGCGACCCGGGATGCGGAGCTGCGCGCACGCGACTTCATCCGCACCGTACTCGGGGTCATCGGCACCGAGACCGAGTCGACGACTCGCCGCACGGTGCTCGGCCAGCTCATCTCCGCGGCGAAGTTCTACACGGCGCCGGAAGACCGGGCCGAGATCGTCGAGGTCGTCACCGACGAGCTCTTCGAGCTGGCCAAGCAGGCTGAGGCAGGATCGGACGCGCAGTTCAGCTTCGTCAAGTCGTTCGCCTCGCTCGCGGAGAGCCCCGCGCAACTCGACGCCGTCGCCGCGCTCTTCGACGGCACGTTCAAGCTCGAGGGCCTCGACATCGACACCGACCTCGGCTGGGAGCTCCTCTACGCGCTCGTCGCGGGCGGCCGCGCCGGCGAGTCCGAGATCGCGGCGAGGCTCGAATCCGACCGCACGGCGGACGGCGAGCGCAGCGCGGCACATGCCCGGGCAGCGATCCCGACGGCAGAGGGCAAGGAAGCGGCCTGGGCGTCCGTCATGGATCGCTCGGACGCGACCAACGCCATCGTGCGCGCAACCGTCGCCGGCTTCGACCGAGTCGCCGACGAGGCGCTCCTCGAGCCGTTCGTCGACCGCTACTTCGGTCACATCTCGACGATCTGGGCCGACCGGAGCTTCCAGATCGCGGAGACCCTCATCGAGGGCTTCTTCCCCGCGGGCCTCGCGACGGTCGGCGTCCGAGACGCTGCCGACCAATGGCTCGCGAACAACGAGGGGGCGGCGCCCGCGTTCCGCCGCATGATCATCGAAGGCCGCGCCGGAGTGGAGCGCGCCCTCGCCGCTCAGGAGCGCGACGCGCAGCCAGAGTAGGCGCTGCAACGCGAAGAGGACGCCTCCCATGGGAGGCGTCCT
>NZ_JADKSL010000003.1:0-232706 GCF_015351275.1 Pseudoclavibacter sp. VKM Ac-2867
GCCCCCGATCCAGTGGATCGGGGGCCGCATCGCTGTCCGCGCTTCAGGAGGTCAGCGCACGCTCTCGACGAGCGTCGCGATCGAGCTCTCGTGCGCCGAGAGGAGCGTCTTCAGGCTGCGCGACTGCCAGCCCCGATCGCTCTGCCCGTTGGAAGAAGGATCAGCGCTCCACCAAGCCGTCTGCACGGCCGCATCAGCCGCATCGAACGAGTCGAACATCGCCGTGAACAGCGGTGCGGAGTTCGCGAAGGGCACTGCGCCGACGGTGAGGCTGAGCGTCTCCGAGCGGTACGAGTCGGAAGCCGCCTGCGCAGCATCCGCTGCCTTGCCGAATTCCGTGCTGTAGCTCGTGCACACGTCGCTGAGCTCATCGAGGAAGCACTCGGACGCGGCCAGGTCGGCGATGCCGCGGTAGAAATCGACGTAGGTCGATTTGATGGAATCGGCGATCTTGGTGCCGATGTTCGGGTCGCTGTAGTCCGGGCAGCCCGTCGACACGTTGCACGGGTAGTACAGGTTGTTCCCGAGGTCGATGTTCTGGCCGTCCGGGATGGTGAAGACCGTGCTGGACAGTGCCGCGAGCTGCGTTCCGAACGTGTTGTAGATCGAGTTGTACTTCGGGAACGCCTCGCAGAACTGCTGCAGGGCGGCGACGTCGGCACTGGCCGTGTCGGCGAAGTTCGCGACGATGTCGCGTCGCTCGCTGAGCCCATCGCTCTCGGTCTGTGCCGCCTTGTACGCCTCGGAGGCGTCTGCGCCTTCTTCGACGGTCAGCGCGGGCACGGTCGAGCTCGCGAGGTCGGTGATGGTCGTCTCGGCGGTCGCCACGTTCCCGCACCGGGTCGAGAAGTCCGACATCTGCGCCGCGGACTGCGAGAAGAAGTCGGTGTTCTCGCCGAGGGATGCGGAGATCGTGACGTTCGAGACGAGGTCGAGGTTCTCGGTCGTCCAGTCGGCGTAGTGCGCGTCGAGGTCGGTCTGGAACGCCGCCGCCAGCTCGTCGCCGCGGTTCACGTTGTTGTTGTGGATGGTCACGGGGATCGCTACGGCCGCGCCCACGAGGACCACAACGCCAATGATCGCCGGGATCAGGATGGCTGGTTTGCGGAACCAGGGCTTCTTCCGCTGGGCGCCGTTGCCGAAGTCGTTCGGGCCACCCGGTCCGCCGCCCTGGAAGCCGCCGCCTCCGTTGTCGCCGAACGCCGGCGCGCCGACAGCCTGGCCGGGTGCCTGACCCGGCGCGTAGGGGGCTGGAGTCTGATTGTCGGGCGTGCCGTTCCACGCGCCGGCCTGCTCTTGTGCGCCGTAGGCTGCGCCGAAGGCGGGCGCTGCCGCGGCCGACGCGGTGGAGCCGTACGCCGGTGCCTCGTTCGCGCCACCGTAGGCGGGCGGGACATTCGGGTCGCCGAACGCTGGCGCGTCGAAGCCGCCCTGACCGGGGCCCTGCCCCTGGCCGTCCTGGGCGGCGGGGGCGTTCCAGGCCGGTGTCTGCGTCGTCGGTGCATCCTGGGTCTCTGGCGCAGACTGTCCCCAGACGGGAGCTGACGCCTGCTGGTCCCACGCTGCGCCGGGAGCCGCGGGGCCCTGGTCGTTCCACGCACCCTGGTCCTGGGTGGGGGACTGGTCCCAGCTCGGTGCGGCAGGCGCGCCCGAGTCGAGGATCTCCGTCTGGTTGCTGTCTCCGCGTCCGAGGACCGCCGTCTGGTTCTCCTCGCCGAAGCCGAGGACCTCGGTGCTGTTCTGCTCGGGCGGCGCAGTCTCGTCGTGCGACGAATCCGCGACGGGAGTCACGGGGGCAGGCGGCACGTTCTGCTCGGGGGACTGCGGCCAGGTGGGGGCCGCTGGGGCCTCGTACCCGGTCGCATCCGGGGCAGGTGTGTCGGGCTGCTGTTCAGCGGGTCGGCCGAAGTGCGCGCCGAAACCCTCGTGCCCGGAGGTCGCGTCGGCGTTCCCGGACTGCTCGGTCACCTCTGGCAGGTCCTGCTGCGGTGCTTCACCCGCCTGCGTCTCCTGAGACTCGCCCCCAGACTCCGGGGCGTGTTCGTCGCCATTCTCGGGCTTCTGCCAATTCGGGCGCCCGAATCCTTCAAAGTCATTGCCGCTCATGGGGTTCAGGTTACTGGTCCTCCCGGGAATCGCCTTCAGGCTTGCCCTGAGCAGCCCAGGACGTGGATTTCTCGGCCGACTTGACGTATGTTTAGGAGCTGCCAGTTCTTCTGGCAGCTGCAACTCAACAGTGCTCATGACGTGGAACGCCGCCGAGGAGACTCGGCTCACGGGGATGATCGGTTTCGACATGACTGGTGAATCGGCGTGAAGCGGGTCGAGGATGCGGGGTTATCTCGTAAACGCCCCTCGCAAAACATAGGTGCTAACGCTAAGCGCACCGACTTCGCCCTCGCTGCTTAAGCGAGTCCGATAGTCCGTCAGCCCGGGGGAGTTCCCGCTCCGGTAGCTGGCGTCATTAAGGGAACTTGCTGTGGTGTTGTGTTTCAGGGCACCACGGGACTTGCACTGGAACTGGGCTCGTCGATCAAGGTGTCTGTCCCCATGATCGGAGCCAAGTAGAACAGTAGACAGACTGCACCCGGAGAAGCCGCGGTTTCGTAGTTGTGGACGGGGGTTCGATTCCCCCCATCTCCACGAAACCCACGTCATGAGCAACGCCCCGACTGCCAGGTCATCGACTCGGCAGCCGGGGCACTGTTGTCTCTGCGGGTGACGCCGCTCAGCTCTCCGGCCACACCCCGGAGCTGCCGCGCCTGTGGCTGCCGACCAGGTGCGTGTCCACGACGCCGATGGCTTCCATGAGCGCGAAGAGGTTGGTCGGCCCGACGAAGCTGAAGCCGCGAGCTTTGAGCTGCTTCGTGAGCCACCTGGACTCCTCGCTGCTGCTCGGGACCTCGGCAACGGTCCTCGGCCTCGGCGTGGCCTGCGGCTTCGCGCTCCAGATCAGCTCGTGCAGCGGTTCGCTCTCGCGAAGGGCGATCGTCGCGCGCGCGTTCTTGATGATCGACGAGATCTTCAGGCGGTTGCGGATGACACCTGCGTCGAGCATCAGCCGCTCGAGGTCGTCGTCACCGAACTCGGCGACGGCATCGACATCGAAGCCGCTGAACGCGGCCCGCAGGAGGGGGCGACGCTGCAGGATGAGCCGCCACGAGAGCCCGGATTGGAAGATCTCGAGGCACAGCCGTTCGAACACGCCTCGCTCGTCGGCGATCGGCATGCCCCACTCCGTGTCGTAGTAGTCCATCAGCAGCTGATCCTGGCTGGCCCAGGGCGGGCGGGCCAGCCCATCTTCGCCGATCACGAGCTCTGTCGAGGGGAGCGCTGCGGTCGGCTGGGTGGATGCTGGCATGGGTCTTTCCTCTCCGGACGCGGAATCCTGCAATCTCCGCGAACCGGGACGGACGCGAACGGCACTGATCGAGAACCTGCTGTGTTGAGAACGGTACCCGGAGCCTCCGACACCCCGCCGCACTTGTCCACAGCCAACCGAGCGGAGGAGCTAGCTCCCCGCTGGCACCTGCGAGCCGGTCAGCTCTGCGCCATCGCTGCTCGCGACCAGACAGGCGAGGTCGCGGTCTCCCTCGGCCCAGCTCGCCTCGCTCGGGACGAGGTGCAGGGCGGTGAGCCCCGCCGTGGCATCGGAGCCGAGCCCAGCAAAATCTGCGGCGCACCGCGCGTCGGCCTCGGCGGTCAGAGCCTCCTCACCGGGGAAGCCCTCGCCCAGCTCCGATGGCGTGATGGACAGCACCTGGTAGAGATGCGGGGTGTCGCAGGCCTCAGCGATCGTGGCGACCGTCTGCTCCGCGTTCGACGAGAAGCAGTCACCGGCAGACAGCTCCGTGATCGGCACCATCCGCGGAGCATCGGGCGAAGCAGCGCAGGCCGTCAGAGCGACTCCCGCGAGGAGCGCGGTCAGGATCGTTGCAGGGAATCGGTGAGCCACGCTCCCAGGCTAGCTGGCTGAGCCCGCTGCCGTGCCAGCCGTCGGCTGGCCGTCTACGGGAGTCACGATGCAGAGGACCTCGCGGTCACCGCCACCCCACGACTCCGCGCTGGGGACGATGCCGGTGTAGTTCCAGCTCGTCAGGAAGGGCTCGGCGCCGATGAAGCCGGCAAAGGCGGCCGAGCAGATGTCCTGGAGCGCAGTATCCACCGCTGCGTCGCCAGGGAAGTCAGCTCCGCCCTGCATGTCTTCCGTGTGGTACGCCTCGAAGGTGTGCAGCGAGTCGCAGTTCGGGAACAGCTCGGCGTCGTCGGCACCGGACTCGAGGTCGAAGCAGTCGCCCACCTGAAGATCTTCGATGCCGGTCATCGTTCCTGCGACCGCCGTCGGCGTGGGCGTCGCGGTCTCGCTCTCCGTCGGCGTGGTCGTCGACGACTCCGTCGCCTCTGCGGTGGACGATGTCGTCACCACCGGGTCCGAGCCGCCACCCGCGAGGGTCGTGACCAGCGTGCATCCGCTGAGCAGGAGGAGGGCGCTGAGCCCAAGGGACGCGCCTGCGGCGCTTCGTACGGCGGCGGTTCGCATCGTTGCTCCTCGTGGGGGTGTACGGGGTCCAGAGCTCCATGCCGCTCCCGGAGTCGCGACTGGACCAGTGTATTGCCGCATTCCCGAAGATCACCACTGAGGCCCAGACCAGGCGCAGCGGCCCGTGCGGTTCCGGAGAGCGGCGTAGCATGTGCTCCATATGCCACGAGACGCGACTTCCCCCAAGCAGCGGTCAGACGAACAGCTCGGCGCGACCTCACCGTCGTCCGTGTCGTCGCCATCCACGCAGGAGGCGTCGCGCTGGCCAGCCTTCGCCGTGTGCGCGGCGGTCGCGGTCCTCACGATCCTGGACCTCGCCAAGGTCAACGTGACCCTCGGGCCGATCGAGCACACCCTCGGGGCTGCCTCGTCCGACGTGCAGCTCATCGTGGCCGGCTACGTCCTCGCGTTCGGCATCCTCCTCGTCCCCTCGGGCAGACTCGGCGACCTCTGGAATCGCAAGCGCCTGTTCCTCATCGGCCTCGTCGCCTTCGGACTAGCCTCGCTGGTGTGCGCGCTGAGCGTCACGACGGAGATGCTCATCGGCGGGCGCATCCTGCAGGGATTCGCGGCCGGCATCCTCATGCCCCAGGTGCTCGGACTCATCCAGCAGCTCTTCACGGGGCAGGAGAGAGGCAGGGCCTTCGGCATCTTCGGCGCCATCGTGGGCCTCGGCACGGCGTTCGGTCCGACCATCGGCGGGCTGCTCATCGGCCTCCTCGGGGAAGAGGCGGGCTGGCGCTGGACCTTCGCGATGAACGTCCCGCTTGCGCTCATCGTGCTCCCGTTTGCCTGGCGTCTCCTGCCCTCGAAGCAGGAGGTGGCTCGAGGCCAGACCCTCGACCTCTTCGGCGTCGCCCTCCTGGGCCTGGCCGTGCTCACGACGATGCTGCCCTTCGTCCTCACCTCGGGACGCGACACCGACAACCCCGCACGCTGGTGGCTGATCGCACCGGCGGTCGCTCTCTTCGTCGGCTTCATCCTCTGGGAACGGCGCTATCTCCGTCTCGGCAAGACCCCCGTCGTCGACTTCGCGCTCTTCCGCACGCCCTCGTACCGGTACGGGGTGCTCATCACGACGCTCTTCTTCGCGGCCATGCCGGTCGGCTTCCTGCTCGTGACGCTGTTCCTCCAGCAGGGACTCGGACATCCGGCCGTGCTGGTCGGCGCAGTCTCGGTGCCATACGCCCTCACGTCCGCCGTGGTCGCCGCGGTGTCTGGCAAGTGGACGTTCCACCACGGCGCGACGCTCGTCGCTGTCGGCGTCGCCCTCTTCGCGGTGGGCTACGCCGTGGTGCTCGTCGTCACCCAACTGGCTGAACCGGAGCTCTCGCCGTACCTGGTGAGTGCCGCCCTCATCATCTCCGGAGCGGGGGCGGGGCTCGTCATGGGTGCGAACCAGATGCGGATGCTGCTGCACGTTCCCGTCGAGCAGGCCGGCATCGCAGGCTCGTTCGCGCAGGTCGGTCAGCGCCTCGGAAATGCGATGGGGCTCGCGATCGGCAGCTCCGTCTTCTTCGCTGGCGTCGCGGCACTGCAGGTCGCGGGAACGGGCCCGGACACGAGCTCGCCCGTGGTCCAGGAGGCGTACAAGGCGTCCGTCGCAGGCGGGCTCATCGTCGTCATCGGCCTGTCCTGCATCACGCTCGTGGTCGCCATCGTCGACCTCGCCGGCCACCGCAGACGCCAGCGCGCTCAGCCAGCGGGGGAGTGACCCGCGCGGGCCGGGACCCGGGCGGAGATCAGTGGGCGGAGATCAGCGGGCCGAGATCAGCGCGCGGCGAGCGCCTTGAGCGCCTGCTCGTGCAGGAGCCCATTCGTGGCGAGGGCGCTCCCGTGCCACGGGCCCTCCTCGCCATCCATGCTCGTGAATGTGCCGCCGGCTTCGACGACGATCGGCACGATCGCGGCCATGTCGTACGGCTGCAGGTCGAACTCGCCCGCGACCTCCATCGCGCCTTCCGCGACCAGCATGTACGACCAGACCTCGCCGACCGCGCGCGTGCGCCACACGGCACGGCTGAACTCCAGCAGCTGCGCTGAACGCCCCGCTTCGTCCCAGCCCTTGAGACTGTTGTAGCTGATGGAGGCGCGTTCGAGCTCGTCGACGGCGCTCACCTGGATGCGCCGGTCCGTCGCGACGTCGCTGTCGCTGAGGTCGTCATCGAGGTACGCGCCCTGGCCTGTCGCGCCCCACCACCGGCGGTTGAGACCAGGTGCCGAGACGACGCCCACCTCGGGGACGCCATCGATGACGAGGGAGATGAGCGTCGCCCAGATCGGGATGCCGCGCATGAAGTTCGCCGTGCCGTCGATCGGATCGATGATCCACTGTCTGCGGGAGGTGCCGTGCGAGCCGTACTCCTCGCCCAGGATGGCGTCGCTCGGACGCGTCTCCGCGAGACGCGAGCGCAGCGCCTGCTCGACAGCGCGATCCGCATCCGTCACCGGCGTGCGGTCCTCTTTCTCGTACACCCCGAGCGAGCGCGAGTTGAAGTGCTTCATCGAGATCGCGTCGGCGATGTCGGCGAGCTCTCTGGCGAGACGAAGGTCGGAGGAGAGCGGATGCAGGAGTTCGGTGGCCACCAGCTCAGCCTAGGCCAGCCCGGTGATCAGTAGGCGGTGTCCGCTGCCTGATCGAGGGAGAGGAACAGGCGTCGCAAGGAGTCGAGCCTGGCGATTCCGGCCTCGTCGAGCTCCCCGTCGCGCACGGCGTCGTCGAGCGCGCAGTCCGGGGCGTCGGCCCGGTGCGTGCAGCCTCGAGGGCATTCCTCGGCGATCGCAGAGAGCTCGGTGAAGCCCTGCAGCACGTTGTCGCGGTTCACATGTCCGAGGCCGAAGGAGCGGACGCCAGGGGTGTCGATGATCCAGCCCGTGTGCCCGTCCGAGTCCTCGACGCGGACGGCGAGGGTGGAGGAGGACGTGTGCCTGCCACGACCGGTGACCGCGTTCACGACACCCGTCTCGCGAAGGGTGCCGGGGACGAGGGCGTTGACGAGGGTCGACTTGCCGACGCCCGAGTGACCGACGGCCACGGTCGTGTGCCCGCTGAGGGCGGCGCGGAGCTCCTCGATGGGCTCACCGCCGGGGCGCGACTCGAAGACCTTCACGCCGAGGGGCTCGACGAGCGCACGGAGCTCATCCGCAGGCGCCACGTCGGTCTTCGTCAGCACGAGGAGCGGTTGGATGCCGGCGTCGAGCGCAGCGACGAGGTAGCGGTCGATGAGTCGAGGCCGCGGCTCGGGCTGGGCCGTCGCGGCGACGATCAGCATCTGATCGGCGTTCGCGACGATGACGCGCTCGACCTGGTCGGTGTCGTCGGCGCTGCGTCGGAGCAGCGTCTTCCGCTCGCAGATGCGGACGATGCGGGAGAGGCTGCCGGTGTCGCCGGTCGTGTCGCCGACGAGGTCGACGAGGTCGCCCGTCACGATCGCCGTGCGGCCGATCTCTCGCGCCTTCGCGGCGGTGACCGTGCGTTCCTCTGGTGTTCCCTCGTCGAGGAGCACCGTGTAGCGGCCACGGTCGACGGTGACGACGCGCCCCGTCACCGCATCGCTGTGCTTCGGGCGCTGCTTGGACCTTGGCTTGTTCGCCTTGGGGTTCGGACGGACACGGATGTCCTCCTCATCCCAGTCGCCGTAGGCGTCGAACGCATCGCCGAGTGAGCGGGACACGGTCAGATGGCGAAGGCCGCGAGGTCGACGCTGCCGTCGTCCTCGCCCTCATCCGGGTCGCTGTGGGTGCCCTGGTGGAGCATGTCCTGCCAGAGCTGCACGAACTGGGGCAGCGTCTTGTTCGTCGCGTGGATGTCGTCGACCGTCACGCCCGCGATGGCGAGACCCACGATGGCGCCCGATGTGGCCATGCGGTGGTCCTCGTAGCTTCGCCATTCGTGCGCCGTGCGCGCTCCTGGAACGATCTCGAGTCCGTCTTCGAGCTCTGTGACCTCGCAGCCGATGCCGCGCAGCTCTGCCGCGATGGCCGCGACGCGGTCGGTCTCGTGACCGCGGAGGTGCGCGATTCCCGTGATGCGGCTCGTGGTCGTGCACAGCCCGCACAGCGCTGCCAGGTTCGGGGCGAGCTCACCGGCCTCGGAGAGATCCAGGTCGACACCGGGCACCTCAGCTCCCTCGGCGATGCCGCGCTCGACCGTGCAGGTGAGTACGCCGTCCTCGACCGAGATGGTCGCGCCGAACAGGGGGAGGAGATGCTGGAGGTGCGAACCGACCTGCGTGGTCGACTCCGGCCAGTCCTCGATCGAGACGCTGCCGCCAGCGACGATCGCGGCGATCAGGAACGGCTCTGCGTTGGAGAGGTCCGGCTCGATCGTCAGCTCGCGCCCGTCGATGGCGCCGGGCTCGGCACGCCAGGTGCCTGGCGTCGAGTCGTCGATGTCGACGCCGCGGTCGCGCAGCGCCGCCAGCGTCATGTCGATGTGCGGCTGGCTCGGAACCCGATCGCCGGAGTGGATGAGCGTGAGTCCGTCCGTGAAGCGCGCGCCCGCCATGAGCAGCCCGGAAACGAACTGGCTGGAGGCTCCTGCGTCGATCGTGATCTCGCCGCCCGCGACCTCACCGGTGCCGTACAGCGAGAAGGGCAGGCCGCCCCTGCCGTCGTCGCGCACTTCCACGCCGAGCGCCTTGAGCGCATCCACCGTGCCCTTCATCGGGCGTCGGCGTGCGGCCTCGTCGCCGTCGAAGGCCACCGGGCCGAGCGCGAGGGATGCGAGCGGGGGAACGAATCGCATGACCGTGCCCGCGAGACCGCAGTCGATCGAGACGCCGCCTTCGAGCTCACCGGGCGTGATCTCGAGATCGTTCCCGAACCGCCCGTCGCCGGGCACCTCGGTGATCTGGGTGCCGAGCTGCCGAAGCGCGTCGATCATGAGCTCCGTGTCCCTGGCCCAGAGCGGATGCCGGAGCTTCGAGGGCCCCTCCGCAAGCGCCGAGAGCACGAGCTCGCGATTCGTGAGGCTCTTCGACCCGGGGATCTGCAGGCGCGCGTCGATCGGCGAAGTCGCCGTCGGAGCCTCCCACGGACCGTCGCCGAGGGTCAGCGGCTCGCTGCCCTCGTCATCTCGGTACAGGTCGAAGCGTGGTCCGGAATAGCCAAAGATCTCCATTGGTTGACAACGATACCGCCACACACGCGCGCACCACCCGGAAATGCGTTTCCACCTGACATCGAAGAGGAGGGCAGCCCTTGCCGACAACGCTCGCGCCGCCGAGGCGTCAAGCCGCTGAGCGGCGCACGGCAGTACACTCACGCGTAATGAGTGAGCAGAAGTCGCCTCAGGCGACCCCAGACCAGGACGAACTCCGGCAGCTGTTCGAGGAGCAGGCGCTGCAGTACATCGACCAGTTGTACGCGGCGGCCATGCGCATGACTCGGAACCCTGCGGATGCGCAGGATCTCGTGCAGGAGACCTTCGTGAAGGCCTTCGTCGCGTTCGCTCGCTTCGAGCAGGGCACGAACCTCAAGGCGTGGCTGTACCGCATCCTTACGAACCTCTTCATCAACTCGTACCGCAAGAAGCAGCGGGAACCGTACGCGAATGCGTTGGAGGACCTCGAGGACTGGCAGCTGGGCGGCGCCGAATCGGCGACCGCGCAGACGTCGTCGCGGTCGGCTGAGGCCGAGGCAATCGACCACCTTCCCGATTCGACGGTGAAGGACGCCCTCCAGGCGATCCCTGAGGACTTCCGCCTCGCGGTCTTCCTCGCGGATGTGGAGGGCTTCTCCTACAAGGAGATCGCAGACATCATGAAGACCCCCGTCGGCACCGTCATGTCGCGGCTCCACCGCGGCAGGCGTCTGCTTCGCGATCGCCTCACCGGCTACGCGAGGGAGAACGGCATCATTCCGCCCTTGGACGGGGACGAGCAGGAAACAGGGAGCAAGAAATGACCGATTGCGGTTGCGAGAAAGCGAAGGACGCCCTCGAGGAGTACCTGCGCAACGAGCTCGCCAGTACGGATGCGAGCGACATTCGCGAGCACCTCGAGCACTGCAAGGACTGCGAGAGCGAGCTGCACGTGAATCGTTCGCTCATGGAGGTCGTGCAGCGAGCCTGCAAGGAACGCGCTCCGGAGGAACTGCGGCTGCACGTGCTCGACCAGCTCCGCAGCATCCAGCGCTCGCACGGCACGCCCGTCGCGAACTGAGCCGAGCAGGACCGAGACGCCCACGCGGCAGATGACTGCAGACCCGAACGATCAGGCCTGGCGCGCTCTGTCGGAGCGCGTCGGCGAAGTGGTAGCCGAACTGGACGCGCGGGCTGCCAGGCGTGAGACGCTCGGCGAGCTCGTCGAGCGCCGTCCGGTGCTCGGGATCCGTCGCGGGCCCGTCATGCGACGTGTCTCCAGTGTCTGGCGGCTGCGCGAGCTGCTGCTGGACGACCGAGGCGGGCTGTACCGGGTCGGTTCGGTCATTCGCGTCGCCAAGCAGCCCGACCACTACAGCGAGCAGTCAGCCCTCGCCGCCGAGCGTCGCCGCGTCCAGCTGGCCGCGCTGCGCTCGGGTTTCGAGGTGGGCGAGACCGTCAACTACGGGGCGACTCCGATCCAGCTCTCCGACGGCCTGGGGGTCGACGCACACCCTGGGCTGGAGGTCGTCGGCGGCGAGGTCGTGCTGCACTGGGGTGCCGTGCCCGGCGCCCAGGCGGGCCTCGGCGCCGGCAGCTCGAGCGCGCTCGCCGCGTACCTCGACGACGCCGTGGCGCTCCTGACTGGTCGTTAGCCGCGCACGCGCACGCACACGACGAAGACGCCCGCCCGATTGCTCGGAGCGGGCGTCTTCGTCGTGCAGACGAGGCGCGCAGCCTAGTCGGCGAGAACGCCCTCGATGAGCTCAGCCTGCTGGCGCTGGTGAGCCTTCATGGTGCCCACGGAAGGTGCCGAGGACTCCGGTCGTGTGACGGCTCGGATCGTGCGTCCTTCGAGCATTGGGGCGAGGTGCGTGCGGATGAACGGCCACGCTCCCTGGTTCTCCGGCTCGTCCTGCGCGTAGACGATCTCGGCGTTCGGGTACTCGGCGAGGAGACGGTTGATCTCTTCGCCTGGCATCGGGTAGAACTGCTCGAGGCGCACGAGCGCGACGCTCGTGTCCTCGCGCTTGTCGAGCTCCGCGCGCAGGTCGTAGTGCAGCTTGCCAGCGTGCAGCACGACGCGGCGCACGGCCGCCTTGTCCGTGATCCGCTCGTCGTCGAGGACGGGGCGGAACGAGCCGTTCGTGAAGTCCTCGACCGGCGAGACCGCGCTGCGGAGACGCAGCATCGACTTCGGTGTGAAGATCACGAGTGGCTTGCGGGGACGCGCGTACGCCTGGCGGCGCAGCAGGTGGAAGTGCGACGCAGGCGTGGACGGCATCGCGACTGTCATGTTCTCTTCCGCGGCGAGCGTCAGGAAGCGCTCGATGCGGGCTGACGAGTGGTCGGGGCCCTGGCCCTCGTAGCCGTGGGGGAGCAGCAGCACGACGCTTGAGCGCTGGTTCCACTTCTGCTCGGACGCCGAGATGAACTCGTCGATGATGGTCTGCGCGCCGTTGACGAAGTCACCGAACTGCGCTTCCCAGAGCACGAGCGCGTCTGGTCGCTCGACCGAGTAGCCGTATTCGAAGCCCAGCACCGCGTACTCGCTCAGGAACGAGTCGTAGATGGAGATCGGTGCCTGGTTGTCGCTGAGGTTCGACAACGGCAGCCAGTTCTGGCCGTTGAGGCGATCGTGGAAGAGCGCGTGGCGCTGCACGAACGTGCCGCGACGCGAGTCCTGGCCCGACATGCGCACCGGCGTGCCCTCCATGAGGAGCGAGCCGAGCGCGAGGAGCTCGCCGAATGCCCAGTCGATGCCACCGTCTCGGCTCATCTGCTCTCGCTTGGAGAGCACCGCCTTGAGCTTGGTGTGCACCGAGAAGCCCTCTGGCGGGTTCCCGTGCGCGTCGCCGATGATCTCGACGACCTCGCGGGCGACGGCGGTCGAGTCAGGCTCGGAGCGGTGGTTCTCCTCGCGAGAGCCGACGGCCGAGAGCTCGGCCGCGGAGATGGGCGTCGACTGCGTCTGCGCCTGGTGGGTCTCCGCGAAGGCGCGCTCGAGGCGGTCGTGGAAGTCCTTCTGCGCCGCATCGAACTCGTCCTGCGTGATGTCGCCACGGCCGACGAGGGCTTCCGCGTAGAGCTTGCGAACGGAGCGCTTCGCCTCGATGAGGTTGTACATGAGGGGCTGCGTCATCGACGGGTCGTCGCCCTCGTTGTGGCCACGGCGACGGTACGAGATGAGGTCGATGACGACATCGCGCTTGAAGCGCTGGCGGTAGGCGAACGCGAGCTCGGCGACGCGAGCCACCGATTCGGGGTCGTCGCCGTTCACGTGGAAGACGGGAGCCGAGATGGCCTTCGCGACGTCGGTCGAGTACATCGACGAGCGGGCGTCGCGCGGGGTGGTCGTGAAGCCGACCTGGTTGTTGATGTTCACGTGGATCGTGCCGCCCGTGCGGTAGGCGCGGAGCTGCGACATCTGCATCGTCTCGTAGACGACACCCTGGCCGGCCATCGCCGCGTCACCGTGGATGAGGATCGGCAGCACGGCGTCGCGGCCGTCGGACTTGCGGTCGATCTTGCCGCGCACGATGCCCTCGAGCACGCCGTTCACCGCCTCGAGGTGCGAGGGGTTGGCGGCGAGGTAGACGGGGATCGTCGCGCCGGATGCCGCCGTGAAAGTTCCCTCGATGCCGAGGTGGTACTTCACGTCGCCGGAGTTGCCGCGCCCGGAGCTCGACTGCACGCCCTCGAACTCGCGGAAGATCTGCCCGTAGGTCTTCCCCGCGATGTTCGTGAGGACGTTGAGGCGACCACGGTGGGCCATGCCGATGGCGACCTCGTCGAGGTCCTCCTCCGCTGCACCCTGGATGATCGTGTCGAGCAGCGAGATGACCGACTCGGATCCCTCGAGGGAGAAGCGCTTCTGGCCGACGTACTTCGTCTGCAGGAAGGTCTCGAACGCCTCAGCCTCGTTGAGCTTGTTGAGGATGCGCATCTGCTCTTCGTGCGTGGGCTTCGTGTACGGGTGCTCCAGCTCGTCCTGGAACCAGGCGCGCTGCTCCGGGTCCTGGATGTGCATGTACTCGATGCCGATCGTGCGGCAGTAGGAGTCGCGCAGGATGCCGAGGATGTCGCGGAGCTTGAGCATCCGCTGGCTGCCGCCGAAGCCGTCCGCGACGAACTCGCGCTCGAGGTCCCAGAACGTGAGTCCGTGATTCTCGATCTCGAGGTCGGGGTGCGTGCGCTGCACGTACTGCAAGGGGTCGATGTCCGCCATCATGTGGCCGCGGACGCGGTACATGTTGATGAGCTGCTGCACGCGCGCTGTCTTGTTGATGGACGCGGCGAGGTCGACGTGCACGTCTTGCGACCACACGACAGGCTTGTACGGGATGCGCAGCGAGGCGAAGATCTCCTCGTAGAAGTTGTGCTTGCCCGTGAGGTGCTCGTGCACGATCTTCAGGAACTCACCGGAGCCGGCGCCCTGGATGACCCGGTGGTCGTAGGTGCTCGAGATGGTGAGGCGCTTCGAGATGGCGAGGTCGTCGAGGACGTGCTGCGCCATGCCCTGGTAGGGAGCCGGGTAGTCGAGGGCGCCGGCACCGATGATGGCGCCCTGACCCTTCATGAGCCTCGGGACGGACTGGAGTGTTCCCATGCCGCCCGGGTTCGTGAGCGAGATGGTGGTGCCCGCGTAGTCGTCTCCGCTGAGCTTGTTCTGGCGTCCGCGCTTGATGAGCTCCTCGTACGCTCCGAGGAACTCGCGGAAGTTGAGGGTCTCGGCCTGCTTGATGCTAGGCACGACCAGGGCGCGGGTTCCGTCCGGCTTCGGCACGTCGATCGCGATGCCGAGGTTGACGTGCGCTGGCTCGATGGCGGATGGCTTGCCGTCGATCTCGTCGTAGTAGACGTTCATGCTCGGGAACTTGATGAGCGCCTTGACGAGCGCCCAGCCGATGAGGTGCGTGAACGAGACCTTGCCACCGCGGGTCCGCCGGAGGTGGTTGTTGATCACGATGCGGTTGTCGATCATGAGCTTCGCGGGGATCTCGCGGTAGCTCGTGGCCGTCGGCACCTGCAGGGAGATGTCCATGTTCTTGGCGATGGCCTTCGCCATGCCCTTGAGCGGCGACACGATGTTCTCGCGCGACGGCGCCTTCTCCTTGTCAGCGGCGGGTGCGTCCGCTGGGATGAGCTTCTCCTGGGGGGCTGCGGCAGTCGTCTTCGCCTGCTTGCGAGCCTCGCCGTCGGCCGCTGGCTTCTTCGCCTCAGCCGCGGGAGCCGGAACCGCCTTGGCGGGCTGAGCCGCTGGCGCCGTCTTCGCGGGAGCAGCGCCCTGCTGCTTCGCGTACTGCTCGAGCGTCGGCCACCAGGCCTCGTCTACGCTCTTCGGGTCCTTGACGTACTTTTCGTACATCTCCTCGACGAGCCAGTCATTGGCTCCGAAATCGGACTTTGCTTCGTCTGTACCCGCACTGGTCAAATGACTCGCCACCTGAGTTCGTCTCGCGTTCGTCTAGTGATGCGGGACGCGCCGAATCTGGGCGGCGACCCCATCGAGTGACAAGCCTAACGCCCTTGGCGAGCGCTCTGCGCGAAAGTGGGGTGTGGAGGGGGCTCCGCAAAGTAATCTGGAGGCCATGCACTTCTCTGGTCCCGCCCCTCACCACGAGCTCACCTACTCCGATGTGTTCCTCATTCCGAGTCGTTCCGACGTGGGCTCGAGACTCAACGTCTCGCTCGCCCCGGACGACGGGACCGGCATGACGATTCCGCTGGTCGCCTCGAACATGAACGCGGTCACCGGGCCCCGCATGGCAGCCGCCATCGCGCGCCGCGGCGGGCTCGGAGTCCTTCCCCAGGACATGTCGCTGGAGGAGCTGGAATCCGCCATCCGCTGGGTGAAATCCCAGGATCCAGTGCTGGACACTCCGTTCACCGCGAAGGGAGAAGCGACCGTCGGTGACGTGCTCGAGCTCGTGCCGCCTGTCGCAGGCTTCGGCGTCTCGGTGCTCGGGCCCACCGGAGATGTGCTGGGAGTCCTGCAGGCCTCGACCCTCGCGCGTGTCCCGAGCGACGCCGTGCTCGCCGACCTGAGCCACCACTTCGTCGACGAGATCCCCGTCTCGCTCGCGCGCGACTCGCGCGCGGTCTTCAACTCGTTCGCCGAGACCGGGTCGAGCTTCGCTCCCGTCCGGACCGAGACCGGCGAAGTCGCGACGGTCACCTCGGGCGGTGCCCTGCGCAGCACGATCTATCGACCTGCGCTCGATTCGCAGGGCCGTCTGCGTGTCGCGGTCGCTGTCGGCGTGTCGCGCAACGCGGTCGAGCGTGCTCGGGCGCTCGTGGAAGCCGGTGCTGACGTCCTCGTGCTCGACACGGCGCACGGCCACCAAGGGAGCATGCTGCGCGCCATCGAGGCGGTCCGCGGCGCGGAGCTCGGCGTTCCCATCGTCGCCGGGAACGTGGTGAGCGGTAGCGGAGTCCACGACCTCGTGTCCGCTGGGGCGAGCATCATCAAGGTCGGCGTCGGACCGGGTGCGATGTGCACGACCCGCATGATGACGGCCGTCGGCCGTCCGCAGTTCTCGGCCGTGCTGGAGACCTCGGAGACGGCGCATGCGCTCGGGGCACGCGTATGGGCGGATGGCGGAGTGCGGTACCCGCGCGATGTCGCTCTCGCGCTCGCCGCCGGAGGCTCCGCCGTCATGATCGGCTCTTGGTTCGCCGGCACCGTCGAAGCGCCGGGCACGGTCCGGACGGACGAGTCGGGCAACTGGTTCAAGGAGTCGTTCGGCATGGCCTCGACCAAGGCCGTCGAGGCTCGGTTCGGCGACCTCGAGCCCTACGAGCGCGCCCGCAAGCTGCTCTTCGCGGAAGGGATCTCGTCCTCGAAGATCATGCTCGACCCGAAGCGTCCCAGTCTCGACGACCTGATCGACATGATCACGACGGGCGTGCGATCGTCCTTCACCTACGCGGGCGCCGACTCGCTTCCGGAGTTCCGCCAGCGCGCGAAGGTCGGGATCCAGTCGGCCGCCGGCTACGAAGAGGGCAAGGCCCTCCCGGTGTCCTGGTAGTCGCGGTCGCGTGGGGGTCGTCTTCGCTATACTTCGTGGCAACTATGGACGATGATCATCCTCCGCGATCCGCACCTTCACGCGCCGCAGCTGCGCCTGCGCTGAGCGCCTCCTCCTCCCCGGCCCGGCATCCTGGCACCATCCCTATATCGCGGGGTGAAGGCTCGTGAACGAGTGGGTCATGCTCGGCATCGGCGTGCTCCTGACGGTGGGGACCGGCGTCTTCGTCGGGTCTGAGTTCGCGCTTGTCAACCTCGACCGCAACGACCTCGAGAAGCGTCGGGAACGCGGGGAGAAGCGCCTCACCCCGACCATCAACGCGCTCAAGCACACGTCGACGCACCTCTCGAGCGCGCAGCTCGGCATCACGCTGACGACCCTCCTCACCGGCTACACGATGGAGCCGGCGATCTCGTCGCTGCTCTCGTCACCGCTCGGTGCCGTGGGGCTGCCGGAGGACGCCGTGCGCCCCGTCGGCGCCGTGCTCGCGATCGTGATCGCCACGGGGCTCTCGATGGTCATGGGAGAGCTGATCCCGAAGAACTTCGCCCTCGCCGTGCCGCGCGCGACAGCGAAGTTCCTCATCCCGCTGCAGGTCGCGTTCACAACCGTCTTCCGCCCCGCCGTCGCGGTGCTCAACGGAAG
The DNA here is from genome assembly GCF_015351275.1 of Pseudoclavibacter sp. VKM Ac-2867. Lineage (NCBI taxonomy): Bacteria > Bacillati > Actinomycetota > Actinomycetes > Micrococcales > Microbacteriaceae > Pseudoclavibacter > Pseudoclavibacter sp. VKM Ac-2867. The sequence goes on from NZ_JADKSL010000003.1 coordinate 17,300, forward strand.
TGCCAACGGCCTCATCCGCGCTCTCGGCATCGAGCCCAAGGAGGAGCTCTCCGGCGCCCGAACGGCGGAGGAGCTCTCCAGCCTCGTCCGCCGCTCCGCGCTCGTCGGGCTGCTCGAGGGCGAGCGGGCGGTGCTCTTGAGCCGCACGCTGCGATTCTCCGACCACATCGCGGCGGACGTCATGACGCCCAGGCCACGTGTGCAGTCCATCGCGGTCGACGCGCCTGTCCAGGACCTCATCGACCTCGCGAAGTCGACGGGCCATTCCCGATTCCCGGTGACCGGCGAGGACATCGACGAGATCGTCGGCGTCGCACACCTGAAGAACGCGGTCTCGCTGCCGCTCGATCGCCGCCGTTCCGTGCCGGTCGGCGCGATCAAGACGGATGCGCTGCTCGTGCCGGAGACGCTGGGGCTCGATGCTCTGCTCGCCGAGCTCCGCTCCGGCGGCTTCCAGCTCGCCGTCGTCCTCGACGAGTACGGCGGCACGAACGGAGTCGTCACCCTCGAGGATCTCGTGGAGGAGATCGTCGGCGAACTCGTCGACGAGCACGACCGAGCGCATCTCGACGTCGTGCGCGCCAAGGGCCGCACGACGTTCGACGGGATGCTCCGACCCGATGAGGTGAGGGACCGCCTGAACATCGAGCTCGACGACGACGGGCCCTTCGAGACCGTCGCTGGCTTCATGATGAACGCGCTCGAGCGCATCCCCGCGGTGGGCGACGAGGTGCAGGTCCCCGTCGGCACGTTCCGCGTCGAGCGGATGGAGGGGCGCCGGGTCGATCGCGTCGCGTTCACGCCGAATGAGTCGTACGAGTCGAGGGAGGCGCTCATGCAGCGCCTCGCCGACAAGCACGCCGAGAAGGAGAACCGTGGCTGAGTACTGGTCTGGACTAGCCTGGCTCGTGGTGCTCCTCGCCGCGAACGCCTTCTTCGTCGGTGCGGAGTTCGCGGTCATCTCGGCGAAGCGATCGCAGATCGAGCCCCGAGCCGAGCGCGGCAGCAAGGCCGCGCAGCAGACGCTCTATGCGATGGAGCACGCGACCGGCATGCTCGCGACGAGCCAGCTCGGCATCACCGTCTGCTCGTTGCTGATCCTCAACGTCTCGGAGCCGGCGCTGCATCACCTGCTCGAGATCCCGCTCTCCGCGACGGGGCTCAGCGAGGAGATGATCTCCACGATCGCGTTTGTCATCGCGCTCATCGTCGTCTCGTACCTGCATGTCGTGCTCGGCGAGATGGTCCCGAAGAACATCTCCTTCTCGGTCCCTGACCGCGCTGCGCTCCTACTCGCCCCGCCGCTCGTGTTCTTCTCGCGGCTCTTCGCACCGGTCATCTGGGCGCTGAACGGCATCGCCAACACGACGCTGCGCTTGTTCGGCGTCGAGCCGAAGGCCGAGACGACGAGTGCGTTCACCTTCGACGAGGTCGCGGGCATCGTCGAGCAGTCCAAGCGCGAGGGTGTGCTCATGGATCGTGCGGGCACGCTCTCGAACACCTTCGAGTTCACGGCGAAGAAGGTCGCCGCTGTCGCGATCGCGGGCGAGCAGCTCGTGGTGCTGCCGCCGGAGGCGACGCCGGAGATGCTGCAGCGCGCGGTCTCCGAGCACGGCTACTCGCGCTACATCATCCTGGACGAGGAGGGTGAATTCTCCGGCTACGTGCACCTGAAGGACGTGCTCGACCTCGACAAGCCCGACGAGTTCGACCAGCCCATCCCGGTCAAGCGCATCCGCTCGCTCGACTCGATGCACGACGAGGCCGATCTCGAGGACGCGCTCGCCACGATGCGGCGCACGGGGAGCCACCTGGCGCGGGTCCTCGACCGAGAGGGCAACACGCTCGGTGTGCTGTTCCTCGAGGACATCATCGAGGAGCTCGTCGGCGAGATCCGGGACGCGACCGCTCGGCACTGACCCTCGGTCTCCTCACCGGAGCGAGGTGGCGACTTGGCGTGTCGTCGAAGAGCGACCAGTATGGCCGGGTGAGGGAATTCGATGCTCAGGATGCCGCGGCCAGCGTCTTCGCGCCGCGCGAGGACGACCACAAGTACCGCCGGGGTGTCACGGCGTTCGTGACGGGCTCCACGCACTACCCGGGCGCCGCCGTACTGGGCACGAGGGCCGCCCTCGCGACCGGGATCGGGATGGTGCGCTACGCAGGGGGCGAGGCGGAGACCAAGGCTGTGCTGTGGCAGAGTCCGGAGGTCGTCGCCGATCTCGCGTCGTTCGATGCGCTTGTCGTCGGGTCCGGAGTGGATCCGAAGGACGTGCGGCGCACCAGCGAGGCGCGGGAAGCGCTTGATCGGGCTCGTGAGCTCGACGCGACGGTCATCGCCGATTCCGGCGCACTCGGGCAGATCGCCAAGCGCGTGCTGGGAGGACACCACGTGCGCCGATGCATCCTGACGCCCCACGCGGCCGAGCTCGCCGCCCTCATCACGAAGCTCGAGGACACCGAGGTGCACGCCACCGACGTCATCAAGGAGCCGGAGCAGGCTGTCCGCCTCGTGACGGATCGTCTCGGCTGCACGCTCGTGCTCAAGGGGCACCGCACCTACATCGCGGGGGACGGCCCGACGATCGTCGTGGATGCTCCGGGAGCCTGGCTCGCCACGGCGGGGACCGGCGATGTGCTGGCCGGGGCCATGGGGGCGCTGAGCGCCGTCGCCTCGAAGCGAGACGTGGCCGAGCAGCCGGAGCCGCAGCACCTCGCGGCAGCGGCTGTCTGGCTGCACGCGCGAGCTGGCTGGCTGGCTTCGCAGCTGAACGCGGGGAACTTTGAGGCCGCTTCCGCGCTGCTTGACCCGATCGACGAGCTCACGAGGTTCGGTCCTGGTGCGCCGATCAGGGCGAGCGACGCGACCGCTGCGCTGCCGCGCCTCGTCGGAGCGCTCGTGGCGTCCAAGCTGCGCGCCTGACCTGGGGTAGCTTGTCCCGCATGACTACGTCGTGGATCGCCCGTCACTGGCCGGGCCCTCTCTCGATCGTGACGCTCTGGCTTGCCTTCGCGGGCGTCCACTACGTGCTGATCCTCGTGAACCTCTACTCGCTCTCGAACCCCATGGGCGACGTGTTCCAGGTGTACCGCGGGTGGGTCGACCAGGCCCAGCTGGGGCAGGTGCCCGGCATCGATGCGACTTTCGTGTACCCGCTGCCCTCGCTGCTGCCGATGCTGTTGGCCGACGCGGTCGGAGGGCAGGCGAACTACGGCTTGGGCTGGCTGCTTGTCGTTGCCGCAGGCAACGCCGTCGCCTTCGCGGCGCTGACGCTGTGGCGTCCCTCGTCTCGCGACGCCGGGCTGCGGCAGATCGCCGCCTGGTGGTGGCTCGTGCTCATGGCCCTGCTCGGACCGGTGGCGCTCGGCCGCATCGATGCGGTGAGCGTGCCGATCGCGATCCTCGCGCTGCTGGCGCTTCGGCGTCGTCCCGAGATCGCCGGTGCCCTGCTCACGTTCGGGGCGTGGCTCAAGATCTGGCCAGCTGCCGTGTTCGCCGCGGCCTTAATCGTGCTGCGACACCGGCTCTGGCTCGTTGCGGGTGCCGTCGTCGTGTGCGCCGCCGTGCTCATCCCGGCCCTCGCGCTCGGTGGCGGGTCGAACGTGTTCTCCTTCGTGACCGAGCAGACGGGACGAGGGCTGCAGGTCGAGGCGGTCGCCGCGACCGTGCCCATGTGGCTCGCATCCATGCAGGTGCCCGGCTACGACGCCTACTACTCGATGGAGATCCTGACCTTCCAGGTCGACGGTCCAGGCACGGAGTTCGTGAGCGCTCTGCTCACGCCGCTGCTGGCCGTCGCCGTGCTCGGGGTGGTGCTGCTCGCGCTGGTCTCCAAGCGCCGGGGCATGCCGTTCACGCGCCTGTTCCCAGCCCTGTCGCTCGCGCTTGTGCTCTCGTTCATCGTCTTCAACAAGGTCGGCTCGCCGCAGTTCATCACGTGGCTCGCGCCGGTCATCGTGTTCGGGCTCATCGTGGACATCAGGCGCTTCGCGCTGCCCGCCGGCATCGCCCTGTGCATCGCCTGGCTCACGCAGATCATCTATCCAGGCAACTACAACTTCGTGACCGACGCCCACTCCGCCGGCGTCGCGCTCCTCGCGGGTCGCAACGGCCTGCTGGTCGTGCTGCTCATCTGGGCGCTCTGGGCCATGTGGCCGCGCAGCAGGCGCACCGTGCGCGGGGTTCAGAGGGGCAGCTCGGCGGCTCGCACCCCGGCGAGCTCAGCCGTTCGCGAGCATGGAGCGGATGGCGTCGCCGACGTGGTGGATCTCGAGCAGGAACCCGTCGTGGCCGAAGCTCGACCTGATCGTGACGGCTCTGTCGCCTGAGTAGCTGTTCTGCACGCCCTCGGCGATGCGGTGCTGCGTCTCGGGCGGGAAGAGCACGTCCGTCGAGATGCCGATGACCATGGTGGATGCGGTGACGCGCGCGAGCGCAGCATCGAGGCCCCCGCGATCGCGGCCGACGTTGTGCGAGCTCATGGCCGTCAGCAGCGTGATGTAGCTGTTGGCGTCGAAGCGCCGCGTGAAGCGGTTGCCGTGGAAGTCGAGGTAGGACTCGACGGCGTAGCGCCCTTCGTCCTGCTCCGGGCTGAGGTTGGACTGCCAGCTGCGTCCGAAGCGGTCGTCGAGCTCGGTGCCCGACCTGTAGTTGAGCATGGCGAGGCGCCGCGCGAGGGCGAGGCCGCGGTGCGGTCCGAACCCGGCGGGTTCGTCCGCGTAGTCGCCCCCGTTGAAGTTCGGATCGAGCCTGATGGCGTCGATCTGCAGGGTGTTCTGCGCGATGGTCTGCGCATCGGACGCCGCGGGGGCACTCATCACGACGAGCCGCTGCGTGCGGTCGGGGTACATGATGCCCCACTCCAGCGCGTGCATGCCGCCCATGGAGCCGCCGATGACGGCGGCGAACGAGGCGATGCCGAGTTCATCCGCGAGCAGCGCCTGCGCTCGCACCTGGTCGCGGATCGTGAGCACCGGGAAGGAGGCGCCGTACGCGTTTCCGCGAGCATCGAGGCTCGCGGGTCCCGTCGAGCCCTGGCAGCCGCCGAGCATGTTGGGGGCGATCACGAAGTAGCGGTCCGTGTCGAGAGGCGCCCCGGGGCCGACGATGCCCGGCCACCAGCCGGCGGTCGGATGTCCGGGCCCGAGCGGCCCCTCCACGTGCGAGTCGCCGGTGAGCGCGTGGAGCACGAGGATCGCGTTCGAGCGGTCGGCGTTGAGCGTGCCCCACGTCTCGTAGGCGAGCCGGATGAGCGGGAGCTCGCCGCCGTGCTCGGGGCTGAACGCCCCGAGCCAGGCGAACTGGCGGTGGCCGACGTCGTCGCCGTCGCGCCACGCGCCCGAGGCGGGCGGCCTCAGCGAGACCGCCCGCAATTCGTCGTTCGGAATTCTGCCGCTCGGCGGCGAGATGCCGTGATCTGTCCAGTCCATCAGCGCCAGGCTAGCGGCTACCCCGCGCCTAGGCGCGAAGCGAGTCGAGGGCCTGCGAGAGGTCCGCGATGAGGTCGTCGACGTTCTCGAGTCCGACTGAGAGCCGCACGAGTCCGGGGTTGATGCCGGATGCGAGGAGCTGCTCTGGGGTGAGCTGCGAGTGCGTCGTCGACGGCGGGTGGACGATGAGGCTGCGGACGTCGCCGATGTTCGCGAGGTGGCTGAAGAGCTGCACGCGCTCGACGAGCTTTCGGCCAGCTTCGACGCCGCCGCGGAGCTCGAACGACAGGATGGCACCCGCGCCGTTCGGCGCGTAGCGCTTCGCCAGGACATTCCAGGGGCTCGACTCGAGGCCCGCGTAGTTGACGTTCTGCACCTCGGCGTGGCCCTGGAGCCACGACGCGATCGCGGTCGCGTTGGAGACGTGGCGCTCCATGCGAAGGCTCAGCGTCTCGACACCCTGCAGGATCTGCCAGGACGAAGCGGGCGCGATGGACGCGCCGATGTCGCGCAGCAGCTGCACTCGGGCCTTGGTGTGGAACGCGTTGGCGTTGCCGAGGGCGCCCGTGTAGCTGAGGCCGTCGTAGCTCGGGTCGGGCTCGGACAGGCCGGGGAAGCGGTCCTTGTGCTCATCCCAGGGGAAGGTGCCGCCGTCGACGATGACGCCGCCGATCACGGCCCCGTGGCCGCCGAGGAACTTCGTCGCGGAGTGGACGACGATGTCGGCCCCGTGCTCGAAGGGCCGGATGAGGAAGGGGGTGGCGATGGTGTTGTCGACGATGAGGGGCACGCCGACCTCGTGAGCGACCGTGGCGACTGTCTCGATATCGAGGATGTTGACGGCCGGGTTGCCGATCGTCTCGCCGAAGAACAGCTTCGTGTTGTCCTTCGCCGCTGCACGCCAGGCGTCTGGGTTGTTCTGGTCCTCGACGAAGGTGACGTCGATGCCGAGCTTCGCGAACGTGTACTTGAAGAGGTTGAACGTGCCGCCGTAGATGGACGTCGAGGACACGATGTGGTCGCCGGCTCCGGCGATGTTCAGGATCGCGAACGTCTCTGCCGCCTGGCCGGAGGCGAGCGCGAGAGCCCCGCTACCGCCTTCAAGGTCGGCGATGCGCGCCTCGAGCACTGCGGTCGTGGGGTTCGTGATGCGCGTGTAGATGTTCCCGGCTCGCGAGAGCGAGAAGAGATCGGCCGCGTGCTGTGCGTCATCGAACACGTACGAGGTCGTCTGGTAGATCGGGGTGACGACCGCGTTGGTCGTGGGGTCGGGGGCAGAGCCTGCGTGGATCTGCCTGGTCTCGAAGCTCTGGGTCATGGGTAGCCTCCGTGTCGGCCGCGACCCGACTGGACAGTCGGGTGGCACCGAGTGTGGCAGTGGGCGCAGGCGCGGGCAACGGAGCTGGACACAAATCGTCACGCGTGCCAGGCGCGGCGAGCGGCCGCATGCCACGATGGAGGTATGCCTGAAGAACAGAGAACGCGTGTTGTCGTAGTGACGGGAGCGAGCAGCGGAATCGGCCGGTCGACGGTCAGGTCGCTGCGCGCAGAGGGCAGAGTGGTGCTCGCGACTGCCCGCCGTGCCGACCGGCTCGAGGAGCTCGCCGCCGAGACCGGCGCGGAGGTGCTGGCGGGGGACATCACCGACGACGCCTTCGTGGCCGAGCTCCGAGACACCGCGAGCCGACTCGGAGAGGTCGAGGCCCTGGTCAACGTCGCCGGGGGCGCGTTCGGCACCGAGAGCGTCGAGGAGAGCAGCATCGCCGACTGGCAGCTGATGTTCGAGCTCAACGTCCTCGGCACGAAGCGCGTCATCACGGCCTTCCTGCCCCTGCTGCGCGCATCCGCCGCGAGCAGCACGGACGAATTCCCACACGCAGACATCGTCACGGTCACGTCGACTGCCGGACGCGTCATCTACCAGGGCGGTGGCGGCTACGTCGCGACGAAGGCCGCGGAGGCGGCGATGATCGGGGTGCTGCGCCTGGAACTCGGCGGTGAGCCAATCCGGGTCATCGACATCGCGCCTGGGATGGTGCACACGGAGGAGTTCACGCTCAAGCGGATGCGGGGCGACGAAGCCTCGGCTGACAAGCTCTACGAGGGCGTCGATCATCCGCTCACCGCGGAGGACATCGCGGCGACGATCCAGCTCGCGCTCCAGCTTCCCGGTCACGTCAACGTCGACGAGCTCGTCGTGCGTCCGGTGGCGCAGCGGGAGCAGTTCCAGCTGCACCGCGGCCCCCTCGTCATGAAGGGCGCCACGAAGGAGGCCGGCGAGTGAGCATCTTCCTGGTAGGCGGCGGAGACGGGCCAGGGGTTGAGCTCGCGCTCGCCCAGCTCGCGGGCGAGGCTCGAAGCCGCGCCGACGGAGCCACGCCCGTCATCGCGGTCATCGCGGTCGGGGAGAACCCGGAGCCCGTCGCGGACTGGTTCGCGGACCGACTCCGATCGGTCGACCCTGGCGTCCTGGCGACTCCCGTGCTCGCCCGAAGCACCGCGAGCGGTGAACCGCTCGACGAGATCGATCTTTCCAGCTTCTCGACGGCCCACGGCATCCTCGTCTGCGGGGGCCACACCCCCGCGTACCTCGCCGCACTGGCGCCGCTCGCGACCGACATTCGCCGCCTGGTGGCAGAGGGCGTCTCCTACCTCGGCTACTCGGCCGGTGCCGCCATCGCGGCGGACGAGGCCATCATCGGCGGGTGGCGCATCGGCGGGGTGCCCGTCGCCCCGGAGGAATCCGGCGAGGGACTCGACGAGGTGACGTTCGAGGCCGGCCTCGGGCTGGTCGATCTGACCATCGAGGCGCACGCCGCCCAGTGGGGGCTCGTCGCGCTGTGCGCGGCGAGTATCGAAGCGGGACTCGCGGAGCGCATCCTCGCCGTTGACGAGGACACCGTCCTCAAGGTCGGAGAGGGCGCGCTGGAGATCCTCGGGTCAGGGAGCGTCTGGCAGCTGACCGCGGGGGAGGGCGGCGTCACGGTCTCCTCCAGCCGAGCCTCGGAATGACGGACCTGCGCGGGCTCAGCGATCTGCATCGGCTCGACCCGGGGTGGGCTCGGGCGCTCGAGCCAGCCGCCGGCCGCCTGGAGGAGATCGCGGAGCGGCTGAAGCTGGAGGAGGATGCCGGCCGCGACTTCTTGCCGGCTCCTGAGCACATCCTCAGGGCATTCGAGGCCCCACTTCACGACGTCCGGGTCCTGATCGTGGGCCAGGACCCGTATCCGACCCCTGGCCATCCCATCGGACTGTCCTTCGCCACCGAGGGCCACGTCCGGCCGCTCCCTCGGAGCCTCGCGAACATCTACCGGGAGCTGCACGACGACCTGGGCATCGAAGCGGCCACCACCGGCGATCTCTCGCGGTGGAGCGAGCAGGGAGTCCTCCTCCTGAACCGTGTCCTGACGGTCGGTGCCGGCGCGGCGGGCTCGCACCGCGCGTTCGGCTGGCAGTCGGTCACGGATCTGGCAATCGAGGCCCTCGTGGCCCGCAGGCGTCCGCTCGTTGCGATTCTCTGGGGCAAGGACGCGCAGGCCCTCGCTCCGCTGCTCGGCGAGACCCCAACGCTCCAGAGCGCACACCCCAGCCCGCTGTCCGCCTCACGCGGCTTCTTCGGCTCCCGTCCGTTCTCGCGGACCAACGAGCTGCTGCGCCAGCAGGGTGCGGATCCGGTCGACTGGCGGGTTGTCGAGACGCCCCAGGGCGCCACGCAGCCAGCCCTGTTCTAGCTGGGCCAGACCGAGCGGCACCCGACACGAGCTTCAGAGAGGCACATCATGAGTCAAGAGCTGCACACCCTCGGCGCAGTCAGGCAGAGACAGCTGCTCGCGAGCGGCGAGCTCTCGCCGGTGGCGCTCACGAGCGCCTACCTGGCACGTCTGGACGCGGATGGAGGTGCATCCGGAGCCTTCATCACCGTCACCGCAGACCGCGCGTTGGATCGAGCTCGAGCGCTCGAGCGGCAACCCTCGTCCACATCTCGCCGCGGAGACCTGCACGAGGCTCCGCTCTGGGGGATGCCCTTCGCGGACAAGGACCTCGAACCGCGCGCCGACGTGCCGACCTCCTTCGGCTCGCGCGCCTTCGCCGGGTATGTGCCGGAGGAGAGCTCGCCGCTGGTCGAGACCATGGACGCGGCCGGCGGCATCAGCCTGGGGAAGACGAACACGCCCGAGTTCGGTCTCCCCGCCTACACCGAGAACGCGGTGGCCCCGCCCGCAGTCACCCCGTGGGGTGCTGGGCTCGGGGCCGGCGGCTCCTCGGGAGGTGCGGCGGCGGCTGTCGCAGCCGGCCTGCTTCCGTTCGCGCCGGGCTCGGACGGTGGCGGGTCTATCCGCATCCCGGCTTCCGCCTGCGGTCTGGTCGGTCTCAAGCCGAGCCGGGGCCGAGTGCCGGATGGGTCGGGCGTCGGCTCCCTCGCGGGGCTCCCCGTCTCGGGCCCCATCGCGAGGAGCACGGCGGATGCTGCGCTCCTGCTCGACGGGATGATCGCCCGGCGCAGGGACGGCAGCCAGGCCGACCGGAGCGCACTCACGGCACCGGCAGGGGAGCGTTCCTACCTCGACGCTCTTGACGTGCCCCTTCGGAAGCTGCGGATCGGCTTCAACTGCTGGTCGCCGTGGTCCACGGAGTACAAGATCGCGCTCGACGATGAGGTCGCCGCGGTCTTCGAAGCCGCCAAGGAGCAGCTTTCGCGACTCGGACACGAGCTCGTGCCGGTCACGCCGACGGACGCGCCCGAGTACTTCGACGCGTTCCGGACGGTGTGGCAGGCCGGCGCCTCGACGATCCCCATGGAGGGGCCCGAACTGGAGGCCCTTGAGCCCCTCACGCGGTGGCTCGTCGGCGTCGGACGGACGAAGGGCGCCGCGGAGCTGGCTGCCTCGCTCGCGTCGCTCGCCGCGTTCGAGCGCGCGATCATCCGCCAGTACTCGGACGTGGACGTCGTCCTGACACCGACGCTCGCGATGACGCCTCGGCCGCTCGGCTGGTTCGACGCGAGCGACGGGGAGCGGAACTTCGAGCAGCAGTGCCAGTACACGCCGTACACGTCCTACGTGAACGTGACCGGGCTGCCCGCCATCACCATGCCGGTCGGGTTCGCGAATGACCTGCCGGCGGGGGTGCAGGCCATCGGTCGGCCGGGCGACGAGGCGACGCTCCTTCGGCTGTCGCTGCAGCTCGAGCGCGAGTTCGACTGGCCGAGCCGGTACCCGCCCGCCTGGGATCGTGCGGCGCGCTCCTGAGGGTGCTCAGCTGTTCGATGCGGGGCGGCGACGGGCCGGCAGGTAGTTGCCGTCCTCGAGTCCCGCCTCGATCTCGAAGCGGTTCTTGAGCGGATCGAATCCGGCGAGCCAGTAGAGCGGCGGGAACAGGAAACCGTAGCGCTTCCACTGCTCGACGTGCACGCGCTCGTGGCGGAACACCCGTTCGCCAACGGTGTCGCGAGTGAGGTAGACCCGGCCGACGCACGTCCCGCCCCGGCGGAACGCCCACTTGGGCAGGCCACTGCAGACGATGAGTCCGTCATGGTTCTCGACTCGGCCCGTGGAGAGCGGCACGCCCACTGCGAGCCCGACGGCCGTCGCCGCGTGGTAGCCGAGCCGGGACAGCGGCGAATCGAGGAACACGCTCTTCAAGGGGTTCATGGGTGAGGACCTTCGTTCGCTGGTGCGTTGGCGGCTGGAAAGGAGGACGCCGCTGAGACCCGACCGTGTGAGACGGGTCCCAGCGGCGAACACTTGCGCTGGGAGGCCTAGAAGCTCTGCTCCGGCGCGTCGATGGCAGCAGGCGCGCGCTGGCCCTGCTTGAGAGCCGCGAGCCGGGCCTCGACCTCGGTCAGCTTGCCGAGGTCCTCGAGCTGGTTGAACTGCGAGTCGAGGCTCGAGGTCTGCAGCTCCTGCTGGCCGCGCACGAGCGCCTCCTGCCGGCGGACCTTCTCCTCGAAGCGACCCAGGTCGCTGGTCGGGTCCATCACGTTGATGCTGCCGAGGGCTTCGTTGACCTTCTGCTGCGCCTCGGCCGTCTTGGCGCGGGCGGCGAGCTGGTCGCGCTTCGCGCCGAGCTGGCGGAGCTTCTCGCGCATGCCGTCGAGGCCGCCCTTGAGCTGCTCGACGACCTGCGTCTGGGTGCGGATCTGCGGCTCGGCCGTGCGAGCTTCCGTCTCGGACTCGATCTGGCGCGACAGGGCGACCTTCGCGAGGTTGTCGAACTTCTGCGCGTCGACCTCGTCGTTCGCTGCGCGCAGCTCGTCGGCCTTGCGGCTGGCGGCGAGGGCCTTGTTGCCCCACTCGGACGCGGCCTGGACGTCTTCCCGGTAGTCGTCTTCGAGCATGCGGAGCTGGCCGATGGTCTGCGCGATCGCCGCCTCCGCCTCCTTGATGTTCGAGCTGAAGTCGCGGATGAGCTGGTCGATCATGAGCTGCGGGTCTTCCGCGTTGTCGATGAGCGAGTTGATGTTGGCGCGGACGAGCTGGCTGATTCGTCCGAAGATGGACTGCTTGTTGGACATCGAGTGCTTCCTTTTCGCTGGTGATCCGTGATGAATGGCCGTGATGTGTCGGAGTGCCGTGATGTGTCGGAGTAACTGTGGAGCGCTGTCTGCGTGCTGGGTGCGTGTCAGCGCCTTCTGCCGCCGCCCGATGAGCGGAAGCCTCCTCCCGAGGAGCGGAAACCGCCCGAGGAGCGGAAGCCCGACGAGCCGCCGCCCGATCGGCGACCCGAGCTGCCGCCCGATCGGCGACCCGAGCTGCCGCCCCACGAGCTGCCGCCGCCCCAGGAGCTTCGGCCGGAGGAGCCGCTGTTGCTGATGAGTCCGCCGAGGATCCCGCCGAGGAGTCCCGAGTTGAAGCTGCTGTTGGAGTTCGAACCCGAGGACACGCCCCAGCTCTGCTCGTAGCCGCTGCGCTGCATCTGCACTTGGCTTCTGGCCTGCTCTGTGGCCCGCTCGGCGAGGCTGATCGCGCTCTTGGCTCGCTGCATCGCCTCCTCAGGCTGGGTGGCCGCGAGCTGCTCCGCTGTGCGGAGTTCGGTCTCCGCCTGCTGGATCCGGGCGCGCGGCTCGCTCTCCACGGCACCTCGACGCGCGTCGATGAACTGGAGTCCGCCCGTGACAGCCGAGCGGGCCTGAGCGAGGGCGACATCGAGCTGCCTGCGGAGTCCCGCCAGGCGCTCGTGCTCCTGGAGGAGCGACGCGATCGCAGCGTCCAGGGCCTCGTCCGCCTCCCTGAGACCCCCGAGAGTCCTGAGCGGATCGGCGGCCGAGGCGCTCCCGGAGCGGGCCCTGGCGATCGCCTCTTGGGCGGTGGCCTGCGCTGCGGCGGCCGCGGCAGCCACGTCGGGCTGCAGTGACGCCTGCTGGACGAGCTGCGTGCTGCGCGCGAGACCGGCCTCCAGCTCGCCGATCTCCTGGCGGATGAGCTGCTCCGCGTTCTCGAGGTCGCTGGCGGCGGCGCCAATGGAGCGCAGAACCGAGGTCACCTGCGAGAGCGCGAGCTGCGCGTCGCCGATGTCGACGGCTGCTGGCCCCGTCCGTCCTTCGCGCAGACCGCCATCGGCGTTCTGCGTCTCGGTGCGCGCGAGCGCAAGGAGCTCGCGGGCGTGGCTGGTCGAGTCGTCGACCGTGGAGAGCGCCTGCGGGCTATAGCGGGCGCGGAGCGCCGTCAGCTGGGACTCGGCACCCTGCATCTGTCCCTCGAGTCGATCGAGTTCGCCGCGGACCTGCCTGAGCAGCTCTGGCGCGTTGCGCTCCATGTCCCGGAGCTTCTCGAAGCGCGCGGCCTGCTCGGCGACGCGCTGCTCGGCCAGGTTCACGAAACCGAGGATGGCCTCGTTCATCTGCATCTGGGCTGGCAGCGGCTCGGGTTCGGTGTCGAGGTACTGGCCTTGAACGCCGAACGCGCGACGCAGCTGTTCGCGGGCGTCCGCCACCGCTGCTCGGTACTCGGCGACCGGCTCGGGTCCGAACTGCGCCTCGGCGAAGCTGACCTCCTGGTCGGCGGAGTTCACCAGGTTGTCGACCCTGACGAGCTCGCCGGCAGCGCGCTGCGCGAGCTGCTCGAGTTGCGCCTTCTGCTCGGCCTCCGTCGCCTGCTGGCCCTTCTTCTTCCTGCGCCGAGCGCTGAGCACGACGAAGAGGATGATGAGGGCGACCACGACGATGAACCCGCCCACGAAGAGGAAGATCGTACCGACTGCGGCGCCCGTCACGAGCTCGCCGCCACCCGCGCCTCCGGTGGTTGCGCCGGCACCGGTGAGTTCCTGGCGGAGCGAGTCCGCCGCCGAGATGGCGGCCTGACCGTACTGCCCGGAGTCGAGGTTCGGGGCGATCGACTGCGTCTCGATGTCGCGCAGCGCACCGTCGCCCAGGGGGAACGCGCTGTCGGTGTTGAGGCCGAAATCGAGCTGGTCGACACCGACGTACAGGATGACGGCCTCGGAGCCGAGGTCGTTGACCGAAGCGAACTCGCTGGCCCAGTCGAACCCCGAGCTCGGGTTAGAGAAGCGATCGACGATCGCGAAATACATCGTGTAGTCGGTCTCGGCCTCGAGCGTCGAGATCGCCTGTTCGATGTCGGAGGTGTCGCCGGTGACGAGCCCACCCGGGTCGAAGATGTGGCCCTGCGGCGAGCCCGGGCTCTCGGCCGGGGCTATGGCGGTGGAGGAGCCGGAGGAAGTGATCGGAGAGACCTCGGCGGATGCTGGCGCACTCGTTCCGAGGAGTGCTGCGGCAGCGATGCCGAGCAGAGCGAGCGCACGACGCACGGAGACCCCTTTCTGGCCGGTCATCGGCCTTCTCCGTAACGCTAGCGGGGTGTAGCCGTGAAGAACGTGATTGTTGTGCGCGTGGTGACGCCACGAGTGAACAGGCGGCGAACAGTGCCCTTCGCAGGTGAGCGCTTCGTGACGATCCGGCGTCGATGTGTGATTCCACATGGAGTTCCGTAGAATTGTCGTGCACCGGACAAGCACTCCTTGTCCGGTTTTCACATGAGACACCGGAGGTTCAACGTGCGAAGTGAAGATGTACGCACCAAGCGTTTCAACGCTCTGAAGTTCGACGGATGCTACGACGTCCGAGAGGTCGACCAGTTCCTCGACCAGGCCGCCGCCGCCCTCGAGGCGCACGAGAGGGGTCTGCGGGAGCAGGCGGAGATCGTCAGGTCCCATGAGGTCCAGGCCGTCAAGTTCACGTCCCGCGTCTACGAGCGTGGCTACTCCGCTCAGGAAGTGGATGTCTTCCTCGAGGAGCTCGCAGACGCGCTCGGAAGCTACGAGACCGAGTCCGGCGCCGATGGACGCGCGCAGCGCTGAGCGACAGGCGCGCCTCAGGAGGGCTTGTTAGGCTGGCCTAACTCACCCCGAACGAGGAGCCCATCACCGTGACAGACGTCGTTGCCCAGAAGTCCCGCAAGCGGGGACCCACCGTCCGCCTGAGCGTGGAGCGCACCGAGCGACTCAGTCGCTCACTGGTCCGGGTCCACTTCCTCGGGGCAGACCTCGACGACTTCGACCTCGAGCACGCCGACACCTATCTGAAGCTGCACTTCGGGGGAGGCGTCGGCGAGCTCGAGCTCCCGTTCGATCTCCAAGAGCTCCGCGCGACGCTTCCCAACGAGCAGGTCCCCGTCCGGCGCACCTACACGGTTCGTGGGATCGACCGCGCGAGCGGCACGGTCTCCGTCGACTTCGTCGTCCATGGCGACGCCGGTGTCGCCGGCCCGTGGGCTCGCGACGCGAAGCCAGGCGACGTCATCGTGGCCACGACACCGCACGGTGCTTACTCGCCGCTCCCCGAGAGCGACTGGCATCTCATCTGCGGTGACGAGTCCGCACTCCCGGCGATCGCGCGCACCCTCGAAGCGCTTGCCGAGGACGCGAAGGGCGCGGTCCTCGTCGAAGTAGCAGGGGATGAGGACCACATCGAACTCTCGGCCCCGACGGGCGTCACCGTTCAGTGGCTCCACCGAGGCGAGCATGGCGGGTACGACCAGCAGCTGATCGCGGCAGCCGTCGAGGACCTCGCATTCCCCGATGGACTCGTGCAGGTCTTCGCACACGGCGAGCGCGAGCAGATGAAGCGACTCAGGAAGATCTTCTCCGCCCGTGGCGTCGAGCGCTCGCAGCTCTCCCTCTCCGGCTACTGGGCCGCCGGACGCACGGAAGACGCCTTCCAGAGCGAGAAGCGCGAGCCCGTCGGCCAGATCTTCTGATCCCGCGAGCTCGCCCTCCCGCTACCAGGAGCCGGGCTTGTAGTCCTTGAGGAAGACCCCGAAGAGATCCTCGCCAGATTCGCCGCGGACGATCGGGTCGTAGACGCGGGCTGCACCGTCGACGAGGTCGAGTGGGGCGTGGAAGCCCTCCTCGGCGAGGCGGATCTTCGTGAAGTGGGGCCGCTCATCCGTGATCCAGCCGGTATCGACGGCGGTCATGAGGATGCGGTCGCTCTCGAACATCTCCCGAGCGCTGGTGCGAGTGAGCATGTTCAGGGCCGCCTTCGCCATGTTCGTGTGAGGGTGGCCAGGGCCCTTGTAGCCGCGTCCGAAGACCCCCTCCATCGCGGAGACGTTCACGATGTAGGTGCGGCGTGCCGATGACGCCTTGAGCGCGCCACGGAGCCTGCTCACGAGCAGGAACGGCGCGGTCATGTTCGCGAGCTGCACTTCGAGCATCTCGAGAGGCTCGACCTCGTCGACGTGCTGGGTCCACGAGTTGATGTGCAGCTCGTCCGGGAGCAGGCCGCCCGCGTCGATGGCGGTGCCAGCCGCGAGCCGCTCGAGCGACGAGGAGCCGGCGGCCATGGCGTCTGCGGTCAGCTCCTCGGCGGTGCGTCCCGCCGCTGAGGACAGGATCGGGTGCGCGGCGACCGACTCCGCCAGGGCGAGCGGATGCGCGTCGTTCGTGTGCCCGAAGGTCACGAGCTCGGGAAGCGGTCCGTCCGGCAGCGGCGCGAGCTCTGCCTCGACGAGTGGCGCGTAGGAGCCGGGGGAGCGGCGCACCGTCTGGGCGGCATTGTTGATGAGGATGTCCAGCGGGCCAGCGGCCGTGACGGAGTCCGCGAGGCCCATGACCTGTGCGGGATCACGGAGGTCGATGCCGACGATCTTGAGCCGGTCGATCCACTCCGGCGAGTCAGGCAGGGCCGAGAATCGGCGGACGGCGTCGCGCGGGAAGCGCGTCGTGATCGTCGTGTGCGCGCCGTCGCGGAGCAGCCGCAGCGCGATGTACATCCCGATCTTCGCTCGGCCGCCCGTGAGAAGGGCCCGCTTGCCGGTCAGATCGGCGCGCGCATCCCGCTTCGAGTGGCTGAAGGCTGCGCAGTCGGGGCAGAGCTGATGGTAGAACGCGTCGACCACCGTGTACGGCTGCTTGCAGATGTAGCAGGCGCGTGGCTTGAGCAGCTCGCCGGCCGTCGGAGCGGTCGTCGAGGTCGAGATCGGGATGCCGCGAGTCTCGTCGTCGATGCGGTCGGGTGCTCCCGTGGCAGTCGCGGCGACGACGGCCTTATCGGCGTCGGCGATGCGCTGGCGCTTCGCGGCTCGCCCGACACGCTTCACATCCTTGAAGAACTGCGCCGTCGCCCGACGGACCGTGATGAAGTCCGGGTCCTCGCGGTCGTAGGCGGAGAGCTGCTCGAGCACGCGCAGAGTCGTCGCGAGGTCGGCCTCGGCGATGCGCTCTGGCGCGAACTCCGGTCCGTTGGTCTCGTCTGGCGTCGCCGTGGGCGTCTCGTCTGGGGTCTCGGAAGGCACACGAGATTGTAGAGGCCAGCGGGCAGGCGCGCCACACGCGCCCACCCGCCAGCCCCGCGGCCCTCTCGCCGCGACTAGGAGGCGACTGCTCTCGGCGCCCCCATGCCAGGGTCGATCTGGTGCGGGCCGTTGACCGACGGCCGCACGTCGAAGTCGAAGATCGCCGTGGGGAGATAGACGGTGGAACACGAGTTCGGGATGTCGACGACGCCGGAGAGGCGACCTTCGATGGGGGCCGAGCCGAGGAGCAGGTAGGCCTGCTCCGGTGCGTAGCCGAACTTCGTGAGGTAGTCGATCGCGTGCAGGCACGCCCGCTGGTAGGACAGATGGGAGTCGAGGTAGCGCTGCTCGCCATCGAGCGTGACCGATGTGCCGGAGAACGCGATCCACTCGCTGTAGTTGGGCTCCACATTGCCCGGCATGAAGATGGCATTCTCCGAGACCCCGTACGTCTCCATGCCTCCCTTGATCAGGTCGACGCGCACATCCATGAAGCCGCCCATCTCGATGGCGCCGCAGAAGGTGATCTCCCCATCGCCCTGGGAGAAGTGCAGGTCGCCCATCGACAGGTTCGCCCCGTCCACGAAGACGGGGTAGAAGATGCGGGTGCCCTTCGAGAGGTTCTTGATGTCCTGGTTGCCGCCGTTCTCGCGCGGGGGAGCCGTCCTGGCGGCCTCGCCGGCGACACGATCGAACTCGGAATCCGGGAGCGAGCCGAGCACCGCGAACTGGGGCTCCGGCGGCAGCGCGAGCGGCGGCACCCTGCCGGGATCGGTCGCGATGAGCTTTCCCTCACGCGCGTTCCACTTCGCGAGCAGCTCCGCCGATGGAGCCGTCCCCATGAGCCCCGGGTGGATGAGGCCGGTGAAGGACACCCCGGGCACGTGACGGGACGTCGCCGTCTGGCCGCTGAAGTCCCAGATCGCCTTGTAGGCGTCCGGGAACTGATCGGTGAGGAACCCTCCGCCGTTCTCCTTCGCGAAGATTCCCGTGTAGCCCCATCCCTGCCCTGCGAGCGGCCCCTTCTCCTGGGGAATGGGGCCGACGTCGAGGATGTCGACGATGAGGAGGTCGCCAGGTTTCGCGCCCTCGATCCGGAACGGCCCGCTCAGCTTGTGCACCGTCAGCAGCGGCGCGTTCAGGATGTCCTCCGCGGAGTCGTCGTTGACGATCGCCCCGTCGAACCACTCCCGGCAGTCGACGCGGAACTCGTCGCCGGGCTTCACCGTCGCAACTGGCGGAATCTCCGGATGCCACCGGTTGTGGCCGATCTTCTCCTGGTCCTCGAACTTCTTCGTCGAGTCGAGTGGAAACAGCACGTCGGGCATGGCTCGGTCCTTTCGTCGGTAACCGATTCGCCATCTCTTGCGTGACGGCAGCCTCGGTCGGTGCGAGCCCCGCGACGTCAGTGTCGCGGCAGCTTCGCGTGGAGTGGGTTGCGAGTGATGCCGCCGCCGGGTCTCCGAGGAGCTCCGGGGAGCGAGGTCACGACGTCCGGCTCATGCGCGGATCTCGAGGCGGCATCGATGAGGTCGTAGGCGGAAGAGCCTGCGGCGGAGAGATGCGGGGCAGCCGGGCGGCGCCTCGCGTCTTGCCCGCACTCTGGGCACACGGATCTCTCCGGTACCGAGTGCATGGTGTGCACCTCGTCGAAGCGGTGCGCGTTCTCGCACCGATACGTGTAGGTGGGCATCCTTGCCTCCCCTCGTCGAGGTACTGCCGACCGTAGCGGTGGGGCGACGAGGGTGTCAATGTCCTCTCGCACACGTGTCCTGCGCGTCGGCCGGTCGATCCCGGCGTGTGGGCATGAGCGTCTGCACGCTGGGGATGCGGAAGGGCCCGACGCTGCTGAGCAGCGCCGGGCCCTTGCGATGTCACCAGACATCGAGATGTGCCCCCGACAGGAGTCGAACCTGCGACCTTCGGTACCGGAAACCGGTGCTCTATCCACTGAGCTACGGAGGCGGATGCGGAACTGAGCATTCAGCAACGCGGAGCCAATACTAACAGGGCGCGAGGGTGCCCGAACGCCACTCCGCGACGCCGCGCGCAGCTGTGGGGGAAGGCCACGGGAGCGTGACACAATCCGCTGGTGATGCGAAAGATCGAATCTGCCATTGACCTCGAACTCGACGGGGAAGCCGACCTCGTGTTCTCGATCGCTGCCCACACGCTGGCGAACCTCGAGAGCGAGTCGTTCACGATCACGGGCGACGGCGAACCCCTCGACGTCATCGAATCCATCGACCGCTCCGAGTGCCGGCTGCACCGCGTGACGACCTCCGCGAAGCACATCGAGATGCGCTACTCCGCGACGGTGCTCGACCGCGCGCAGCCGAACGAGCCGGAGGAGCTGGACCTCATCCAGTTCCGCCGCCCGTCCCGCTACGCGGAGTCGGACCTGCTCGGACCGACCGCGCGTTCGATGTTCCGCGGCAAGCAGGGCTTCGAGCTCGTCGACGCGGTCGTCGACTGGGTCTCGCGGAACATCAGCTACGTGCCTGGCTCGAGCGCCCCGACCGACGGCGCGCGCGACACCTTCCTGAAGCGGCAGGGCGTCTGCCGTGACTTCGCTCACCTGACGATCGCGTTCCTGCGCGCCAACGACCTCCCGGCACGCCTCGTGTCCGTGTACGCGCCGGGGCTCGTGCCCATGGACTTCCACGCCGTCGTCGAGGTCCTCGTCGACGGAGCCTGGTACGTCGTCGACTCGACGCACCTGGCCCCGCGCCGTCTCATGCAGCGCATCGCGAGCGGTCGGGACGCCGCAGACACGGCATTCCTGAGCAACACGATCGCGAACCTCCGGCTGTCCAAGCTGCACGTCGACGCGACCTCGAGCGAGCTCATCCTCGAGGACTGGACCGAGCGGGTGCAGCTGGGCTGACGGCGGCGCGAGCACGCGCCGCCGACGGCCCTCGAGCGGCTCTAGAATGGGAGGCCTATGACTTCTCCAGCTCTCGTCACGGCACTCACCACCGCTGTCAACGCCGCGCTCGCGCCCCTCGAAGGGGCTGAGGGCATCACCGTCCCCGAGACGGACATCGTGCTCGAACGGCCGCGCAACCGCGACCACGGCGACTGGGCATCGAACATCGCGATGCGCCTCGCGAAGCGCGTCGGCACCAACCCGCGTGAGCTGGCCTCCGGCATCGTCGAGCAGCTGATCCTCGACCCCCAGGTGGCGAGTGCAGATGTCGCGGGCCCAGGCTTCATCAACATCACCCTCGACACGGCCACAGCTGGCGCCCTCGCCAAGGTGATCGTCGACGCTGGCTCTGCGTACGGCAATGGCGACTCGCTCGCCGGCGTCAAGCTCAACCTGGAGTTCGTCTCCGCCAACCCGACGGGCCCCATCCACATGGGCGGTGTTCGCTGGGCGGCCGTCGGCGACTCCCTGGCCCGCGTCCTCACGGCGGCAGGTGCCGACGTGACGCGCGAGTACTACTTCAACGATCACGGGGCGCAGATCGACCGCTTCGCGAGGTCGCTGCTCGCGGCCTACCTCGGCGAGGGCACTCCGGAGGACGGCTACGGCGGCGCCTACATCAGCGACATCGCCGGGCAGGTTGCCGCGGCCTACGGGGACGGCATCGCCGAGCTCGACCGGGAGGCCCAGCAGGAGGTCTTCCGCTCCAAGGGCGTCGAGCAGATGTTCGGTGAGATCAAGCAGAAGCTTTACGACTTCGGCGTCGACTTCGACGTGTTCTTCCACGAGGATTCGGTGCACGAGTCCGGTGCGGTCTCGCGAGCCATCGAGCGCCTCCGCGAGCAGGGTCAGATCTTCGAGCAGGACGGCGCGCAGTGGCTGCGCACTACCGAGTTCGGCGACGACAAGGACCGCGTCGTCGTGCGATCCAACGGCAGCCCGACCTACATGGCCGGCGACATCGGCTATTACCTCGACAAGCGCGAGCGTGGCTTCGACCAGTGCATCATCATGCTCGGCGCCGACCACCACGGCTACGTGGCTCGCATGATGGCGATGGTCGCGGCCTTCGGCGACCAGCCGGGCGTCAACCTGCAGATCCTCATCGGCCAGATGGTGAATCTCGTGAAGGACGGCGAGCCCGTGCGCATGTCGAAGCGCGCCGGCACGATCGTGACCCTCGACGACCTCGTCGACGCGGTCGGCGTCGACGCGGGCCGCTACGCCCTCGTGCGCTCCTCGGCGAACTCGACGCTCGACATCGACCTCGATGTCCTCGCTCAGCGCACCAACGACAACCCCGTCTACTACGTGCAGTACGCGCACGCCCGGACCTGCGCGGTCGGACGCAACGCCGCCGAATCCGGAGTCGACCGCTCGGTCTTCGAGCCCTCCCTGCTCGACCACGAGTCCGAGTCGGCGCTTCTCGGGGCGCTGCAGGACTTCCCGCGTGTCGTCGCTGCCGCCGCCGAGCTGCGCGAGCCGCACCGCGTCGCCCGCTTCGCGGAGGAGCTCGCGGGCCTCTACCACCGCTGGTACGACAGCTGCCGTGTCATCCCGCGTGGGGACGACGAGATCACCGACCTCCACCGCACCCGCCTGTGGCTGAACGACGCCACGAGCACGGTCCTGCGCTCGGCACTCACCATGCTCGGCGTCTCGGCTCCCGAGCGGATGTAGTCGGAGGTGACCGCGCTCGATCCGCCGGAGGAGCGCATCCAGCTCCTGCGGAAGTCGCGCGCACGCGGCTGGGTCACGGCCTCGCTCTGGCTGCTCGGCGCCCTGCTGCTGCTCGTCGGCCTCGACGTCGGGGTTCGCCTCGTCGCGCAGGATCGCATCGCCCAGCAGGTGCAGGACACGCTCCCGCCCGGGGTGGACGGCGAGGTCAGCACGCGTGTGCACGGCTTCTCGACGCTGTGGCAGCTCGCGACCGGTCGGGCGAGCCACGTCACGGTCTCAGCGGATGAGCTCACCGCCTACGGCCTGAACCTGGCGGCGACCGTGGACGCGTACGGCGTGCACATCTTCGACGGGATGCGGACCGAGATGCTGACGGGCACGCTCAATGTGCCGGAGGCGACCCTCGAGGGCGTCGCCGCGCTCCCCGGAACCGATGCCTCGCTCACACTCGGCGACGACGAGCTGTCCTACCGCTCGACGGTCTCCATCCTGGGCCTCACGGGCACGCTCACCGTCGACGCGCAGCTGCGCCTGGTCGACGGCGAGGTGATCATCGATCCGACGGATGTCGAGGTGTCCGGGACGGCGTTCGGCCAGGCCCTCACGCAGGCGCTCCCTGACATCGCCGAGTTCGCGGTGCCGATCTGCACCGCCGACTACCTCCCTGCCGGCCTGCACGTGTCCGAGCTGCGCATCGCGGAGGGGATGCTCACGGTCGGCGTCGAGGCGAGGAACATCGCACTCTCCGCCGAGATCCCTGATTCCGGGGAGTTCTCCACCTGTCGCGACTAGTTTCGAGCTGCGACGATGGGGTCCGTGCCGACGAGGCCGCCCCGACGCGCTCGACGGATCGCACTCCGCGCGACGTCGGCCGGCCGCCGAAGAACTGGAGAACTGAGATGAGCATGCCGCCGAACGGACAGGGCTTCGGTCAGCAGCCGGGGCAGGGTCAGCAGCCCGGGTACGGGCAGCAGGCATCGCAGCCCGGGTACGGCCAGCAGCCTGGTCAGCCGCAGCAGCCCGGACACGGCCAAGGGCCCCAGCAGCAGCCACCGTTCGGCCAGGGCTCCGGGTACCCGCATCCGTCGCAGCAGCCTGGCTACGGCCAGCCGCCACAAGGACCGGGCTACGGCCAGCCGCAGCAGCCGCAGCAGTTCGGCCAGCCGCAGCACGGCGGGGCCCCACAGCAGTACGCGCAGGCGGGCGGTCATCCGCCGCATGGTCAGCAGCCGGGCCCGTGGCAAGGGGGCCAGCCCCCGCAGGGGAAGAAGCCGCGGCCCTGGTACGCGCAATGGTGGCTCTGGACGGGCGTCGGTGTCGTCGTGATCGCCGGTGGTCTTGTCGTGGGCGAGGCCGTGGCGCGGGCGAACGTCACGAGCGCACTCGAGGAGCAGGCGGGGAAGATCGTCATCGACAACTACGGTGAGGCGGCGGCCCCGAGCGAGTACGCCGTCACGGTGGACGGCTTCAGCGTCCTCGCGCAGCTCCTCACCGGCAAGATCGAGCACGCCACCATGACGTCGCAGGGCGACGGCGACATCACCGTCGGCATCGACCTCACGGGCATCGACGCGTCGCTCGAAGGTCCCGTCGACTCGACCACGGTCGATCTCGCCGTCTCGACCGAGGTCCTCGACGGCGTTCCGGCCGCGCTCCAGGGTGAGGAGAGCGAGATCAACACCGACTCCTACGACACGACCATCAGCTACGGCGACAACGTGATCAACATCGAGGCCATCAGCGGCACCGGCGAGTGGCAGGTGAAGGTCGAGTCCGAACTCGGCTACGAGGCGACGGACGGCAAGCTCTTCGTCACGAGCGACAGCAGCATGACGCTCTTCGGGACCAGCATCCCGTTCGGCTCGAACGAGAAGGTCGAGGTGCCGACCTGTGCGGACTCGGAGCTCGAGGCGCAGGTCACCGAGGCCGCCGTCTCCAGCGACGCGATCTCGTTCTCCTGGAAGGTCGACGGCGCGCGGCTGAGCGAGCTGCCCGCGGTGGCCGACTGCCTGTAGTGCGCCCGCGTGCACGCCTGGGCCTCTCGCCTGTTCCGGTGAGGGGCCAGCAGATAGCATGCTCTGGTGCCTGAAGCTCTCCACGAACCCCATGCCACCCGCCAGACGGCTGCCAGCCCGCTGGCGCCCGCCGACCTCGAAGTTCCGTCGGATCTCAACGAGCTCGACGCCCACGTCTGGTCGAGGAGCGCTGCTCGTGAAGCGGACGGCGCGATCGAGATCGCGGGCATCGATGTCCGAGCGCTTGCGGATCGGTTCGCGACGCCGCTGTACGTCGTCGACGAGGCCGACGCCCGCTCGCGTGCAGCGGAGACCGTCGCCGCGTTCGCTGACGCCTTCGATCCCCTCGGCGTCACAGCCAAGGTCTACTACGCGGGCAAGGCGTTCCTGAGCGCCGACGTCGTCCGCTGGATGCTCGAGGCGGGCTGCGCCATCGACGTGTGCAGCGAGGGTGAACTCGCCCTCGCGCTCGCCGCGGGCGCGCCACCCGCACGCATCGGCTTCCATGGCAACAACAAGTCGACGCGCGAGATCGGCATCGCTGTCGGCGCCGGTATCGGGGCGATCGTGCTCGACAGCGCCCAGGAGCTCGACCGTGTCGCAGCAGCCGCCCTGGCCGCGGGCGTTCGGCAGCCCGTGAGGCTGCGCGTCAACTCCGGTGTGCACGCCTCGACACACGAGTTCCTCGCCACGAGCCGCGAGGACCAGAAGTTCGGCATCCCCCTCGACGAGGTGGATGCATTCGTCGCCCGCATCCGCGAGCACGACTCCGTGGAGTTCCTCGGCCTGCACTCGCACATCGGCTCGCAGATCTTCGACGCCGACGGGTTCGGCGAGGCCGCCGACCGCCTCGTCGAAGTCCACGCTCGCCTCCTCGACGGGGGACCGGTTCCGGAGCTGAATCTCGGTGGCGGCTACGGCATCGCCTACCTGCCACGCGAGACGCCCACCGACATCCGCACGATGGCCTCCCACATCGCCTCCCACGTGGCAGCGGCCTGCTCGAGGCTCGGCGTCGCAGTGCCGAACATGGCCTTCGAACCGGGTCGGACCATCATCGGCCCCGCAGGGACCGCCCTGTACGAGGTCGGGACGACGAAGACCGTTCGAGTCCCGCTCGACGAGGGCGGCAGCGCCGAGCGCCTCTACGTCTCCGTCGACGGCGGCATGAGCGACAACGTCAGGGCGGCTCTCTACGAGGCCGAGTACAGCGTTCGCCTGGCTTCGCGGGCCTCCACGGCCGACCCAGCGCTCGTTCGTGTCGTTGGAAAACACTGCGAGTCCGGCGACATCGTCGTTCTGGCAGACTATCTTCCGAGCGATGTCGCCCCTGGCGACCTCGTCGCCGTGCCAGCGACCGGCGCATACTGCTGGTCGCTCTCGAGCAACTACAACATGATCGGCCGACCGGCCGTCGTCGCGGTTCGCGACGGCGAGGCGCGCACGCTGATCCGTGCGGAGTCCGTGGCCGATCTGCTTGCCAGAGACGCGGGACTCCCAGCTGCCGTGACCGATGAGCGCCCGTAACCGAGGAGAACCGATGAACCAGAACCGACCCATCCGAGTCGCCCTGCTCGGCGCGGGATCCGTCGGGTCGCAGGTCGCCCGCATCCTGATCGAGAACGCCGACGAGCTCGCCGCTCGCGTTGGCGCTCCGCTGCTGCTGACCGGTATCGCCGTCCGCAACGTCGATGCGAAGCGGGACGTGGACCTGCCGAAGGAGCTCTTCACCGACGACGCGGAGCGACTCATCCTCGGCTCCGACATCGTCATCGAGCTCATGGGCGGCATCGACCCGGCGAAGGGCCTCATCTCCCTGGCGCTGTCGACGGGTGCCGACGTCGTGACGGCGAACAAGGCGCTCGTCGCGGCGCATGGCCCCGAGCTCTTCGACCAGGCAAGGCGCGTCGGCGCTCAGCTCACCTACGAGGCCGCCGTCGCGGGCGCCATACCGATCATCCGCCCCCTGCGCGACAGCCTCGCGGGCGACCGGGTCGAGCGCATCCTCGGCATCGTGAACGGCACGACGAACTTCATCCTCGACCGGATGCACACTCGCGGCGACTCGCTCGAGGAAGCGCTGCGCATCGCCACCGATCTCGGCTACGCAGAAGCCGACCCGACGGCCGACATCGGCGGCTACGACGCCCAGCAGAAGGCGGCGATCCTCGCCTCCATCGCCTTCCACACCGAGGTCCCCGTCGAGCTCGTCCACCGCGAGGGCATCACCGAGATCACGATCGAGCAGATCGAGCGCGCCAAGGCGGCGGGCTTCGTCGTAAAGCTCCTCGCTATCTGCGAGCGCGTCACGACGGCCGATGGAGTCGAGGGCATCTCAGCGCGCGTCTACCCCGCGCTCGTCGACGCGCAGCACCCACTCGCGTCGGTGCACGGCGGCAACAACGCCGTCTTCGTGCAGGCGCAGGCTGCTGGCGACCTCATGTTCTACGGCGCTGGCGCCGGGGGAGTGGAGACCGCATCTGCAGTGCTCGGCGACCTCGTCTCCTCCGCCCGCCGACGGGTCAACGGTGGCCCTGGCCTCGGTGAGTCGACGCACGCCGACCTGCCCGTCCTCGACGTCGGCGAGATCACCACGCGCTACCAGATCATCCTCGAGGTGCACGACCGTCCAGGCGTGCTCGCCGAGATCGCGAAGGTCTTCAGCGACTTCGGCGTGTCCGTCTCGACCCTGGAGCAGCGCAGCGCCGACACCAGCGATGCGACGTCCGGTTCCGGCGCACCCACGACCGTTGAGGCCGAGCGGGGCGCCACCCTCGTCATCGGCACGCACTCAGCCACCGAGCGAGCGCTCTCAGCGCTTGCAGAGGCCCTCGCCGCGCACGAGGCATCACGGCGGGTCACCGGGGTGCTCCGTGTCGAGGGCGCGCTCTAGCGCAGGGCAGCTCGACGCCGCCGTGGGAACCGTGTCGGCCGTCGTGCCCACCGATATCAATCCAATCGCAACAGTCCTCTGCCTAGGAGTCGCAGCATGAAGCAGGTCGAACAGGCGCGTCGCGTCGAAGTCAAGGTCCCCGCGACGAGCGCCAACCTCGGTCCGGGCTTCGACACCCTCGGACTCGCGCTTGCCGTCTACGACACGCTTGTCGTCGAGAGCGCGCCAGCGGGCGTGCTCGAGATCGAGGTCGAGGGAGTGGGCGCGGAGAGCGTGCCCCGCGACGCCTCCCACCTCGTGGTGCAGTCCATCGAGCACACGCTGAACGGACTCGGCTACGAGCTGCCCGGTCTGCGCATCAGCGCCGTCAACACGATCCCGCACGGGCGGGGCATGGGCTCATCCGGCGCCGCCATCGTCTCCGGCGTCATGGCAGCTGCCGCGCTCGTGTCGAACGACGTCGATGTGGACGCCGACACGCTGCTCCGCTTCGCCACTGAGCTCGAGGGGCACCCCGACAACGTCGCGCCCTGCCTCTTCGGCAGCCTCACGATCGCCTGGGTCGGCGAGAACGGCCCCCGCTCCAAGCAGCTGCTCGTGCACCGGGGCGTCTCGCCTATCGTGCTCATCCCGACGGAGACGATGTCGACGAAGCTCGCCAGGAGCCTCCAGCCCGAGAGCGTCCCGCACGCCGACGCGATCTTCAACCTCTCCCGCTCGGCGCTGCTCGTCGCCGCCCTGGTGCAGAGCCCGGAGCTGCTCTTCGAGGCCACGGAAGATCGGCTCCACCAGAGCTACCGCGCATCCGCGATGCCCTTCACGAGCGGCCTCGTCGCCGAGCTGCGCGCTGCCGGACTGCCCGCCGTCGTCTCCGGCGCGGGCCCGAGCGTGCTCGTGCTGTGCTCCAGCCCTGAGCAGCGTCTGCAGGCGGCCGCCGTCGCCGAGGCCAACACGCAGACGAAGTGGAACGCCATCATGCCCGCCGTTGATTTCCTCGGTGCTACAGTTGAGGTGCTGTCGGGCGACGCGGCCACACTCTCGGTGTAGGCACAGCGCGATAGCTTCAACTCTCCGAGCAGCGGAGTACGCACCCCCCTCGATTTCTGTCGATGTGGTTCAGAGTGTGTGAGAAGTCCCGCTCGCTCGATCTGAACACCGCAGAACGCGGTAGAGGTAAGGACTCACAGCAGATGACTGACACAACACCCACTGCGGAGCAGGAAGCTCCGCTCACCTCCATGAAGGTCGCCGACCTCCAGGCGCTTGCCGCCGGACTCCAGATCCGCGGCGCTCGCAGCCTGCGGAAGGGAGCGCTCATCGAGGCTATCGAGGCCGCACGATCGAGCGCCGAGCCCGCGGCTGTCGCAGCAGAGGCTCCGGCCGAAGCGGTCGAGGAGCAGGCAGCACCCGTCGAGCCCTCCGCCCCCGAGGCTGTAGCACCGACGTTCGCCGTCGACGAGACCCCGGCCGTCACCGCGGACGACCACACCGAGGCGCCGGCGTCCGAGGCCACCGAGGCCACCGAAGCCACCGAAGCCACCGAAGCCGAGCATTCCTCGTCCCCGAGCGTCCCCGAGCTCTCCCTCGACGACCTCGTCCTCCCGCCCGCACGCGGCGAAGCCTCCGAGCAGGACGACGCACGCGACGAGGAACAGGGCCGCGCCGGTCAGCGCAAGCGCGGACGCGGACGCGGACGCCGTGGTCGCGGAGCCGACAACGAGCAGAGCACGGACAACGCCGAGCCCGCCGCCAAGCAGGAAGAGGCGCCCGCGGAGCAGAGCGGCGACGCGCAGGACGACGAGCAGCAGGGCGGACGCCGCCAGCGCGGACGCTCTCGCGGACGCGGCGGCGAGCAGGCACAGGGCCGCCCAGAGACCCCGCAGGCCCAGGACGCTCCGTCCGACGACGAGACCGACGAGCAGCGTCGCAGCCGCGGCGGACGCTACCGCGACCGCAAGCGCGGACGCGGAGGCGCTGAGGACACCGAGCCGGAGATCGCGGCCGACGACGTCCTCCTGCCCATCGCCGGCATCCTCGACGTCCTCGACAACTACGCCTTCGTCCGCACCAGCGGCTACCTCCCGGGACCCAACGACGTCTACGTGTCGCTCGCGCAGGTCAAGAAGTACCAGCTCCGCAAGGGCGACGCCGTCGTCGGCGCCATCCGCCAGCCGCGCGAGGGCGAGAACCAGCACGGCCGCCAGAAGTTCAACGCGATCGTCCGCTTCGACGCCATCAACGGCCAGTCGCCGGAGGAGCCGCGCCAGCGTCCCGACTTCGACTCGCTGACCGCGCTCTACCCGCAGGAGCGCCTCCGTCTCGAGACGAGCGAAGATCGCGTCGCGACTCGACTCATGGACCTCTTCGCGCCCATCGGCAAGGGCACACGCGGCCTCATCGTCGCCCCGCCCAAGTCAGGCAAGTCGATCGTCCTCGAGCAGGTCGCGGCTGCCGTCGCGAAGAACAGCCCAGACGTGCACCTCATGGTCGTCCTCATCGACGAACGTCCCGAAGAGGTGACGCACATGCAGCGCACCATCCAGGGCGAGGTCGTCGCGGCCACCTTCGACCTCCCGGCCGACGACCAGACGACGGTCGCGGAGCTCGCGATCGAGCGAGCCAAGCGCCTCGTCGAGCTCGGCCACGACGTCGTCGTGCTGCTCGACGGCGTCACCCAGCTGTGCCGCGCCTACAACCTCGCGGCACCCGCATCCGGACGTATCCTGCCCGGCGGCGTCGACGCATCCGCACTCACCCCCGTTCGACGCTTCTTCGGCTCGGCCAAGAACGTCGAGAACGGTGGCTCGCTCACGATCCTCGCCACGGCGATGATCGGCACCGGTTCCAAGACCGAGGACACCATCCTCGAGTCGTTCGCGGGAACCGGGAACATGGAGCTGCGCCTCTCGCGCGACATCGCCGACAAGCGAGTCTTCCCCGCCATCGACATCTCGCACTCGCAGACGCTCCGCGAGGAGCAGCTGCTCACGCCGCAGGAAGTCGAAGCGACCTGGAGCATCCGCCGCGGCCTCACGGGAGGCAACGCGCTCCTGTCGCTCGAAGCCGTCCTGGCGCGAGTCGCCAGCACGACCACCAACGCAGAGTTCCTCGCTTCCGTCGCGAAGCAGCCCATTCGCGCAGCCAAGGCGTAGCCGTGGCCAGACACGAGATGGCCGACTCCGTTCGGCAGCTTCGCGCCGAGCACGAAGACCTGCAGGAGCAGCTCGCCGACCCCGAGCTGCACGCCAACCCGGCGCGCGCCAAGAAGGTCAACAGGCGCTACGCGCAGCTTGCGCAGATCCTCGCGGCCGACGCCTCAAGGGCAGAGCTCGAGGACGACCTCGAGGCGGCGCGAGAGCTCGCGAAGGAAGACGAGTCGTTCGCGGAAGAGGTTCCCGTACTGGAGGAGAACCTGCGCGTCGCGCAGGAGAAGCTCCGCCGCCTCCTCATCCCGCGTGACCCCGACGATGGACGCGACGTCATCATGGAGATCAAGGGCGGTGAGGGCGGTGAGGAATCGGCGCTCTTCGCCGCAGACCTCCTCCGCATGTACTCGCACTACGCGGAGCAGCGCGGCTGGAAGACCGAGATCATCTCTTCGACGGAGAGCGACCTCGGCGGCTTCAAGGACGTTCAGGTCGCCATCAAGGGCAACGCGAACGACCCGGCACTCGGTGTCTGGGCCAGCCTCAAGTACGAGGGTGGCGTGCACCGCGTCCAGCGGGTGCCCGCGACCGAGTCTCAGGGCCGCATCCACACCTCGACGACGGGCGTGCTCGTCTTCCCCGAGGTCGATGAGCCCGAGGAGATCGAGGTCAGCCCGAACGACCTCAAGATCGACGTCTTCCGTTCCTCTGGCCCTGGTGGCCAGTCGGTGAACACGACGGACTCGGCGGTGCGCATCACGCACATCCCGACCGGAATCGTCGTGTCCATGCAGAACGAGAAGAGCCAGATCCAGAACCGTGCTGCCGGCATGCGAGTGCTGCTCGCGAGGCTGCTCGCGCACCAGCAGGAGCAGATCGCCGCGGCTGAGTCGGAAGCACGCTCGGGTCAGATCCGCACCATGGATCGCTCTGAGCGCATCCGCACGTACAACTTCCCGGAGAACCGCATCGCGGATCACCGGACGGGGTACAAGTCGTACAACCTCGACCACGTGATGAACGGGGCCCTCGGTCCTGTCATCCAGTCGGCCATTGCTGCCGACGAGGAAGCCAGGCTCGCGGCGCTCTCGGGCAACGACGACTAGGCGCAGCACCACCGCAGCGCGAGATGGCGACCAGCAGTTCTGCTGGTCGCCGTCTTTCGGTCTGCATCGCGGAGACCTCGTCTGTGCTCAGACCTCCGCGGTCCGCTGCACTCCGCGGGGGAAGGAGCGAACAGGGGGCGAAGCTTTGAGATCTTTTAGATCTCGTAGTACCCGACCAGATCCTGTTCGGCGGAGGTCCGCTGGCGGATGCGCGCCGGAACGCCCGTCAGCACGGAGTTGGGCGGTGCGTCTCGCGTGACGACCGCATTCGCACCGACTCGAGAGTCGTCGCCCACCGTGATGTTGCCGAGGAGCTTCGCCCCGGCCCCGATCAGGACGCGGCTGCCGACCGTGGGGTGGCGCTTGACTCGGTGACCCGAGGTGCCGCCGAGCGTGACGCCGTGATAGATGAGGACATCGTCCCCGACGATCGCCGTCTCGCCGATGACGATGCCCATGCCATGGTCGATCACGACTCTGCGGCCGATCCGGGCGCCGGGATGGATCTCGACCCCGGTCGCGAAGCGATTGAACTGTGACAGCGTGCGCGCGAGCAGTTTCGTGCCTGGGCGCATCCAGAGCGTGTGGGCCACGCGGTGCAGCCACAGAGCGTGGAGTCCCGAGTAGTTGACGACGATCTCGAGCTTCGAGCGGGCCGCCGGGTCGTTCCGCCGCGTCGCCGCGATGTCCTCCCTGACCCGACGCCAAACGCCGACACCAAGCGGTGCCGGCGTTCGACGAGGTGTTGCCGTTGCCACTCGCTAGTCGCGCAGGTCGTCGAAGAGCACCGTCGAGAGGTAGCGCTCGCCGGTGTCGCAGATGATGACGACGATGTTCTTCCCGGCGTTCTCCGGACGCCTCCCGATCTCGAGAGCGGCCCAGAGGTTCGCTCCGCTCGAGATGCCGCTGAAGATGCCCTCCGTCGAGGTCAGCGCACGGGAGACGCGGATGCTGTCCTCGAGTGTCGCGTCGAGCACCTCGTCGATGACGTCACGGTCGAGCACGTCGGGAACGAAGTTCGCGCCGAGTCCCTGGATCTTGTGCGGCCCGGCCTTGCCCTCCGTCAGGAGGGGCGAGTCCTTGGGCTCGACGGCCACGATCTTGACGTCGGGCTTGCGCTCCTTGAGCACCTGTCCGACACCGGAGATGGTTCCGCCCGTGCCGACGCCGGCGACGAAGATGTCGACCTCGCCGTCGGTGTCCGCCCAGATCTCCTCCGCAGTCGTCTCGCGGTGGATCTGCACGTTGGCTTCGTTCTCGAACTGGCGGGCGAGAATGGCGCCAGGCGTCTCGTCGACGATCTCCTTGGCGCGGGCCACGGCCCCACGCATGCCTTCTGGGCCCGGCGTGAGCACGAGCTCCGCGCCGAAGGCCTTCAGGAGCTGGCGGCGCTCGATGGACATGGTCTCGGGCATCGCCAGGATGACGCGGTAGCCACGGGAGGCACCGAGCATCGCAAGCGCGATACCCGTGTTCCCCGAGGTGCCCTCGACGATCGTCCCGCCGGGCTGCAGCTCGCCACTCTGCTCAGCTGCACGGATGATGCCAAGGCCCAGGCGGTCCTTGACGGAGGAGCCAGGACCGAAGAACTCGAGCTTGGCGAGGATGTTCGCGCCGGTGTCGTTGATGCGGCCGAGCTTGACGAGCGGGGTACGGCCGACGACCTCGGTGATGTCGTTGTAGATCTTTCCAGTCACTTCGTGCCCTTCTGGGATGCTGTGTGAACTTCGTGGGTGTCGCTGGCTGCGTTCGCCCGCGGCAATCGTCCCAATCATCTCCCTCGCAAATGCTGTGGATGACGCCGCGAGTCGATGTGCGGAAGACTCTACCCATGATCTTGTACATGGACGAGCTGCGAAAGCGGGTTCGCGAACAGCTGAAGACGGCCGGTATCGCAGACGAGCGCACGGAGACGGACGTCCTCCTCGCGGCAGTGCTGCGCGTCTCTCGCGGCGAGGTGCAGATGCGTTCGCTTCTCGGTCGAGAGGTGTCCGAGGCGGACGCTCTGGCCGTGGGGAAGGCGGCGTCGCGTCGTGCACGGCGCGAACCGCTCCAGCATGTCACCGGACGGGCTCCGTTCATCGACATGGAGCTGGCGGTGGGACCCGGGGCGTTTGTCCCGCGCCCTGAGACGGAGTCGCTGGTCATGGCCGCGGTCGAACTCCTCGGCGGCGCCGAGTCGACGCCGGCGAAGCTCACTGGCGTTGATGTCGGATCCGGGACCGGGGCCGTCGCGCTGGGCGTGGCTCGCCTCCACGGAGGCATCACCATGACGGCGATCGAGCGCTCCAGTGCCGCCTGGCCCTGGCTGCGGTCCAATGTCGAGAGCTACGGCGAGGGAGCGGTGGCCACGTTCTTCGGGGACGCCGCTCGCGCGTTCGCGGCGCTCCCGTCGGCCTCGCTCGACCTCGTGGTCTCCAACCCTCCCTACGTGCCAGCGGCGAACCGCCCTGAGAGCAGGGAGGTCTGGCATCACGACCCCGAGGCGGCCCTCTACTCAGGCGCGGACGGACTCGACTTCATCCGGAGGCTCGCGACCTGGTCTGCTCGTGCCCTGCGACCAGAGGGTGTCCTCGTCATCGAGCACGAGGACTCCCAGGGTGCGGAGATCCGGGAGATCTTCGCAAATGCGGGCTTCAGCGGCGCAGCCACCGCCAGAGACCTCACCGGCCGTGACCGGATCACATCTGCCGTCCGCTCCGCGTCGAACGAGGATGACCCCGGCCGCCCGGCTATCATGTGACGAAGAATGGGACAGATCTACGCCACCACAGACTCACTCGACCTCCTGGCAGCGGTCCGTGCGGCACGCACGGCCATCGCGAGCGGCGAGGTCATCGTCATGCCGACCGACACGGTCTACGGCATAGCCGCCGACGCCTTCTCGGCGCAGGCGGTCCAGCGTCTTCTCGACGCCAAGGGGCGCACCAGGGCGACACCGCCGCCAGTGCTGGTCGCGAACCACGAGACGCTCGACGCGCTCGCTGAGAACGTGCATCCACTCGCCCGTCAGCTCTTCGAGCGCTTCGCGCCGGGCCCGCTGACCGTCATCCTGCAGGCCAGAGGGTCGCTGCAGTGGGACCTCGGCGACACGAACGGGACCGTCGCCCTCCGCATCCCCGACAGCAGGCTCGCTCGAGAGCTCCTGAAGGAGACGGGGCCGCTCGCAGTCTCCAGTGCGAACAAGCACGGCGAGCCGGCGGCCACAACAGCAGAAGAGGCGCTTGCAGCGCTCGGGGATGACGTGGGAGTCTTCCTCGACGGCGGCCCCGCCGGGGGAGAAGCATCGACGATCGTGGATGCGACCCCGCTCACGCGGGGCGAGCCAGCGCGCATCGTGCGGCAGGGGGCTCTCTCCCGGGCACTCATCGAGGAGGTGCTCGGCGACAAGCTGGCCCCGGTCGACCCCGTCGAGCCCGCTGGCGACCCGAGCCAGGAGACCGTCGCGCTGAGCTCGCCGGCAGCCGAGCCGGCCGAGGAGACCCCGTCGCGATCAGAGCCGGCAGCGGGGCACGAGTCCTAGCGTGCGGATCTATCTCGCCCTCGTCGTCGGCACAGCGCTCGTCACGCTTGTGCTCGTCTACGTGGTCTGGCGACTCGCCATGCGGTTCGAGTGGTATCCGCCGGTGCGCGAGCGCGACGTCCACACGACCCCGAAGCCGCGCCTCGGCGGTGTCGCGATGTTCATCGGCATGCTGCTCGCCTTGGCGGCGGCATCCCAGATTCCCTTCTTCTCCCTCGTCTTCGAGCAGCCGGGACGCATCTGGGCGCTCGTCGGCGCCGCATCCCTCATCGTGCTCATCGGGGTCATCGACGACTTCATCGACCTCGACTGGATGACGAAGCTCGCGGGGCAGATCCTCGCAGCCATCCTCCTTGCCTGGCAGGGAGTCGCCATCACGTCGCTGCCGATCGGCGGCATCACCGTCGGGTCGCAGTGGATGTCGATCGCGATCACGGTGCTCGCCGTCGTCCTCGTCATGAATGCCGTCAACTTCATCGACGGCCTCGATGGCCTCGTGGCAGGCGTGGCCATCATCGCCAACGGCGTCTTCCTCGTGTACAGCTACGTGCTCAGCGAGTTCGCGGGCCAGACCGGCCGCTTCACGATGGGCGCGCTGCTGTCCGCCATCGTCATCGGCATCTGCCTCGGCTTCCTCGTGCTGAACTGGTACCCCTCCAAGATGTTCATGGGGGACGGGGGCGCGCTCCTCGTCGGACTCCTCATGGCCGCCAGCGCGGTCGCCGTGACCGGCGAGGTCGACCCGCAGACCATCAGCCGGACGGAGCTCTGGCCGGCCTTCCTGCCGATGATCATCCCGTTCGCTGTCCTGATCGTGCCGCTGCTCGACTTCTCTCTCGCCGTGTTCCGGCGGATGAGGGCGGGCAAGTCGCCGTTCACCGCCGACCGGAAGCACCTCCACCACCGGCTGCTCGACATGGGCCACTCCCAGCGCTGGGCGGTCGTCGTGTTCTACTCCTGGACCGCGGTCGTGTCCGTGGGTGCGCTCATGGCCTTCGCCGCCGATCTCATCTCGATCCCCATCGGCCTCGTCATCGGCTTCGTCGTCGTCGGCTTCGTCGCCTGCACCCTGGTCACCATGGCACCGCTCAGTCGACGGAAATCCCTCGAACGTCGGGCGCAGAAGGCGCCGGGGGAGAACGCCCACGATGAGCTTGCCGACGCAAACGCCTCGCTGCTCAAAGCAGCACCCGAATCCGGAATGGACGCATGAACTCCTCCACGACCCCCACCTCCGTGCCGATCTTCAAGAGCATCCTGAAGTGGTCCGTCGTCGTCGCGATCGCCGTCGCCGTGCTCGGCGGCGCCATCGGCTTCCTCGCGGTCGGCATCAACGGACTCTGGAGCGCGCTCTTCGCCGCTGCCATAACGCTCCTCTTCACCGGCATCACCGTCGTCTCCGTGATCCTCGCGTCTCACCTTGATCAGATCTTCTTCATGGCGACGATCCTCGGTGCCTGGATCCTCAAGTTCATCGTCTTCCTCGGCGCGCTCTTCCTGATCAGGGACCTGCCGATCGTGCACCTCTTCACTCTCTGGCTGTGCCTGGTCGTCGCCGTGATCGCGACCGTGGTCGTCGATGTGGTGTGCGTCGTGCGCGGCCGCATGGGGAACGTCAGCGACGTTCGACTGCCCGGCGACGACAAATAGTAGAAAAGTTCTGCCGGGAGGCCCGAAGTGCACTCCTGCCTGGGGATTTCTTGATAGGCTGATCCAGGTGCGCCGAGAAGGGGTCCTTCCCGTGTGTGCACCCGCCCGAACTCATCGAAGCGCAGCAACGACAGCTGCGCCCCGAGACAGGAGAGTGCTCTGTTCGCCTCAGCCCTGAATCTGCCAGTTTTCATCGCTGCCGCGGAGGACAACAGCATCTTCCACCCGCCGTCGCTTGACCACGAGTTCTTCCTCGAGGCAGTGGCGTTCGCCGGCACGCCGTTCGAACTGAACCGCATCATCCTGGTCCGGCTCCTCGCGATCGCCGTCCTGCTGCTGCTCTTCTGGCTTGCTCTGCGCAGCCCGAAGGTCATCCCGGGCAAGGGCCAGTCCCTTGCCGAGATCGCCATCGGCTTCGTGAAGTCGCAGATCGCCGACGGCATCCTGGGTGAGAAGCTCGGCCACAAGTACCTGCCGCTACTGTCCGCAATGTTCTTCGGAATCTTCGCGATGAACATCACGGGCATCATCCCCGGACTGAACATCGCCGGAACCGCGCTCATCGGCATGCCGCTCGTGCTGGCCGTGGTCTCGTACATCGCCTTCATCTACGCAGGCTTCCGTGAAGCCGGCCCCGGCACGTTCTTCAAGAACGCCCTCTTCCCGAGCGGTGTGCCGTGGCCCATGTACATCCTGCTGACGCCGATCGAGTTCATCAACATCTTCATCGTGCGCCCGGTCTCGCTCGCTCTGCGACTTTTCCTCAACATGATGGTCGGCCACCTGCTGCTTGTCCTCACGTTCAGCGCGACGAACTTCTTCGTCATCACCTACTCGATGCAGGGCCCAGGCGGCCCGCTCGACATGCTGTTCGGCATCCCCACGCTCCTCGGCGGCTTCGTGATGACGCTCGTCGAGATCCTCGCGTCGGTCCTCCAGGCCTTCGTGTTCACGCTCCTCACCGCGGTCTTCATCCAGCAGGCCGCTGCCAAGAGCCACTAAGACCCACCTGACTCACGCGAAGCATCCTGCTTCACCACCCATACGGAAGGAAACCCCTGTGGAAACCACCACGCTCGCCGAGATCTCCGGCAACATCGCTACCGTCGGCTACGGCCTCTCTGCAATCGGCCCCGGCATCGGCATCGGTATCGTCGCCGGCAAGACCGTCGAGGCCATGGCACGTCAGCCCGAGATGGCTGGCCGCCTCCAGGTCACCATGTTCCTCGGTATCGCCTTCACCGAGCTGCTCGCCTTCATCGGCGTCGCAACGTTCTTCATCTTCCAGTAAGCGGGTCCGCACATGAGCACTTTCGCACTGTCGGCGGTTACGTCGACTCTCGCAGCGGAAGAGGGCAACGTCCTTCTTCCCGCTACGTATGACATCGTCTGGTCGGCGGTCGTCTTCGTTGTGCTCGGATTCTTCTTCTGGAAGTTCGCCATCCCGGCGCTCCGCAAGGTACTCGATGAGCGCGAAGCGCAGATCGAGGGCGGCATCCGCAAGGCGGAGATCGCTCAGGCCGAGGCTGCTGCCAAGCGCGACGAGAACGAGAAGCTTCTCGCTGCGGCACGAACCGAAGCTGCGGAGATCCGCGAGCAGGCTCGAGTCGATGCAGATCAGATCAAGGTCCAGAAGAAGGCCGAGACGCAGGCTGAGCTCGACCGCATGACCGCCTCCGCCAAGGCTCAGATCGAGGCGGAGCGCCAGACGGCGATCGTCTCGCTCCGCGCCGAAGTCGGCACGCTTGCACTCGACCTCGCCTCCGGCGTCGTCGGGGAGAGCCTGCGCGAGGACAACCGCTCGACGGCTTACGTCGACCGGTTCCTGAGCGAGCTCGACAACGACCAGAAGGCAGGAACGCACAGCTGATGGGAAGCGCGACCAGACACGCACTGGCAGCCCTCAAGAACAGCGTCGACGGCTGGGGCCAGGCAGAGCTGCAGGATGCTGAGCAGGTGTTCGCCGCGGTCAACGCTGCGGTTGCCAACCAGCACCTCCTCGTTGCACTGTCGAACCCTGCCGCCGACGTCAGCGCCAGGCGCGAGCTCGCGGGGAGAGTCTTCGGCTCTCACCTGAGCCCGCGCGCGCTGCAGCTCCTTCAGGATGCTGTCAGCCAGACCTGGTCGAGCAACCATGAGTTCGCGCTCGGCCTGCAGGAACTCGCAGTCCGTGCGACGGCACAGACCGCAGGGGAGCAGTCGGCTATCGCCGCCGAGCTCACCACGGTTGCCGACACGATCAGCGCCAACCCGGAGCTCGAGCTCACGCTCGGGTCTCGTCTCGGCGACTCGGCCGTGAAGTCGAAGCTCATCGAGCGTCTCTTCGCGGGCAAGATCAGCGCGCCTAGCCTGCTGATCCTCCGAGAGCTCGTGGGAAACCCGCTCGGTCGACGCACCCGCCGCCTCCTCACCTGGGCAGGCGAAGTGGTTGCCGATCAGGCAGGTCGTTCCGTCGCAACGGTGACCGTCGCAAGTCCGCTCGCCCCCGAGCAGCTCGCGAAGCTCGAGGCCGGTCTGACACGTCGATTCAACCGACGAGTCTCCGTCACGACGATCATCGACCCGAAGATCATCGGCGGTCTGCGCGTGCAGCTTGGCGATGACGTTATCGACGACAGCGTCGCCGCTCGACTCAACAACCTCCGCCTGCAGCTCGCCTGAGCCTCACGCACTGAAACTCTCGGGGCGAGGCCCCGGACGACAAGGGAAGAACATGTCAGAACTCACAATCAATCCGGATGAGATCCGCGACGCTCTCCAGCAGTTCGCTTCCTCATACCGTCCGGAAGGCGCCACGGCGACCGAGGTCGGCACCGTGGTTGACGCCTCGGACGGCATCGCGCACGTCGAGGGTCTTCCTGGCGTCATGGCCAACGAGCTCATCACCTTCGCCGATGGAACGCTCGGTCTTGCACAGAACCTCGACGAGAGCAGCATCGGCGTCATCGTCCTCGGCGAGTTCCAGGGCATCGTCGAAGGCATGGAAGTCCGCCGCACCGGTGAAGTCCTTTCCGTGCCCGTCGGCGAGGGCTACCTCGGCCGTGTCGTCGACCCACTCGGCAACGCCATCGACGGACTCGGCGAGATCGCCACGTCCGGTCGTCGCGCACTGGAGCTCCAGGCACCTGGCGTCATGGACCGCAAGTCGGTTCACGAGCCGCTCGAGACCGGCATCAAGGCCATCGACGCGATGATCCCCGTTGGCCGCGGCCAGCGCCAGCTCATCATCGGCGACCGCCAGACCGGCAAGACGGCGATCGCGATCG
The DNA here is from genome assembly GCF_015351275.1 of Pseudoclavibacter sp. VKM Ac-2867. Classification (NCBI taxonomy): domain Bacteria; kingdom Bacillati; phylum Actinomycetota; class Actinomycetes; order Micrococcales; family Microbacteriaceae; genus Pseudoclavibacter; species Pseudoclavibacter sp. VKM Ac-2867. Next base: position 56,691 of record NZ_JADKSL010000003.1, read on the forward strand.
ACGCGATCATCAACCAGAAGGCCAACTGGGAGTCCGGAGACGTCAACAAGCAGGTTCGCTGCATCTACGTCGCCGTCGGCCAGAAGGGCTCGACCATCGCCTCCGTCAAGGGTGCGCTGGAAGACGCCGGTGCGATGGAGTACACGACGATCGTCGCGTCCCCCGCCTCCGACCCTGCCGGCTTCAAGTACCTCGCTCCGTACACGGGCTCGGCCATCGGCCAGCACTGGATGTACGAGGGCAAGCACGTCCTGATCGTCTTCGACGACCTGTCCAAGCAGGCTGAGGCCTACCGTGCCGTGTCGCTCCTCCTGCGCCGCCCGCCGGGACGCGAGGCCTACCCAGGTGACGTGTTCTACCTGCACTCCCGCCTCCTCGAGCGTTGCGCCAAGCTCTCCGATGCGATGGGTGCCGGCTCCATGACCGGACTTCCGATCATCGAGACCAAGGCGAACGACGTCTCGGCGTACATCCCGACCAACGTGATCTCGATCACGGACGGCCAGATCTTCCTGCAGTCCGACCTCTTCAACGCCAACCAGCGTCCAGCGGTTGACGTCGGAATCTCGGTTTCGCGAGTCGGTGGCGACGCCCAGCAGAAGCACATCAAGAAGGTCTCGGGAACGCTCAAGCTCGAGCTCGCGCAGTACCGCTCGCAGCAGGCCTTCGCGATGTTCGCGTCGGACCTCGACGCGACGACGCGCCGTCAGCTCGAACGTGGAGCGCGCCTCACGGAGCTCCTCAAGCAGCCGCAGTACTCGCCGTACCCCGTCGAGCAGCAGGTCGTCGCGATCTGGGCTGGAACGAACGGCAAGCTCGATCTCGTGCCGGTCGACGAGATCCTGCGCTTCGAGAACGAGCTCCTCGAGTACCTCGAGCGCAACACCGACGTCCTCAGCCGCCTCCGCGACAGCGGAAAGCTCGAAGACGACACGCTGAAGGCCATGGCCGAAGGCGTCGACGGCTTCTCGAAGACGTACCTCAAGAACGACGGAACTCCGCTCGTCGCTAGCGCCGAACAGGTCGCCGCTGGCGAGATCGAGCAGGAGAAGATCGTCAAGAAGCGCCGCTAGGCGCCCTCGACGACTTCGACGACGAGCACAGGAGAAGCATGGGAGCACAACTTCGGGTCTACCGGCAGAAGATCAAGTCTGCCCAGACGATGAAGAAGGTCACCCGCGCCATGGAGCTGATCGCCACTTCGCGCATCACCAAGGCGCGGAAACGCATGGCCGAGTCGAACCCGTACGCGCAGGCGATCACCGAGGCAGTCTCGGCAGTCGCCAGCTACACGGACATCGATCACATCCTCGTCACCGAGCGCGAAGAGGTCCGCCGCGTCGCGGTTGTCGTCTTCACGAGCGACCGAGGCCTCAACGGAGCCTTCTCCTCGAGCGTTCTGCGTGAGGCCGAGGGCCTCACGAACACGCTCGAGGCCGAGGGCAAGGAAGTTGTCCACTACCTCGTCGGGCGCAAGGCGGTCGGCTACTTCGCGTTCCGCAAGCGTGCCAGCGAGAAGCAGTGGACGGGTGCCACCGACCTTCCGGTCTTCCAGACCGCGAAGGAACTGGGCGAAGCCCTCGTCGATCGGTTCACGATTCCGTTCGAAGAGGGTGGCGTGGAGGAGATCCACTACGTCTACAACCGGTTCCAGTCGATGGTCACGCAGACGCCGACCGTCGTCCGGCTCCTGCCGCTCGAGGTCGTCGACAGCGAAGACGTCGCCGAAGCCGACGAGGCCCCGCTGCTCCCGCTGTACGAGTTCGAGCCGGATGCGGAGACCGTGCTTCACGCACTGCTTCCGGACTACATCCAGGCGCGCCTCTTCAACGCCATGCTGCACTCCGCCGCATCCGAGCACGCTGCCCGCCAGCGCGCCATGAGCGCGGCTTCCGACAACGCAGACACCCTGGTGCGCGACTACACCAGGCTCGCGAACAACGCGCGCCAGGCAGAGATAACGCAGCAGATTTCCGAGATCGTGGGCGGCGCGGACGCGCTCGCAACCGCATAACCGCGCGAACACGCAAGAAAAGGACAAGACATGACGACGCACATCGTCTCCGACAGGGAAGACACGACGGCTCCGGCCGGTGTCGGCCGGATCGCCCGTGTCACGGGTCCCGTTGTCGACATCGAGTTCCCGCATGACGCCATCCCCGGCATCTACCACGCCCTCGAGACCGAGGTGAGCCTTGGCGACCAGTCGCTCAAGCTCACGCTCGAGGTTGCACAGCACCTGGGCGACGACCTCGTCCGCGCCATCGCGCTCAAGCCCACCGACGGACTCGTCCGCGGCCAGGAAGTTCGCGACACCGGAGCTCCGATCTCGGTGCCCGTCGGCGACGTCACCAAGGGCAAGGTCTTCAGCGTCACCGGTGAAGTGCTCAACGAGACGATGCTCTCCGAGCCCTACGAGATCACCGAGCGCTGGCCCATCCACCGCGAGCCCCCGGCCTTCGACCAGCTCGAGTCCAAGACCGAGCTCTTCGAGACCGGCATCAAGAGCATCGACCTCCTCACCCCGTACGTCCAGGGTGGAAAGATCGGTCTCTTCGGTGGAGCCGGCGTCGGCAAGACCGTCCTCATCCAGGAGATGATCCAGCGAGTCGCGCAGGACCACGGCGGCGTCTCGGTCTTCGCCGGTGTCGGCGAGCGCACCCGTGAGGGCAATGACCTCATCTACGAGATGGAAGAAGCAGGCGTCTTCGACAAGACCGCGCTTGTGTTCGGCCAGATGGACGAGCCGCCGGGAACGCGACTCCGCGTCGCCCTCTCGGCCCTCACGATGGCTGAGTACTTCCGTGACGTGCAGAAGCAGGACGTGCTCCTCTTCATCGACAACATCTTCCGCTTCACGCAGGCGGGTTCCGAGGTCTCGACGCTGCTCGGCCGTATGCCGTCCGCCGTCGGCTACCAGCCGAACCTCGCCGACGAGATGGGTGTGCTCCAGGAGCGCATCACGTCGACGCGTGGCCACTCGATCACGTCGCTGCAGGCTATCTACGTACCTGCCGACGACTACACCGACCCGGCCCCCGCGACGACGTTCGCCCACCTCGACGCGACGACGGAGCTCTCGCGAGAGATCGCGTCGAAGGGCCTCTACCCGGCCATCGACCCGCTCACCTCGACGAGCCGCATCCTCGACCCGCGCTACCTGGGCGCCGACCACTACCGGGTCGCGACCGAGGTCAAGCAGATCCTCCAGAAGAACAAGGAACTGCAGGAGATCATCGCGATCCTCGGTGTCGACGAGCTCTCCGAGGAAGACAAGATCACCGTCTCCCGCGCACGCCGCATCCAGCAGTTCCTCTCGCAGAACACCTACATGGCGAAGAAGTTCACCGGTGTCGAGGGCTCCACGGTTCCCCTCAAGGAGACCATCGAGTCGTTCGACGCCATCGCCAAGGGTGACTTCGACCACGTCGCCGAGCAGGCCTTCTTCAACGTCGGTGGAATCAACGACGTCGAAGAGAAGTGGGCGCAGATGCAGAAGGACAACGCATAGTCATGGCAGGCAAAGGCGAACTGACCGTCAAGGTCGTCGAAGCAACCAAGCTCGTCTGGGAAGGCGGCGCGACCATGGTCGTCGCTCGCACCTCCGAAGGCGAGATCGGAATCCTCTCCGGCCACGAGCCCATGCTCGCGTCCCTGGGGTCCGGCCAGGTTCGCATCACGACCACCGACGGATCAAAGATCGTCGCCAACGCTGAGGGCGGGTTCCTCTCGGTGAACAGCGACGTCGTCACGGTCGTCGCCGGCGAGGCTGAACTCGTCTCCGGGGAGTGACCGAACGTCTCCTGCTGCTGTTGCCGCCGTCCGAAACCAAACGGGACGGCGGCAACGCTGCGTTCAGCGACGATCTGGTGCAGACACCGGAAGCAGGCGGACTCAGCTGGGCGGAGAACTTCTCGGATGTGCGCGAAGCCGCCGCCAGCGAGCTGCAGCGGCTCTCCCACGACGCCGACGCCGCCCGCAAGGTATTGAAGATCTCGGAGAAGCAGGCCGAGCAGGAACTGGAACGCAACAGGAACCTGCGCTCCAGCCCTCGGATGGCGGCGCTTCTGCGCTACACGGGTGTTCTCTATGACGCCCTCGACGCGTCCTCGCTGAGCGACCATCAGCTCGGCTGGGCCGCGCACCACGTCGCCGTTCACTCGGCCCTCTTCGGGCTCGTCGGCGGGGGAGAAGGCATCCCCGCCTATCGTCTCTCCGCTGGGTCGCGCCTCGGAGGTGTCGCCCCAGCGAATCGCTGGGCCCAGGCGACAGCTCGGGCGCTCGCCGAGCACGAGGGGCTCGTGATCGATCTGCGTTCGAAGGCCTACTCCGCGCTCGGTCCGGTGGAGTCTGCCGAGCGACACGTCACCATCGACGTCGTCTCCCGGACGCCGGACGGCGAGGTGCGATCGCTGAACCACTTCAACAAACGCGGCAAGGGCCTCTTCACTCGCGGTCTCATCGTGCTCGCCGCAGAGCAGGCGAAACGCGCCGACGCGATTCGCGATGCCCACGAGCTCGCTGACTTCTGTCGTGATGCCGGCTGGGATCTTGAGCCTACGGAGCCCGGATGCGCCCGCCTGATCGTGCCCGAGGGCCTCTGACGGCGACACGCCTCGCCCGCCCAGGTGAGCAGATACGAGCCCCGGGGAGGTCTCCCCATCGACAAGGGGCTCGAAACGCCGCTACTTTGTACCAAGTCTGCCTACGCTGACTCGCGTGCACATCGAGCACGCGACGCAGACGTCGACTGAATATCAGAAAGTGACTCCTCAATGGAAATCTTCTCCTACGGCGATCAGACCGCAGCAGGAATCGGCGCGCTAGGAATCCTGCTCTACTTCGTCATTCTCCTCGGCGCCTACGCCCTCTCCTCGTGGCTGATGTCGAAGGTGTTCACCAAGATGGGCATCGACGCTTGGAAGGCCTGGGTCCCCGTCTACAACCAGTGGACCTTCGTCGAAGCAGCGGGCTTCCCCGGATGGTGGGTGCTCGTCGGTTTCATTCCCGGTGTGAACATCGCCCTGGTCGTGCTGCTCGCTATCGCGGCGTACCGAATCGGACAAGGCTTCGGCAAGGGCGGCGCGTGGGTCGTCCTCTACATCTTCCTGCCCATCGTCTGGTTCGCCATCGTCGGGTTCGACAGCTCCCGCTGGAACCCAGCGCTCATGAACCTCGGCTCGCAGGCCTACGGCCAGCCTCAGGGTGCCGTCGGATACCCGCAGCAGGGCGCTCCCGTCCAGCAGCCCTACGGCCAGGCTCCTGCTCAGCAGGGATACGGCCAGGCTCCGTCGCAGCAGCCGTATGGTCAGGCTCCGAACCAGCAGGGGTACGGGCAGCCGCCTGCGCAGCAGCCGTATGGTCAGGCTCCGAACCAGCAGGGGTACGGTCAGCCGCCTGCGCAGCAGCCATATGGTCAGGCCCCGACGCAGCAGCCGCCCCTCGGGCAGAACCCGGGAAACCAGCAGCCGTACGGACAGCAGAACCCGCCCCAGCACTGATAAGCGGGCAGTCGTCTGAGAGAGCACGCCACGTGGATTCGTTTCCACGTGGCGTGCTCTTCTCACTCCGGTGTACCTGTGCCTCGACTCGTGTCGTTCTCCACAGCCTGATGTCTCGGAGATCTCGGCAGGCCGGCGTCCATCTAGCTTCTGCCTATGGAACGGATTCGACTCAGCACGCCCAAGCAGATCCTCGACGCGGTCCCCAAGCTCCTGGGGTACTCGCCTGTCGGCTCGCTCGTAGCCATCCCGCTCAGCGGCCGACGAGGGGGTGTGGTTCTGCGATTCGACCTGCCCAGTCCGTCGGAGGCGCACGCAGTCGACACAGGAGCATACGCAGGCGCCGTGATCGGTCACCTGGCATATCTCAGCAACATCGAGCGCGTGGTCTTCGTGCTCAGCCCGAACCTCCCGTTCGGCAGCGGCCCGACGCCGCCGCACTCGGAGCTGGCGGAGGCGCTTGTCGAGTTCGGTGACCGAGCGGGCATCGAGGTTGTGCTCTGCCTCTGCAGAGCGTCGGACGCTTGGGGCGTGTACGGCTGTGATGATCCCGATTGCTGCGATGTCGGGCCGAGGGCGCTCGGCGCTCAGGATGCGTGGCGTGAGGCGGCAGAACCGGCGATCCACGCCGAGATCGAAGCAGCCCCCGCCGGACGGAGGAGGGCGTTCGCGGAGGCCGACGAACAGCACGCCCAGGTGCACGAGGGCGAGGAGGATTTCTCCGGGATGCGCCAGGGGTGGCTCGCAGCCCTCGCGCCTGAGGGCGGCGGCTCCGGACTGAGCGACGCTGAGCTCGCAGGGCTGCTCTGCATGCTGCGCGGGCGTCGAACGTCAGAGCTCCTCCTGATAACGGTCGCCTTCGGTGATCGAGACGACCTCCTGTCGCTGGCGCCGATCTGGGCGAGTCTGCTGCCGGGGGAGAGCGCCGGGCCACAGCTGCCGACGTTCTCGCGAGAGCGAGTTCGCACGACTGTCGCCTGCCTCCACGAGCTTGGCGCACTCGTGGACCTCGACGAGGAACCCGGTCTGCTCGCCGGGATCGCCTGGCTCGAATGGGCTTCGGGCCGTGCCAGCGCCGGGGCGGCGTTCGCTCAGCGTGCTCTTGCTCGACGCCCGGATGACCGGGTGGCCGCGAGTGTCGCCTGGCTTGTCGAGCGCTGCGTGCTGCCGCCGTGGCTCTCGGATGTCCATGAGTGGCTCACCGAGACCGAGACCGAGACCGAGACAGAGACAGAGACCGAGAGCGAGAGCGGGTCTGCGGTCTGGCGTGAGTGCTAGCGAACCGGTCGGGTCGGCGTCCCCCGACGGATTCGCAGCAGCTGACGGATCAGCACCGGCGGACGGAGTCGTCCACCTGCCTGCCAGCGTCGCCGGTGAACGCACAGTCATCTTTCCCACACTCATGGCCGTCGCACCCGTCGTCGTCGCGCTTGTCCTCTGGGCGGTGCTGTCCTCGCCCGTGATGCTGGCCTTCGCGGTGCTGGGACCGGTGATGGCGGTGGCCAGCTACGCAGAGTCGAGACGTCAGTCGCGCGCAGAGCACCGGCGAGCCGAGGCGGTCTTCGAGAGTGAACTCGATGCTTGCGTGCGCGGCGCACGGGCGCTCGCTCACCACGACCTCCGAGAACTCCATCATTCCGCGCCTGGAGCTCGGGCGCTCATCTCGGGTTGCTCCGATGCCCGGGAGTCGCAGTTGATCCTGGGCTTCGGGCGCGTGCGCACCCGGTTCAAGATCCAGGGAGAGCTCCGCGAGCTGCCCGACGACGCGCAGGCGCGCCTCGAGCCCTTCCTCGTCCTCGATGATGCTCCTGTCGTGGCCGACAGCGAGAGGGTCAGACTCACCGGTAACCGGCACCTGATTCTGGCGGCCAGTCGCGCGCTGCTGATCCAGCGTGCCGCATCGGTCGGGCGCGTCGCGATCGGGAGCAGCGCGGTGGGGGAGGCATTGAACGGTGAAATCCGAGGGCACCGAGGAGACTGGCGCCCTGTCCTCACGGCGGATCATGGCCCGGGGATGCTTCTCGACTTCGGCGTCGACTTCGACCCCCGAGCCGATGGACTTGGCCCCTCGCAGCGTCAGCACACACCGCCCCGTGAGCTCCACATCCGGATGCTGAGCCCGGCGCAGGCGACCGTGGAGCTTGCTGATGGGCAGCGTCTGACGGTGCGACCGGAGCTGGTCACCGTCGAGGAGCTGCGCGCCTTCGCTCAGCTCAGAGCGCGGGCCGAGTCCGGTCAGCTGCTCGCGGGCCGTGACGGTGACGCCTCTGCAGCGTCGACGCTTCGCCTTCGGAGGCTGCCCCATCACGCATCGCTCGCAGCTCAGATAGGCACCCAGGACGGTGTGGCGTTCGAGGTCGACCTCGTCGCTGACGGACCCCATGCCGTTGTCGGCGGGACGACCGGATCCGGCAAGAGCGAGCTGCTTGTCACCTGGGTCCTCGCGATGACGGCCACGAGGTCCACTCGTGACGTGCAGGTGCTCTGCTTCGACTTCAAGGGCGGTGCGACCTTCGACCAGATCGCCGCCCTCCCGCACTGCGTTGGCGTGGTCACGGATCTGGACGACCACGAGGCGCGGAGGGCGGCGGCGAGCCTCAGCGCCGAGATCCGCTTCCGTGAGCGGGCACTCCGTGCTGCCGGTGCGAAGCAGGTGGCCGAGGCGCCGAGCCTTGCCAGGCTCGTCGTCGTCGTCGACGAGTACCAGGCACTCGTCGACTCGGATGCCGAGCTCCAAGCGGTGTTCTCCGACATCTCCGCGCGAGGGAGGAGCCTCGGTGTCCACCTCATCCTCTGTGCCCAGCAGCCAGCATCCGCGGTCAGGGGAGCGACGCTCGCGAACTGCAGCATCCGCATCAGCCTGCGCGTCATCGCAGCGGCAGACAGCACGGCCGTCATCGGCAGCGGGGCCGCGGCCAACCTGCCCGTGTCGACGCCTGGGCTCGCGATCGTCGTGGCGGGAGAGGGGGCAGCGCAGGTGCAGGTGCAGCGATCCTCATCTGACACGATCGCGGCGTGTATCCGAGCCGGCGCAGAGCGCGAGGCTCATCTCGGCGGGACGCCCCCGCAGCCTCCCTGGCTTCCCGCGCTGCCGGCGGAGATCGCTGCCAGGGCCCTCCGAGAACCGAGTGCCCTCGATGAGCCCAGTACCTTCGAGGAGTCCGGCCGACGAGGCCTCGCCTTCGGTATCGCGGACGACACGGAGCTCCGACGTCAGCCGACCGCCGTCTTCACTCCGCGGCTCGGGGCGATGCTGGTCATCGGCGGGCCGCGCACGGGCAAGACCGGGTGCCTCGCGATGCTCGCCGAGACAGCACGGACCGTGCAGGGAGCCGAATCGCCGGCTGTCGTCGTGCTCAGCGATGATCTGGAGACGGCCTGGGATCAGCTCCGGAGCCCCGAGCTCACGTCTCGCCCTGGACTGCTCCTCGTCGATGATGTCGACTTGTTCCTGTCGCAGGTCGACGAACCGTATCGCTCCGCCTTCGCCGAGCGACTGACGCTGCTCGTTCGCCGCTCCGCAACCGGATTCCCCGCCGTCGTGTTCACCACGAGCAGAGCAGGCGGCCACGCTTCGGCGCTGGTGGGTGCCGCAGCTCAGACGCTGCGTCTGGTCGGCGGCGATCGCGCCGCCTACGTCATGGCAGGCGGCGAGCCCTCAGATCACCGCAGCCACGCCGGACCGGGGCGAGCGACCTGGCACGGTCTTCCTTGCCAGGTCGCGCGTGCGACACGACCCCTCCGAGCACCTCGAGCACGCTCCGATGACCCTGGAGATCCGCGAGACGCCCTCGCACAGACCGGCGCTGAGAACCTGCTGGTTGCTGCGCGTCGTATCGAGCCCCTTCGCCGCATCCTCGAGGCGCGGGGCTTCGCCTGCACGACTCTCGGCGCCTGGCTCGCCGATCGCGCAGCTGACGCCGGTCCGGCGCAGGCGCCGGACACGGATGCCGCGCCGAGGCGCGCTGTCCTCGGCGTCGTCGAAGACTGGCAGGCGCAGTTCGGACTGCTGTCTCGACTGGCCGCGGAGCATCCGGTCCTGCTCTCAGGTCTGAGCACGGGGGAGCACCGGACGCTGCTCCGGGGTGATCCGCTGCCGCCACCGGTCCTCGATGCCCGGCGGGGCGCTGTTCTCCGAAGTCTCACCGGTGAGACGACCCGGGTCGGCTGGACTGACGAAGAGGCGCGCCTGGACGGGCCCAGCGCCCTTCGAGCTAGAGACTTGTCGGCACCGCCGACCCCACCATGATCTCGCCGACGAGCACGCCCCCACCCAGAACCTCGAGCCCGAGGCGCGGCAGCAGCTGCTGCACGCGGCTCACATCGGCCGCTCCAGCTGCGACGAGCAGCTGCAGGCCGACGAGGGTACTGGCACGGTTGGAGCCGTCGAGCATCTTCATGGCCACTGCCGTGCCGTCGGGAGCGGCCATGACGAGCACGCCCTCGGCACCGGACTTCGCCAGGACACCCAGTTCCGAGATGACGATCGAGTTCGGTCGTCCGTGGCCCTCGATGAGCCAGCCGTTCGCGAGGACCGAACGCCAGACGGACGCAGCGGCCTTGAACAGCGGGAACGGAGAGGCTGCGCTCGATGTCGCGAGGCGGCTCGCGGCGGACGCCAACCCGACGAGGCTCACGGCGAAGACGGGGGCGCCGCATCCGTCGATCCCCACCGCGCTCGGGCGTTCCCTGGTCATCCGCTCGATCGTGTCCTTGATGGCGAGCTGCAGGGGATGCTCGGCGGCGAGGTACCCCTCGACCGGCCAGCCCTGCGCCACGCAGGCAGCCAGCATGGCGGCGTGCTTGCCACTGCACTCCATGTACACGGCCGCGGAGGCCTCGCCGGCTCGAACGAGTGCGTCCCTCGAGGCGCGGTCTCTTGGCCAGGAAGCCGGACAGGCGAGCGCACGGTCGTCGAGGCCCGAGGCATGCAGTATCTCGCGCACGTGCGCGACATGAGCCGGGGAGCCCGAGTGGCTCCCGCATGCGATCGCCGTCTGCTCATCCGTCAGCTGCGCGCCGAGCGCGAGGGCAGTCTGCGCCTGGAACAGCTTGAGCGTCGATCGGGGGAACACAGGCTGGTGCCCGTCGCCGAGCTCGGCCCGCAGGGTGGCGTCCGCATTCGTGACCACCGCGGCTCCGATGTGCCTGGATTCCACGAAGCCTGATCGAGTGACGATGGCGAGTTCGACGGCGGCTTCAGCCGGCAGGGTTGATGCTTGGCTCATGATCGGGCAAGCCTACGGGGTGCATGACGCGCATCGACGGCAGCCCCCGGCCCGGCGGCCAAGGCGGATCGACAGCAAGAGGGCGGCTCAGCAGGTCTACGCTTGACCCCCGTGGAATCTGTCTTGCTCTTCATCGTCGGCGTGCTGGCCGCAGTCATCGGCCTCGCGGCGTCGATCGCGCTGCACGAAGTCGGCCATCTCGTGCCCGCCAAGCGCTTCGGCGTTCGGGTCACGCAGTACATGATCGGCTTCGGGCCGACGCTGTTCTCCCGTCGACACGGCGAGACGGAGTACGGAGTCAAGGCGATCCCGCTCGGCGGCTACGTCGCGATGATCGGCATGTACCCGCCCGCCAAGGCCGGCGAGGCCGCTCGCACGGGCGGCACGGGGTTCATGTCGAGCATGATCGACGACGCCAGGCTGGCTTCCGCCGAGGGAGTCGAACCCGGAGAGGAGGGACGCACCTACGCGTCTCTGCCTGTCTGGAAGCGCATCGTCATCATGGTCGGCGGGCCAGCCATGAACTTCGTCATCGCCATCCTCGGATTCATGATCGTGTGCTCGGGGTTCGGCCTCTACCAGCCGTCGACCACGGTCGGCTCGGTGTACGAGTGCGTCGTCGCCGCCGGCGCGGTAGCGCCGGCCGAGGGGGAGCCCTGCGAGACGCCCGCGCCAGCCTTCGAGGCCGGGCTCTTGCCTGGGGACACGATCACGAGTGTCGACGGCGTGCCGGCGGACAACTGGGACGTACTGCAGGACGCGATCCGAGTGAGTCCAGGTGCGTCGATCTCGCTGGGCGTCGAGCGGGCCGGTGACCAGCTGCAGCTCGAGCTCACTCCCCGGGTGAACACCGTCTACGAGCTCGACGAGCTGACGGGAGCGCGCGTCGAAGCCGCGGATGGCTCCTACGTGACCGAGGAGGTCGGCTTCGTCGGCATCACTCCAACGCAGGAGCGCACTCGTCAGTCGCCGCTCTACGCGTTCACGATGGCAGAGGCGAACGTCCGCGCCGTCGGGAACTTCATCATCACCATGCCTGAGCGCATCGTCGAGATGTGGAACGCCGGATTCGGGGGAGCCGAACGAGACCCGAACGGGCCCATGAGCGTCGTCGGAGTCGGACGCATCACGGGGGAGGTGGCCGCCGAGACGAGCATCCCGGTCGTGGACAGGATCGCGACGATCGTGCAGCTGGTCGCATCCGTCAACATCGCGCTCGGCGTCATCAACCTGGTGCCGTTGCCGCCCCTCGACGGCGGTCACGTGCTCGCAGCGCTCATCGACGGGATCCGTCGTCGCCTCGCGAAGCTCTTCGGACGCCCAGACCCCGGCCCCTTCGACACCGCGAAGCTCCTGCCGGTGACCTTGGTCATCGCGGGGTGCCTCATGGCGATGAGTGCGCTGTTCATCTACGTTGACATCGTCAATCCGATCCGGCTATTCGAGTAGCCTCCGGAGAGCTGAACGCGGGGCATGGGCGAGATCATTACGCTTTCCCTTGGAAAACACTGAAGTGCACGAGGCGAGATCACAAGAGTCGGCAGGCAGACCCCGCCGCAGGAAGAAGGATCCGTGACGATTGTCGGCGGTCAGCAGCTCAAGCTCAGCCAGCAGGAGCTCCAGGAAGCGGGCCGGTCCATCGGCGCCGTCTCGCGGGCCTTCGCCCACAAGGTCGTGGGGCAGACACAGCTCCGCGAGACGCTGCTGGTCGGGCTCATGTCGGGCGGACACGTGCTGCTGGAGTCGGTCCCCGGCCTCGCGAAGACAACGGCGGCGCAGACGCTCGCGCAGTCGGTGCGCGGTTCCTTCAGCCGCATCCAGTGCACCCCCGACCTGCTCCCGTCCGACATCGTCGGCACCCAGATCTACGACGCGGCGGAGCACCGCTTCTCGACTCAGCTCGGGCCCGTCCACGCGAACTTCGTGCTCCTCGACGAGATCAATCGCTCGAGCGCCAAGACCCAGTCGGCCATGCTCGAGGCCATGCAGGAACGCCAGACCACCATCGGCGGCACGCTCTACCCGCTGCCAGACCCGTTCCTCGTGATCGCGACGCAGAACCCGATCGAGCAGGAGGGAACCTACGTCCTGCCTGAGGCGCAGCTCGACCGGTTCATGCTCAAGGATGTGCTCGAGTACCCGAATCCCGCCGAGGAGTCCGAGATCCTGAGGCGCATCGACGAGGGTGTGTTCGAGCACGGCGAGCCCGCCGCCGTCGATCTGCAGGACGTCACGCGTCTGCAGGACCTCACCTCCCGGGTCTACGTCGACAAGGCGATCACGGAGTACATCGTGGGCCTCGTCTACGTCACCCGCCACGCGGGCGAGTACATCGCGCCGGAGCTCGCACGCCTCGTCGAGGTCGGCGCCTCGCCGCGCGCCTCGATCAACTTCGCCAAGGGCGCGCGAGCCGTCGCGCTGCTTCAGGGGCGCGACCACGTGGTCCCCGAAGACGTGCGCAGGCTCGCGCACCGCATCCTCCGCCACCGCATCATCCTGGGCTTCGAGGCGGATGCCACGGGTGTCCGCGTCGAGCAGATCATCGACGCCGTCCTCGGGGCTGTCCGCACTCCGTGACCATGGCAAGCGAGCGACCCCTCCTCTCGAAGGTCAAGTCGAAGATGTTCCTGCACGCGCGACGGCGCGTGCTGCACATGCTCGACGGCCAGTACTCGTCGCACCTGCGTGGCCGGAGCATGGACTTCGATGACCTGCGGGAGTACGTCCCGGGTGACGAGATCAAGGACATCGACTGGAAGGCGAGCGCGAGGACCGGTCAGCCGCTCGTGAAGCGCTATGTCGCGGAGCGGCGGCACCGGGTGCTCTTCGCGGTCGATGGCGGGCGCAACATGGCGGCGCTCTCGGCGAGTGGCGAGCCGAAGCGCGAGGTGCTCGTCTCCGCCCTCGGCATCCTCGGCTACCTCGCCATCCGGCACGGCGACGAGGTAGGGCTCGTCACGGGCAGCTCTGACGGCATCAGGCAGCTGCCGTTCCGCAGCACGTCGTCGGCGCTCGAGCGCATGCTGCACGCGGTCTACGACGGCGTGGGTCTTGGAACAGCCACGAGCGACATGAATGCGATCCTCGAGCGGGTGCGCCTCACGGTTCGTCATCGGGCGCTCCTCGTCGTTATCGCCGACGAGTTCGACTGGGACGAGGAACGAGCAGCCCTTGTCCGTCGTCTTGCCGCGCAGCACGAGATCGTCTGGCTCCAGATCACGGATGCTGAGCCGCACCTCCGAGGGAGGCGCGGTGAGCTGGCCTTCGATGTCGACGGCAACTGGGCCATGCCGAGTCTCTTCGGCGGCGACCGGCTGCTCGAGCGCGAATTCGAGTACGCGGAGCAGAAGCGCACCATCGAGATGGAGCAGACGTTCGAGGCGAACGCGGTCTCCTACGCCGAGGTCGCGAGCGAGCAGCAGGTCGCTCCGGTTCTCCTGGCCCTCCTGAAAGCGAGGGCGAATGTTCGCCGCTGATGTGCAACCGCCCGAGGGGACGATCATCCCCGTCATCGACTACGCCCAGTTCTGGCTTGTGCTCGGGTTCCTGATCCTCGCGGCCATCGTCGCCTACTACTTCCTGGCCGTGTACCTGACGCGTCCGCGGCCTCCCAAGGCCGCGCCCGTGCTCCCGCCGGCCAGGCCTCCCGTGCGTGCGCTTCAGCAGGAGTACCTGGAGCGTGTGGACGACGTGGCTTCGAGGGCGGCAGCGGGGGAGCTCACTCCACGTCGAGCCCATGCCGAGCTGAGCGTGCTGGTCCGCGGCTTCGTCGCGGCTGTCTCGACCGTGCCGGCCGACAAGATGACGCTCACCGACCTCAGGCGCACGGAGCTGCGAGGTGTCTCCCACACGGTGGGCCAGTACTACCCGATGGTCTTCGGGGCGCACGATCCGAGCGGTGCTGAGGCCGGCGTGGCGGCGGCACGGGAGGTGATCGCGACGTGGCGGTAGCGATGTGGTGGCTGAGTCTCTCCCTGATCGCCGCCGCGGCGATCGTCGCGGGTGTCGCCTGGTGGAGGATGCGGAGGAAAGGCCAGGTCAACGCGATCCCGGTCGCGAACTCCCGGCGTCTCACGAGACTCCCGGCCTACCGTCGCGCGGTTGCTCGGTACTCGAGCCTCATGACCGCGGTCGGTGTGGTGCTCGCGATCCTCCTGGCGGTGACGAGCGTCGCAGCGGGCCGCTGGGTCTACCAGCGCGTCGAGTCCCCGGAGAAGTTCAACAGGGACATCGTCCTCTGCCTCGACATCTCGGGCTCGATGGTGGAGTACGACGTCGAAGTCCTTGATCGGTACCTCGAGATGCTTCCCGGCTTCGACGGGGAGCGGATGTCGCTCATGCTGTGGGATGCAACCGCGGTCCAACTCTTTCCCCTGACCGATGACTACGCCTTCGTCGAGACGCAGCTGCAGCAGGTCCGAGATGAGATGGAGTCCGCCTCGGGCGGGTCCAACGCCGAGTACTCGTTTGCCCAGGGCACGCAGAGTGCGGCCGGCGCGTCGCTCGTGGGAGACGGACTCGCGTCCTGTGCCATGACCTTCGGCGAGTTCGATCCGGCGGCCGATGACGGCCGGTCGCGGTCGATCATCTTCGCGACGGACAACGCCGTGAACGGGGATCCGCTCGTCTCGTTCCCCGAGGCGGCGGAGTACACCGAGGCGCGTGGCATCACGATCTACGCGCTCGACGCGAACCAGTTCGAGGACGCGTTCGCTGACCAGTTCCGGACGACGGTCCTGCAGGCGGACGGGAGCTATTTCAAGCTCACCGATCCTGCGAGCGTCTCCGGCATCGTCGACCAGATCACGAGCGAGCAGACCTCGCTCATGGTCGGTCAGCCCCAGCTGCTCATCACCGACCGTCCGAACGTGTGGCTCATGCTCATGCTGGTGTTCGCGTCCATCTACGTCGTGCTCGCCTGGAGGCTCCGACTATGACCTGGAATCCGATCCTCCCCGCGTTTGTCCTCGTCCTGCTCGGCATGGCGCTGCTCGGCTTCTGCGTCTTCGCGCTCGTCCGGGCGGCAGACCGGCGTCGGCGAATCAACTGGGCGCTCCGGCTCGCTGCGTGCGCGCTCGTGGTGCTCGCCGCGTTCCGGCCGGGCATCGGGAGCGCCTCGGCACCGAACCTCGAGAGCGACGTGGACGTGCTGTTCGTCGTCGACACGACGGCGAGCATGGTCGCGGAGGACTGGGAGGGAGCGCCGAGGCTCGACGGGGCGAAGGCGGATATCTCGGCACTCGCGGCGGCTCACGAGGGTGCGCGCTTCGGCGTGGTCACGTTCGATGCGGCCGCCGTGCAGCGACTGCCGTTCACCGCGGATACGACGGCGCTCGACTCGCTTGTGCAGACGCTTCGTCCTGAGGTGACGCAGTACTCGCGTGGCAGCTCCATCTCGATCGCGGAGCCGCTGGTCGAGGACGTCCTCAAGGCCGCAGCTGAGGCTGAACCCGAGCGGGCCCGCATCGTCTACTACCTGGGTGACGGGGAGCAGACCGCCGACACCGAGCCGGATTCCTTCCGAGGGCTCGCCGGGTATCTGGCGGGGGGTGCGGTCCTCGGCTATGGGACGGAGGCAGGTGGTCCGATGAAGGAGACTGCAGGCACGCTGGATACCGGCGAGCCGAGCTACATCGTGGATGCGCAGGGCCAGCAGGCGCTCTCGGTCATCGACCCGGCGGCTCTGCAGACCATCGCCGACGATCTCGTGGTGCCGCTCGAGATCCGCGAACCCGGCACTGAGGTCGTCGCCGCCGATATCGACAGCAGCCGGGTGACGCAGACCGGCGGGAGCGCGGAGACCGCGTTCGAGGTGTACTGGATGCTCGCGGCAGCGGCGTTCCTCCTGCTGCTCCGTGACGTCTGGGAGTCCATTCGCCACTTCATCGAACTGAGCAGGGCAAGGGGAGGTTCCGCATGAGTCGACGTGCCAAGACACCGCGATCTGCGCTCCCGGACGCGGCTAGAGCCGTGAAGCGCCGTCGGCGCTTCATCGTGTTCAGCATCCCGTTCGCGCTCCTCGCGGCCGCGTTCGCGACGAAGCTCATCAGCATGTCGGTGATCGCTGATCGTACGGTGGCCCTCTATTCGGAGGCCGACTACGAGGGCAGCATGAACTCGGCGCAGCAGCAGAAGTTCGTCAACATCCTCGAGGGTTGGAAGGCCCCGTACAACACGGGCACCTCGATGCTGCAACTGGGGCTGCTCGATGAGGCTCGGAGCGAGCTCGAGACAGCGCTCCCGATGGCCGAGCCGCCTCAGCAGTGCCCGATCCGCGCCAACCTCGCGATCACGATCGAACGCCTGGGCGACGCGCGGCTTGCGGCAGACGACACGGCTGGCGCCGTGGCCCTCTGGCAGGAGGCGCTTGCCGTCGTGGATGCGCGTGACCCGAGCTGCGCCTCCACCGAGTTCGAGCCTCCGACGGCCGAGTCGACCGAGCGCATCCAGCAGAAGCTGCAGGAGCAGTCAGAGGCGCAGGAGCCGAGCGAGGGGGAGGAGCCCCCGGAGTCGACGCAGTCGCCCGAGATGACCGAGCTCGAAGAGAAGCTGGAGCAGAACCAGCAGGATCGACAGGATGAGCTCGACCAGGAGCGCGGCGAGACCGAGGGCGATTCGTCGTACGACAAGCCGTGGTGAGGCACGGCCGCGCCGTTTTCGGCGCGGCCGTGCGCCCGACCGACGAGACAGCGCACTGCCTCGTGCACGACTAGCATTGGCCGGGTGACTACTCGCCTCTCCAAGCTCTTTGTCCGCACCCTCCGCGAAGACCCCGTCGACGCCGAGGTCGCAAGCCACAGGCTCCTCGTGCGCGCCGGCTACATCCGTCGTCAGGCGCCTGGCGTCTTCGCGTGGCTGCCGCTCGGCCTGAAGGTGAAGCGGCGCATCGAGCAGATCGTCCGCGAGGAGATGGAGGCCGCCGGTGCCCAGGAGGTCCACTTCCCTGGAATCCTGCCCGCGGACTTCTACGAGGCCACCGGGCGCCTCGACGACTTCGGTGACGGCATCTTCCGTCTCGAGGACCGGAAGGGCGCGCCGCTCGTGCTGGCGCCCACCCACGAGGAGGCCTTCACCCTCGCGGTCAAGGATCTCTACTCGTCCTACAAGGATCTGCCCCTCGCGATCTACCAGATCCAGGACAAGTACCGCGACGAGGCACGGCCCCGCGCTGGCCTGCTGCGCGGCCGCGAGTTCACGATGAAGGACGCCTACTCGTTCGACATCGACGATGCCGGGCTGGATGTGAGCTACCAGGCGCAGCGGGATGCCTACGAGCGCATCTTCGACCGCCTCGGTCTCGAGTACGTCATCGTCGCGGCCAACGCCGGAGCCATGGGCGGCTCGCGCAGTGAGGAGTTCCTGCACCCGACGCCCGTCGGGGAGGACACCTTCGTGCGCTCGCCGGGCGGCTACGCGGCCAACGTCGAGGCCTACGCGGCACCGACCCCTACGCCGATCGATGCGGCCTCCGCCGGCCCTGCAACGGTCTTCGATTCGCCGGATACGCCGACCATCGCGACGCTCGTCGCGCATGCGAACGAGACCGTGCCGAAGATCGACGGCCGCGACTGGACCGCCGCGGACACGCTCAAGAACGTCGTCATCGCGCGCCTGAACACCGATGGCAGCCGGGACGTCGTCGTCGTCGGCATCCCCGGTGATCGAGAGCTCGACCTCAAGCGCCTCGAGACCGCACTGCAGCCTGCAGAGGTGGAAGCCGCGACGGCGGAGGACTTCGCGAAGCACCCCGGTCTCGTCCGCGGCTACATCGGTCCGTGGGCTGCCGAGGGGCAGGTTCTCGGCGAGGAGTCGAGCACGGGCCTCGCCTACTTCCTCGACGAGACGGTCGCCGAGGGATCGAGCTGGATCACCGGCGCGAACATCGCGGGCAAGCATGTGCACTCGCTGGTCGTCGGGCGCGACTTCACGGCAGATGCACGGGTCGGGGCAGCAGAGGTCCGCGATGGCGACCAGGCCCCCGACGGCAGCGGCCCCATTACGACGGCGCGCGGCACCGAGATCGGGCACGTCTTCCAGCTCGGCCGCAAGTACGCGGAGGCGCTCGGGCTCAAGGTGCTCAACGAGCAGGGCAAGCTCACGACCGTGACGATGGGCTCCTACGGCATCGGGGTGACCCGCAACCTCGCGCTCATCGCAGAGGCGAACCACGACGACCGTGGCCTGATCTGGCCGGAGCAGGTGGCTCCGTTCGATGTGCAGATCGTTGCGACGGGACGCAACGAGGAGCCCTTCGCCGTGGCTGAGGAGCTCTCGACCGCGTTCGATGCCGCTGGTCTCGACGTGCTCTACGACGACCGCAAGAAGGTCTCGCCCGGCGTGAAGTTCGGTGACGCCGAGCTGCTCGGCGTGCCATGGATCGTCATCGCGGGCAAGGGCGCAGTCGACGGGCAGGTCGAGCTCTGGAACCGCCGGACGAACGAGCGCGACGCGGTCTCCAAGGACGACGTGCTCGAACTGCTGCTGTCCAAGCGCGGCAACTGAGCTCACTGCGGGATGGGGCCTCGGCTCGCCCCATCCCGCGTGCCCGACGGGGAGCTCCGTGCGCCAGCATGCGGTAAACTCGTTCTTTCATCTGAATAGAGGGAGCGCCATGAAGATCGACCTTGCTGTCCTGAGGATTCTCGAGCGAGAGCGTGAGATTCCATTTGAGGAGCTTGCCAGCATTCTCGAGCAGGCGATCCTGACCGCGTACGAGAAGCACGTGTCGCAGGAACTCGGCCAGGACGTGCCGCCGGCCTCGACCCGCGTGCACCTCGACCGCAAGAGCGGTGAGGTCAACGTCTTCGTGCCGGAGATGGACGACGAAGGCGAGATCATCGGCGAAGCGCAGCTTCCGGCCGATGACTTCGGACGAGTGGCCGCGTTCGCCGCCAAGCAGGTCATCAATCAGCGCATCCGCGACATCGGCGACGACAAGGTCCTCGGCGAGTTCCGGGGGCGTGAAGGCGACATCGTCGCTGGCGTGATCCAGCAGGGTCCGAACCCCCGCATGATCCACGTCGATCTGGGAACGGTCGAGGCCATCCTGCCGCCTGAGGAGCAGGTGCCGG
Source organism: Pseudoclavibacter sp. VKM Ac-2867 (assembly GCF_015351275.1). Lineage (NCBI taxonomy): Bacteria > Bacillati > Actinomycetota > Actinomycetes > Micrococcales > Microbacteriaceae > Pseudoclavibacter > Pseudoclavibacter sp. VKM Ac-2867. The sequence goes on from NZ_JADKSL010000003.1 coordinate 76,491, forward strand.
GTGAGGACTACTCCCACGGACGTCGCCTCCGCGTTTTCGTGACCAAGGTCGAGCGCGGCAGCAAGGGCCCGCAGATCACGGTCTCTCGCACCCACCCGTCACTCGTGCGCAAGCTGTTCGCGCTTGAGGTTCCCGAGATCGCAAGCGGCGTCGTCGAGATCGTCTCGCTGGCGCGCGAGGCCGGACACCGCTCGAAGATCGCCGTGCGCGCCACCCAGGAGGGGATCAACCCCAAGGGGGCCTGCATCGGTGAGCTCGGTGCACGCGTTCGCGCCGTGACCAACGAGCTCGGCGAGGAGAAGATCGACATCGTCGACTACTCCGACGACCTGCCGACGTTCGTGGCGAGCGCCCTCAGCCCGGCCAAGGTCTCGAGCGCGTTCGTGATCGACCGCGCCACGAAGGCGGTTCGTGCCCTCGTTCCCGACTTCCAGCTGTCGCTCGCGATCGGCAAGGAGGGGCAGAATGCGCGCCTCGCGGCCAAGCTCACGGGGGCGAGAATCGACATCCAGCCCGACTCGATCCTCGAAGACGGAGACGAAGCGCGCGCAGAGGGGTAGTATGTCGTCTGTACGAACGTGCGTTGGATGCCGTTCGCGCTCAGAACGAAGTCAGCTCCTCAGGGTTGTACTTCGTCAGGGAAGCCTCGAAGTCGATATCTCGGCGAGTCTCCCCGGGCGCGGAGCCTGGATCCATCCGACCGCGGAGTGCACCAAGCTGGCAATTGAGCGGCGCGCATTCCTGCGGGCCTTCAAGACAGGCAAGGTGGACACCGAGGCGCTCAGCAGGCACGCGAGCACATTGGAGCAGGGCGAACGCACTGCTCCGACCACGAGAAAAGGCTGATCGGACCATGGACAACTCATGAGTGACTCACGATGAGGCACATCCGACTTTTTTAATGGTCCGCTCCTATCTGGGCGGGCCCCAGACAGGAGAAAAGTGGCAAAACCACGCGTACACGAAATCGCCAGCGAGATGGGCGTCGATTCCAAGACCGCCCTCAAGACTCTTCAGGACATGGGCGAGTTCGTTAAGAGCGCTTCGTCGAGCGTCGAGCCCCCCGTGGCCCGTCGCCTCCGCGAGGCACTGAAGTCCAACGCCGCCGGCGGCGCGCAGCCTCAGGCTGCTGCTCCCGCGGCTTCGAAGCCGGGCGCTCCGCGTCCCGGCGGAGCGACGCCGTCGAGCGTGCGTCCGGGCAGCAAGCCAGGACCATCCGCTCCCTCGGCACCGGCAGCCCCCGCCGAGCCGGCCAAGAAGGCCGCTCCCGCAGGATCGTCGGCTCCAACTCCCGGACCCAAGCGCAAGCCTGAGCCAGCTCCCGCACCGGCACCGGCGGCTCCCGCCGCTCCGGCCGCTGCAGCTGCTCCCGCCGCGCCGGCCGCACCCGCGGCTGACGCCGGTGAGGCAAAGCCGAGCGCGCAGCGTCCCGCTGCGCCAGGCGACGCGAAGCCGGCTCAGGCTGATGGTGGCGCAAGCCCCTCGATCCCGCGTCCCCGTGGCCCTCGTCCGGGACCGCGTCCGGGCAACAACCCCTTCGCGTCGAGCCAGGGCATGGGTCGATCGCGCCCGGGCAACAACCCGTTCGCTTCCAACCAGGGCATGCGCCCAGGTGGAGGAGCAGGCGGCGGACCCCGTCCCGGTGGCGCAGGCGGCCCGCGTCCGGCGAGCCCAGGCGGACCCCGCCCGGCTGCTCCGCGGCCAGGTCAGCCCCGCGTCCTCCCCGGAGCTCGTCCAGCGGGTGCCGGTCGGCCAGGCGGCCGTCCCGGTGCCGGCGGCGCCGGCGGTGGACGTCCAGGCGGCGCCCCCGGTGCAGGTGGCGGCTTCGCCCCGCGCCCAGGTGGCGGTGGCAGTCGTCCAGGTGGCGGTCGCGGTCGCGGCTCGACCGCTGGCGCGTTCGGTCGCGGTGGCGGAAAGTCGAAGGCACGCAAGTCCAAGCGGACGAAGCGCGCAGAATTCGAGATGCGGGAAGCCCCGAGCGTCGGCGGCGTCAAGGTCCGTCGCGGAGACGGCAGCACGCCGATCCGTCTGCGTCGTGGCGCCTCCATCTCGGACTTCGCTGAGAAGATCGACGCCAGCCCCGGCGACCTTGTGACCGTGCTGTTCCACCTCGGTGAGATGGCCACGGCGACGGAGTCGCTCGACGAGGCGACGTTCGAGGTCCTCGGCGAGGAGCTCGGCTACCGCATCCAGATCGTCAGCCCGGAAGACGAAGACCGTGAGCTCCTCGAGGGCTTCTCGATCGACCTCGACCAGGAAGCCGAAGACGAAGGCGACGACGTCCTCGAGATCCGGCCGCCGGTTGTCACCGTCATGGGTCACGTCGACCACGGAAAGACGCGCCTCCTCGACGCGATCCGCAACGCGAACGTCGTCGACGGAGAAGCGGGCGGCATCACGCAGCACATCGGTGCCTACCAGGTCTGGCACGAGCATGAGGGCATCGAACGCGCCATCACGTTCATCGACACGCCAGGTCACGAGGCCTTCACGGCCATGCGTGCCCGTGGTGCCCAGGTCACCGACATCGCTATCCTCGTGGTCGCGGCGGACGACGGCATCATGCCGCAGACGGTCGAGGCGCTCAACCACGCCCAGGCCGCGAACGTGCCGATCGTCGTCGCAGTGAACAAGGTCGACAAGGAGGACGCGAACCCGTCGAAGGTCCGCGCACAGCTGACCGAGTACGGACTCGTCGCCGAGGAATTCGGTGGCGACACGATGTTCGTCGACGTCTCTGCCCGCAACAACGTCAACATCGACAGCCTCATCGAGGCCGTCCTGCTGACTGCAGATGCTGGTCTCGACCTGCGCGCCAACCCCAACAAGGAAGCACGCGGTATCGCGATCGAGGCGAAGCTCGACAAGGGACGCGGTGCGGTTGCGACCGTGCTCATCCAGTCGGGAACGCTCCGAGTCGGAGACCCGATCGTCGCCGGTACGGCCTACGGTCGCGTCCGGGCGATGCTCGACGAGAACGGTCAGGTCGTCACCGAAGCTGAGCCGTCGCGCCCAGTCCAGGTGCAGGGCCTCTCGAGCGTTCCTCGTGCAGGCGACACCTTCATCGTCACGGAAGAGGACCGCACCGCGCGTCAGATCGCCGAGAAGCGTGAAGCTGTGGAGCGCAACGCCAGCCTGGCGAAGTCCCGCAAGCGCATCAGCCTCGAGGACTTCACCCGTGCACTCGAAGAGGGCAAGGTCGAGTCGCTCAACCTCATCATCAAGGGTGACGTCTCCGGTGCCGTCGAGGCACTCGAGGAGTCGCTGCTCAAGATCGATGTGGACGACTCGGTGCAGCTGCGCATCATCCACCGCGGTGTCGGCGCCATCACGGAGTCCGACGTCAACCTCGCCACGGTCGACAACGCCATCATCATCGGCTTCAACGTGCGCCCCGACACGAAGGCGCGCGAGCGCGCTGCTCGTGAAGGTGTGGATGTCCGCTTCTACTCGGTCATCTACGGGGCACTCGAGGACATCGAGAACTCGCTCAAGGGCATGCTCAAGCCCGAGTTCGAAGAGGTCCAGTCGGGTGTCGCGGAGATCCGCGAGGTGTTCCGCTCCTCCAAGTTCGGAAACATCGCCGGATGTATCGTGCGCAGCGGAACCATCACAAGGAACGCGACAGCTCGCGTCATCCGCGACGGCATCGTCATCGCCGACAACCTGGCGATCGACTCGCTCCGTCGGTTCAAGGACGACGTCACCGAGGTCCGCACGGACTTCGAGTGCGGTATCGGCCTCGGCAAGTACAACGACATCCAGATCGGCGACGAGATCGAGACGACCGAGCTCGTCGAGAAGCCTCGCGTCTAGCTGTTTGACCGAGTCGCTGCGCTGAGCTCGTCTCAGCACGGACTCGCGGGCGGGGTCCTGGCCAACTGGCCGGGGCCCCGCCTTCAGCTTCTGAGCAGTATCGACACGGCAGACGCATTTGACGCTCTGCACCAGCACACGAGAAAGTAGCCATCATGGTCGATCATTCACGGGCACTGCGACTCGCAGACCGCATCAAGGTCATCGTCGCGAAGACGCTCGAGCGCGGCGTGAAGGACCCGAGACTCGGGTTCGTCACCATCACCGACGTCCGCGTCACTGGGGACCTCCAGCACGCCACCATCTTCTACACCGTCTACGGTGACCAGAAGGAACGCCGCGATACCGCGGCGGCGCTCCGGAGTGCGACGGGCATGCTCCGCACGGAGGTGGGCAAGAACATCACCTCTCGCCTGACGCCGAGCCTCGAGTTCGTTCCCGACGCGATTCCCGAGAACGCCGACGCCATTGCCGCGTTGCTCCGCGAGGCGCACGACCGTGATGTGGCGTCGGCGCAGCAGGCGAAGACAGCGAGCTACGCCGGCGACGCCGACCCCTACGAGAAGAAGGACGAGCCAGAGGAGTCCTGAGCCTCAGCTCCGCGGCTCGAGTGCTCGCCGGCGACTGGACGGTCAGTCGCCGGCGAGCGCTATCTGCGCCTCAGCTCTACGCACGATCAGACCGTCGCTCTGCAGTGAGGAGATGGCGCGTTCGAAGCGGGGCTCATCGAGCCCTCCTGGGGAGAGGTGGCTGCGGAGGAACTCGATCTCCACGCCCCCGGGGATGGCCCTGAGCTCTCTGAGGACGAGGCCGCGCATCTCGCGGTCCGAGCCGGCGAACTTCGCCTGCCGCTTCTTGACCGCGCTGGAGCGTGGCTTCCCGGCCGCGAACCAAGCGCAGCTGGCGACGATCGGGCACACCTCGCAGTCGGGACGCTTGGCGGTGCACACGAGGGCACCGAGTTCCATCGATGCGGCGTTCCAGAGGTTCGCGGCCCGCGTCTCGCTCGGGGAGATGGCTGTCATCTCCGCCGCATCTCGGACGGCCGACGGACCCCACGGGGTCTCTTCGCCGAGGAAGGCGCGGGACAGCACACGTCGGACATTCGTGTCGACGACGGGTTCGGGCACACCATGGGCGAAGGACATGACTGCGGAAGCCGTGTACGGGCCAACGCCCGGAAGGGCGAGGAGCGCATCCCGTGTGCTCGGCACGACGCCGGCGTGCTCGGCCGTGATGGCGCGTGCGCAGGCGAGGAGCCAGAGCGCTCGCCGCGGGTAGCCGAGGCGATCCCAGAACCTCAGCACCTCAGCCTCGGACGCCTCCGCCATCGCGCCCGGCGTCGGCCACCGCTCCATGAAATCGAGCCATTTGGGTTCGACGCGAGCGGCCTGCGTCTGCTGCAGCATGGTCTCGCTCACGAGCACTCCCCACGGGGTGGTCGTCGGCGCCCGCCAGGCGAGGGCGCGCTGCTCGCGGGCGAACCAGTCGTTGACCGTCGACGTCAGGACAGTCCTCCGCAGCTCGGCGGGGGAGAGGCTCGGTTGGCCCTGCTCGATCCGGTGGACCAGCGAGGTGAGCGCTGCATTCACCGGGGTTGGGACGCCCTGGGCGCTGCCGTGGGCGACGACGGCGCCGTTGAGCGCATCGATCTCCGTGGCCTCGCCGCGGCGGATGCTCTGCAGCGTCGACGCGTAGTTGGGGGTCGCGCCGAACGCAGCGGTGAGCTCTCCGGCGAGCCGGGTGTTGCGAGCGATGGTGGCCTCGGCGTCCTTCGGCACGGAACGCGCGAGCTTCACCAGCGTCTCGTCGAGTGGCCCGAGAGCTTCGAGGTGTGCACCCTCGGCTGCGACCACGGCGAGCAGCTCGCCGATGCTCGCGGCGAGGACCGCCGACAGATCGCCGTCCAGGCCGGTCTCCTGCACGCTGGCGCCGGTCACGGCCGGGACCGCGTTGACCTGGTTGATGAGGAGCTTGCTCCACTGCGCGGAGCGCAGGTCACTGGTGACGACGCAGTGGACGGCTGTCTCGAGTGATCGCGCGGTGGCTGTCAGCCCGCGGGTGTCTTCGGGGGATGCAGCTCCGAGCATGAGCAGCCCGGACGCGGTGGCTTCGATCTCGTCGGGAGTCGGCTTGTTGACGGCGAAGGTCGCGAGGCCGCCGCCGACGATTCCCGACCGCTGTTCGTCGGGCACGACCGAGAGCATCTGCTCGAGGGTCGACACTCCATCGAGGCCGTTCTGCACGATCACGGTGGTGGTCGCCGCAACGGTCGGCAGGTGGGGCTGGACGGCGTGCTGGGTGTCCTGCGCCTTGACCGCGACGAGCACCAGATCGAACGCCCTGTCGAGAACGGAGACCTGTTCGAACGTCGCGCTGTGCTCCCCGAAGGCGCCCCGGAGCACAAGACGGCGTTCAGATGCCTGCTCGGTTGGCTCGCGCTCGACCGGAGACCGCCGCGAGGTGAGGACAACCTCATGGCCCGCCCTGTCCAGGAGGAGGGCCAGTGTGCCGCCCACAGCACCGACACCGATGACCGCCACTCGCATGCCGTTCTCTCCTTCGCCCGTCCCGAACCAGTCGCGTTCCCGGTCGTCACTGCGCTCGACGACCGGGAACGAGCCTACGGGCACCATAGAATGTTGGGGACATGACGACTCCACCTCCTGGCCCGAACGGCATCCTCCTCCTCGACAAGCCGCAGGGCCCGACCAGCCACACGCTCGTCGCGATGACCAGGCGGGCGCTCGGCACGCGGAAGGTCGGCCACGCAGGCACGCTCGATCCCATGGCATCCGGACTCATGATCCTCGGCGTCGGGGGCGCGACCCGCCTGCTCACCTACTTCGTCGGCGACGACAAGGAGTACTTCGCGACGGTTCGCCTCGGCGTGTCGACGAATACCGAGGATGCCGAGGGCGAGCTCACGGCGACAGCACCGCTAGGGGCGGTCGCTGCGGTGACCCCCGAGCGCATCGAGGCGGCCATGGCCGCCCTGCGAGGCCCGATCAGTCAGATCCCGTCTTCCGTCAGCGCCATCAAGGTCGACGGCGTTCGCGCGTACAAGCGGGTGCGCGACGGCGAGGAGGTCAAGCTGGCCGCGCGCGCTGTGACGATCTCCGAGCTCGAGCTGCTGGCCTCGCGGAGTGAGCTTTCCGGGTCGACGCCGGCGCTCGACCTCGACGTCCGGGTCGCCTGCTCATCTGGCACCTACATTCGCGCCCTCGCACGGGACCTCGGCGACGCACTGGGCACGGGTGCGCACCTCACCGCGCTCAGGCGCTCTCGCGTGGGGGACTTCGGCATCGCCGATGCGGTCGCGCCGGACGTCCAGGACCTCGGGCTCCGACTGCTGGGTCCGGCGGCGGCCGCGCTCCGGCGCTTCCCGGCCTTCGAGGCGACCGGTCAGCAGGCCGCGGATCTTCGCAACGGCAAGAAGCTCCGAGTGGCAGACGGCGCCGAAGACGGCCTGCTCGCGGCCATCGACCCGGAGGGCAGCCTCATCGGCATCGCCAGGGCATCCGCCGGCGTGCTCAAGACCGAGTTCAACATGCCGACGGGAACCGGCTCGTGATCGAGTGGTTCACATGGGTTCTCTGCCTCGTGAGCGCGGGAGCCGGCATCCTGTGCCTCATAGCCGGCGCGAGTGGTCGCAAGCCGGGAGACGTCACGGTCGGCGCGGTCGCACTCGTGGAGCTCCTGCTCGTGGTGCAGTTCGTGATGGCGCTCATCGCGCCTGCGACCGGCAACGCGCCAGTCGGCGACGCGCTCGAGTTCTGGATGTACTGGGTTGTGGCCGTCATCATCCCCCCGGCTGCGGTCTTCTGGGGGCTCGTCGAGCGCACGAAGTGGTCGACCTTCATTCTGGGAGTCGCTGCGCTCACGATCGGCGTCATGGTGTTCCGCATGCACCAGATCTGGATCGGCGCCAGCCCGTTCATCGGAGTCGCGTCATGAGCCGCACGCGTGGATCGAGCGTCGAGGGGAGCGCCTATCGAGGCGCTCACGGCGCCGGTCGTGTGCTCGTCGTGGTCTACGCGGTGCTGGCGCTCGCGTCGATGGGACGCAGCTCCTACCAGCTGCTGTCGAAGCTCGACGAGGCGCCCCTCGCCTACTCGCTGTCGGCCGCGGCTGCACTCGTCTACCTGCTTGCCACCATCGCACTCGTGCGGCACGGCCGGGCGTGGAACCGCGTCGCGTGGTGCACGATCGTGTTCGAACTCGTCGGCGTCCTCGTGGTCGGGTCGCTCACCGAATTCCACCCGGAACTGTTCCCTTCCGATACCGTCTGGTCGGCCTTCGGGGTCGGCTACGCGTATATTCCTCTTGTGCTCCCGATCCTCGGCATCGCATGGCTCGAGACGGGACGATCGAGACGAAAGAGGGAACGTGCGGCTGTTCACTGACCTGGCCGAGCTGCCAGCGGAGCCGACGCCGAGCGCTGTGACGGTCGGCAAGTTCGACGGAGTCCACCGGGGCCACAGATGGCTGCTCTCGAGGCTCGTCGAAGAAGCCTCCGCCCGCGGACTCGAGCCGATTGCGGTCACCTTCGACCGGCATCCGCTCTCGCTCATCAAACCCGGCGTCGAGCCTGAGCCGGTCACCTCGCTCTCGCAGAAGATCGGGCTCCTCGAGAAGACGGGCCTCAGCGCGACGCTCGTCCTGCCGTTCGACGACGAGCTTGCCGGGATGAGCCCCGAGGCGTTCGTGCGCGAGCTGCTCGTGGGCGCTCTGCACATGCGCCTCATCGTCGTGGGCAAGGACTTCCGCTTCGGGGCCAAGGGCGCAGGAGATGTCGATCTCCTGCGTGAGCTCGCCGCGACGAGCGGATTCGAGATCGTCATCGCCGATGACGAGATGGCCGAGGACGAGCGCTCGCACCTCGAACGACGTGCCTCATCGACCTGGGTTCGGGAACTGCTCGCCATCGGTGACGTCCGCGGGGCAGCCGAGGTGCTCGGCCACCATCACTCGCTTGTCGGCGAGGTCGTGCACGGTGCCAAGCGAGGCCGCGAGCTCGGGTTCCCGACGGCCAACCTGTCCCCGGAGCTCGAAGGGCTCATCCCAGCAGACGGCGTGTACGCGGGATGGTTCCGCGGCGGTGACGTCGAGGCTCCTGCCGCGATCTCCATCGGCAACAACCCCACGTTCGACGGGGTGCCCCGCAAGCAGGTCGAGGCGCACCTCATCGGCGAGACCGTCGACCTCTACGGGCTCGTCGCAGAGCTCGAGTTCGTCGAGCGCATCCGAGGCATGGAGAAGTTCGACAGCATCGAAGCGCTGAAGGACCGCATGGCCCTCGACGTCGAAGAGGCTGCCGAGACGCTCGGCGGGAGCTACGTCGTCTGACTCGGCTGCTCGTCGAGCTCGACCTCGCGACCGAAGAGCCGCAGCACGATGCGCGCGGCGGTGGCCTCGAGCACAGGGCCCTTGTCGCCGATCTGCCAGCGGGCGTCCGTGGCACGGAGTCGGTTGCGCTTGGCGAGCGAGGCCGCTGAGGTCAGCGGAACTCGTGTTCGGACGAGTGCGACCGCGCTCGTCGACCGCGGGCTGAGGCGGATGCGCAGGCCAAGCGCCTCGGTCATGTCGTAGGTGTGGACGACGGCTTCCGTGAGCTCGGAGATTCCCGCGCGGTTCGGCGCGACGACCTTCTCGGCCGCGATCGCACGGATGCGAGCGACGAGCTCGTCAGTCGGGGCCGCGCCTTCGCGCTTGGCGACGTCGTCGAGGTAGGAGTCCACGCGCAGTCCCTTGCGGAACACGCCTCGGGAAGCGTCACGGAGGAGCGCAGAAGTGGGGGAGCCGAGTCGCCAGGTGAGGTGCCCCGCGACGTCCCGGACGCTCCACCCCTCGCACTTGCTCGGCGAGTCCCACTGCTCGGGGGTCAGGCCGGCGAGGAGAGCTGCAGTGCGGTCGAGCGTCGTCGCGATGTGAGCGCTCCAGTCGCCTGCGACCCGCTTCGACGGCGTGAAGTACGGCCGGTCGGGATCTGGGAAGGGGCGTTGAGGCACTTGACGATTATCGCACCAGAGCGGAGTCTGTGCGGGGCAACGACACGTCGTTCCCGAGTCGAAACCTGCGGGTTGCCTGGCGTACACTGTGATCGCCGGTGCCTGAGGGAATCTGAACTCTCCTCGTCACCTGCATGACATCCGGGAGCTCGTCACTCGAGTGGGCCGACGCCCGCCTCACTGCCGGTCGCCGCGTTCGGCGCCGATGCTGCGACCTCCGCCCGGCTCAACTTCCCGATCCCTGCCACGTTGCATAAGGAGGGGCATGTCTCGTAGGACACGCGCCCAAGCCGGCGGTCGCGCCGGCGTTCACACGCCGCCGCGGAACCGCAAGCCGGTCGATAACACCGGTGTCATCCCACAGCTCGCGAAGGCGGCGCGGGAGGTCGAGGCCTCGGCGCAGCGCGGCAAGGTCTCGCCGTCGAATCGCACCAAGTTCCAGGTGATCGCGCTGCTGATGCGCGAGGAGCGCGCGAAGGCCAAGGAGACCAGCGAGCTCAGCGAGCACGACCGCGCAGAGGCGCTCAAGCGCCTCGACGGCCTCGCCTCGATCCTGGCCAAGACGGCTGCCCGCGACACCTCGCTCATCAGTCTGCTGGAGCCAGGGGCTCCGGTCAGCGAAGCCGCGAAGGCGCTGCGCAAGCAGATGCTCTTCGCCGGTGGCATCGAGATGGTGGTCGACGAGCAGCCCGAGCCCGAAGCCCAGGCTGAGAAGCTGCCGCCGGAGATCGCGCAACGACAGGTCCTTCCCGGCTCGGTCAAGGCGCGAACCCGATCGAACCCGTTCCTGGCGCCAGTGCTCACGAGCGTCAACTCCACGGCTCCGCACTACTCGAGACTGTCCAACTGGGAGCTCCTCGGCCCACTCCTGCGCGCGTTCGAGACGGGTGCGGGCGGCAACGCGGCATCGATGGAGCTGCCTCCGGCTCCGCGCTGGGACCGCATCTCGCCTCCCGGCCAAGAGCTCATGGATCACCAGGCGAGACTGCTCGCGAGCGTCGCCGACGGACACCGGGCCTACCTGCTCGCGGACGAGCCCGGGCTCGGCAAGACGGCGCAGGCGCTGCTCGCCGCGTCGGTCGCCGATGCCTACCCGCTGCTCTGCGTCGTCCCGAACGTCGTGAAGACGAACTGGGCGCGAGAGGTCCAGCGGTGGACCCCGAACCGTCGGGTCACGGTCATCTCCGGAGACGGTCAGGGCATCGACGCCTTCGCGGATGTCTTCGTGGTCAACTACGAGATCCTCGACCGCCACCTCGGCTGGCTCACGTCGCTCGGCTTCAAGGGCATGGTGCTCGACGAGGCGCACTTCATCAAGAACCTGCAGTCGCAGCGTTCGCGGCTCGTCATGCAGCTCGCGAACAGCATCAGGGCTCGCGTGCCCGGCGCCGACCCGCTGCTCATGGCGCTCACCGGGACGCCGCTCATCAACGACGTGGACGACTTCAAGGCGATCTGGCAGTTCCTCGGGTGGCTCGAAGGCGACCGGCCCTCGCAGCTGCTGCTCGACCGTCTCGACGAGACGGGCCTCGTGCCCAGTGATTCGGGCTTCCTGGCGGCTGCACGGCAGGCGGTCATCGATCTCGGGATCGTCCGCAGGCGCAAGATCGACGTGGCCGCGGATCTCCCGGCGAAGCGCGTCGTGGACATGCCCGTCGAGCTCGACTCGGATGAGGGCAGGAGCATTCGCGCAGCGGAGGCGGCACTCGTCTCGCGTCTGCTCGAGCGGTACCGCCGGATGGCGGCCGCTGCCGGGCTCGAGCCCGGCGCCGTCGACCTGGATCGCGTTCGCATGATCGCCCGCCAGGAGGTCGAGGAGTCGAAGGCCTCATCGACGGGAGCGAGCATCTTCACGATGCTTCGCACCATCGGTGCGGCGAAGGCCCGGCTCGCGGCCGAGTACGCCGGTCAGATCGCTCGCTCGGCGGGCAAGGTCGTGTTCTTCGCCAAGCACATCGAGGTCATGGATGCGGCGGAGCGGACGTTCGCGGAGAACGAGATCTCCTCGGTCTCCATCCGAGGCGACCAGACCCCGGCAGCCCGCCAGGCGGCGATCGATGCCTTCCAGAACGACCCGAGCGTGCAGGTCGTCGTCTGCTCGCTCCTGGCCGCAGGAGTCGGGTTGAACCTGCAGGCGGCGTCTGACGTGGTGCTCGCGGAGCTCAGCTGGACTGCCGCGGAGCAGACCCAGGCCATCGACCGCGTGCACCGCATCGGCCAGGAAGAGCCGGTCACGGCGTGGCGCATCGTCGCGGCGCAGACCATCGACGCGCGCATCGCCGAGCTCATCGACAACAAGCAGGGCCTCGCCCTGCGTGCCCTCGAGGGAATCGACGCGGGCGAGCTGTCGGCTGACAGCATCCAGGTCGATGCGCTCGCGAGTCTTCTCGAGGCGGCGATCCGGGGAGCGCGTCGGCAGTAGGCTGAGGTCAGCGCGGAAACTCAGACGACGAAGTTGGAGGACCATCAGGTCATGTCAGAAACGCAGGAATTCCGTGTCGAACGCGACTCGCTCGGCGAGATGCGGATCCCCGCAGGTGCCTACTGGGGTGTGAACACCGCCCGCGCGCTGGAGAACTTCTCGATCAGTCGACGTCAGATCAGCGTGTACCCGGACTTCATCGTCGCCTACGCGCAGGTCAAGCAGGCGGCAGCGCGCGCCAACCTCGAGATCGGCGTGCTCGACCAGGAGCGCTCGTGGCTCATCGATCGCGCGTGCCAGGACATCATCGACGGCAAGCTGCACGAGGAATTCGTGGTCGGTGTCATCCAGGGCGGTGCCGGGACGAGCACCAACATGAATGTCAACGAGGTCATCGCGAACCGCGCGCTCGAGCTCGCCGGTCGCGAATTCGGAGACTACGAGTTCCTCTCGCCGAACGACCACGTGAACCGATCGCAGTCCACGAACGACACGTACCCGAGTGCGGTCAAGGTCGCGCTCGTCCACGCCACCGAGCGCCTCATCGACGAGTTCACGCTGCTGCAGAACGCGTTCCGCGTGAAGGGCAGCGAGTTCAAGCACATCCTGAAGATCGGCCGCACGCAGCTCCAGGACGCCGTGCCGATGACGCTGGGCCAGGAGTTCAGCGGCTTCTCCACGACAATCGGCGAGGACATCCAGCGCCTCCGTGACGTGCTGCCGCTGCTGCTCGAGCTCAACCTCGGTGCGACGGCGATCGGGACCGGCATCACGGCTGAGGCGAGCTACGCGTCCGCCGTCATGCGCCAGCTCCGCAAGATCACGGGCTACAACGACCTGCAGACGGCGCACGACCTCATCGAGGCCACCAGCGACACCGGCGTGTTCATGTCGCTCTCGAGCGTCATCAAGCGCACCGCGATGAAGCTGTCGAAGATCTGCAACGACCTCCGGCTGCTGTCCTCTGGCCCACAGGCTGGCCTCGGCGAGATCAATCTGCCAGCGCGTCAGGCTGGCTCCTCGATCATGCCCGGCAAGGTCAACCCGGTCATCCCCGAGGCGGTCAATCAGGTCGCGTTCGTCATCGCGGGGGCGGATGTCACGGTCTCCATGGCATCCGAGGCCGGGCAGCTGCAGCTCAACGCCTTCGAGCCGGTCATGCTCCACACGCTCATGCAGAACTCCGCCTGGCTCCGCCGCGCCGCGCGCACCCTGCGCGTGAACTGCATCGACGGCATCACCGCCAACGAGGAGCTGCTCGCGTCGCGCGTCTCCAGCTCCGTCGGCGTGGTCACGGCGTTGACGCCCTACATCGGCTACTCGGAGGCGTCGAAGCTCGCCAAGGAGGCCCTCACCACCAAGTCGACCATCGCCGACCTCGTCGTCGAGCGCGGGCTCCTGAGCCGGGAGGAAGTCACGAGCATCCTCTCGCCCGAGCGGCTCTCCGGCATCCAGGCCGTCACGAGCGCGATTCCGATCATCACGCAGGCGCAGGCCACGGCTCTCGAGGACAGCCTCGACCGAGCCGATCTGCGTGACTTCTCCTAGCGCTGCCCGCGTCCGCCCGTAACGGGCGTCGCCGCAGCAGATCGGCCCCTCCGGTGCAGTGCACCGGAGGGGCCGATCCGTTTCCTGAGCTGTTGGTCGGGGCCCGCGTGAGCCTCAGAGATCGACGGAAGACGAGCTACTTGGGGTGCTTCTCGTCGGGCTCCGCCGTCGACTCGCCGTCGACCGCTGCGTGGCGTGGAGAGCCCGTGTCGCCGGGGGAGACCATGGCGTCTGCGTCGTCGTCCTCGAAGGTCTCGAGGACATCTTCGCGAGCCTGGCCAGCACGCACCAGCGTCTGCACCTGCGACTCGATGCTCTTCTCGACCTCTTCCTCGACGCGACGCTTGACGTCGTCGAAACCATCGTCGACGCGCTTGCGCATGTCGTCGAGCTGCTCGTCGACGCGCCGACGCATGTCCTCCAGCTGGGTATCGCTGCGGCGGCGCAGGTCTTCAGCGGACACCGTCATCCGCTCTGCGAAGGCCTTCGACTTGTCGCCGATGTCTTTCGCGACCTCTTCCGCGTGCACTCGACTCGTGCTGATCCCAGCGATGAAGCCGACAGTGGCACCGAGAAGGAATCCGAGACGCATCATGCTCCTAATCTACCGTGCGCTGAGCCCGGACGACTGGTCGTTCGCCTGACCCGCGTCCGCTTGGCTATGCTGACCGCAGCGAGCCGACGAGGCGGGGAGACCCGTGCGCGCCGCGAGGCCCGAATGTCTCTGCTTCGGGCAGCCACCCCAATGCACGGAGGACCATCGATGAGCAGTGCCACGTCAGTCGCGCCGAAGCGGCGCAGAAGGCTGACTCGGGGCAGGCTCACCTGGCTCCTTCTGCTCGGCTTCGCGGTGCTCCTCTCCGTCGGGGTCGTCGCCTGGCTCTTCAGCGAGCTGCGCTTCGCCGCGCTCACGATGGCGATACCCGCTCTCGTGCCGCTCGGGCTCGTTCTCACGGCTGTCTGGTGGCTCGACCGCTGGGAGCCCGAGCCTCGGATCCTGCTCGCCTTCGGGCTGTTCTGGGGTGCAGGGGCCTCGGTCGTCGGAACGCTCGTCACCGGCGGGATGATGCTCGACGTCGCCCGCTCCTACCTGGCAACGGAGGGCGACGTGAGCAAGTTCTCCGTGCTGATCCAGTCGCCGATCTCCGAGGAGTCCATCAAGGCCGTCGGCCTGTTCCTCATCCTGATCTTCGCGCGGCGGCACTTCGACAGCCCGCTCGATGGCTTCAGCTACGCGGCCGTCATCGGCGCTGGCTTCGCCTTCACGGAGAACATCATCTACTTCTCGCAGGCCGCAGAATCGGCCTCAGGCTTCGCATCGACATTCATCGTGCGCGGAATCCTCTCGCCGTTCGCGCACGCTCTCTTCACCGGCATCACCGGCATGGCCATCGGCTGGGGAGCCCGCAGAGGCGGCTGGCGGCGGCCGATCCTCATGGGCCTCGGCGGGCTCGTCATCGCGATCCTCGCCCACGCCTTCTGGAACGGCGGAAGCCTGCTCATCCTCCCGCTGCTCGGGGTCGACCCGAGCAACCAATTCGGCTGGCTCATCTTCTACCTCGTCGTGCAGCTGCCGATCTTCCTGCTCCTGGCCTGGTTCCTCGTCAAACTGCACGACCGCGACCGCCTCATCATCGTCGACCGTCTGGGCGAGTACGCGGATGCAGGATGGTTCACGACGTCGGAGGTCGCCATGATCGGGGACTGGAGCGCGCGAGAGCAGGCGTTCGCGTGGGCCAAGTCCGTGAGCCCGGAGGCGGACCGCGCGATGCGCGGCTTCGTCCAGGACGCGTCGAGGCTCGCCTTCGCCCGCGAACACGCCAGGGTCAACAAGCGAGACCCGAATCGGAGAGTCGTGGAGAAGCGCATGCTCGACCGCGTCAAGGAGCACCGGTCGCAGCTCGCGGCCTTCGGCGCAGCCGGCCCCAGGGTGGCCACCTCGTGACCGGACCCATGCACGCGGACGGCCGTTGGGGCGCACCAGCCGCTCAGCGCCAGATCGACCCCCAGTTCGTCATACCGCAGGCCCCCACGAAGGGCGAGCTGGCGATGCGCATCACGACGATCGTCGTCATGTGCCTGGCCGCGCTCATCATCGCCGTCGTCCTCTTCCTCGCGTATCTCGGCAGTAGCGACGTCGTGCTGCTCGGCAGCGTGCTCGCCGCACTCGTCCCGCTCTTCGTCGTGTGGATGGTCGTGTGGCTCATCGACCGGTGGGAGCCCGAGCCGCGCATCCTGCTCATCGGTGCCGTGTTCTGGGGAGGCGGCATCGCGGTCGGTGGCGCGCTCCTGACAGGCCTGGTCCGCGAGTTCCTGCTTCCGGGAGCCCTGCCCGCCTGGTGGGGGCCATCCGTCGAAGCGCCCGTCGGCGAGGAGATCTGGAAGGGGCTCGGCCTCGTCGTCATCTACGCAGTCGCGCGTCGTCACTTCAACGGACCGACGGACGGCCTCGTCTACGGAGCTCTGCTCGGCGCGGGCTTCGCGTTCACGGAGAACATCCTCTACTTCTCCTCGATGTGGCAGGAAGCCGGGGTCGGGGGCTTCGTCGCCCAGTACTTCATCCGCGGCATCGCCTTGCCGCTGCTGCACCCGATGTGCGTCTCGCTGACCGGCATCGGAATGGGCATCGGCGCACGTCGCGGTGGCTGGGGCTCGGCGCTCGGCGGCTTCGCACTCGGTCTCATCCCAGCCATGGCCCTTCACGCTCTCTGGAACGTCGGCTCGGGTCTTGTGCAGCAGTCTGCCGGGATCCTTGGCCTCATCGCATTCTTCGCGCTGGTCATGGTGCCCATCTTCATCGCCTGGATCGTGACGATCCTCCTGCTGCGAAGGAAGGATGCCCGCATCATCGTGGAGCGTCTGTCCGAGTACGCGGCTGTCGGCTGGTACTCGCAGGCTGAGATCAGGATGCTCTCCACCATGCGCGGCCGATCCAGCGCGAGGGCCTGGGCACGCCGGTCCGGGAAGCGCGCGGACAAGGCCATGCGCGCCTTCATCACCGAGTCCACGCGTCTCGCGAGCGTCCGGCACCAGGTCGTCCTCGACCCGAATCGAACAAGCAAGCTGCTCGATGAACGGCTCCTGCTCCGGCATCTCGGGGAGCTCCGAGGCGAGCTCATCCAGGCCCAGGCACAGCCGCAGACACAGCCGCACGGCGCGTCATCCGGGACTCGTCCAGGCTCCGGCGCTTGGATGTAGACCATGACAAACACTGATCGCACCAAGCCAGAAGTCGACTTCCCGGGTGGAGAGGCACCAGCAGAGCTGGTCATCGAGGACATCATCGTGGGCGACGGGGCAGTGGCGGAGGCGTCTTCGACGGTCGACGTGCACTACCTCGGCGTGGAGTTCGAGTCCGGCGAGGAGTTCGACTCCTCGTGGAACCGGGGCGAGTCGGTCAACTTCCCGCTGAAGGCGCTTGTTCGTGGCTGGCAGGAAGGCATCCCGGGCATGCAGGTCGGCGGTCGCCGCAAGCTGGTCCTCCCGCCGCACCTCGCCTACGGCGCCGCTGGTGGAGGGCACCCGCTCTCCGGCAAGACGCTGGTCTTCATCATTGACCTGCTGGGCGTGAGCTGACCGCTCCCGATCTGCTATGCTCTTTCGGTTGCCGTGAAACGGCCGCGGATGAAGAGAGCTCGCACATTGTGTGCCGAGCGCCGCGCAACGAAAGAGAAGGGGGTCTGTCAATGGCACTAAGCGCTGAGGGCAAGAAGGCCATCATCGAAGAGTACGCAACGCACCCGGGTGACACTGGTTCCCCTGAAGTTCAGGTTGCCATCCTCACCACGCGAATCAAGGAGCTCACCGAGCACCTCAAGGAGCACAAGCACGACCACCACTCGCGTCGTGGTCTCCTCCTGCTTGTGGGTCAGCGTCGTCGTCTGCTCGGCTACCTCGCCGACGTCGACATCTCGCGCTACCGTTCGCTCATCGAGCGACTCGGCCTTCGCCGCTAAGCACTTTCTGCGAAGAGCCCCTGCCATCGGCAGGGGCTCTTTTCGCGTTCGGCGGTGCATGGTCAGCGCCCTGCGGTGAGGCGTCGCGGCCTCGGCGCTAGGCTGTGCGACATGGCAGCACCTCGAACTCCAGCAAAGACGCACGCCGATGCCAAGAGCCAGGCGAAGGCCTCAGAATCGGGCAATGACGCCCTCCTCGAGGCCAACGCATCGGACTCGACCTCGACGAGTCGCGCTCGGAAGCAGAGGGCCAGCGTTCAGGCCGAGTACCGGCTCAACCGTGCGGGCATCCCGGACATGACCCCAGAGGTCGATGAGCTCGCCGAGCTGCGTGACGAGGATCCTCTGGGCGAGGCCTGGCGCCACGGCTACCCCTACGACGCCAAGCTGCCGCGCAAGGAGTACGAGAAGCAGAAGCGCGCGCTGCAGATCGAGCTCCTGAAGCTCCAGACCTGGATCAAGGAGACGGGGCAGAAGGTCGTCATCATCTTCGAGGGCCGGGACGCGGCAGGCAAGGGCGGTGCGATCAAGCGCTTCATGGAGCACTTGAACCCCCGCGGTGCGCGTACGGTCGCGCTCGAGAAGCCGACGGAGAAGGAGCAGACGCAGTGGTACTTCCAGCGGTACGTCGAGCATCTGCCTTCTGGGGGCGAGATGGTCCTCCTCGATCGCTCTTGGTACAACCGCGCGGGCGTCGAGCGCGTCATGGGGTACTGCACCCCGACCGAGTACCTCGAGTTCACACGTTCCGCTCCTGAGTTCGAGCGGATGCTCGTCAACTCCGGCACGACGATCATCAAGTTCTGGTTCTCGGTGGGCCGGGCGGAGCAGCTTGCGCGCTTCGCTGCTCGTCGCGACGACCCGGTGCGCCAGTGGAAGCTGAGCCCAACCGACCTCGCATCCCTCGACAAGTGGGACGAGTACAGCGAAGCCAAGGAGGCGATGTTCTTCTACACGGACACCGCCGAATCGCCGTGGACGGTCGTCAAGTCGAACGACAAGAAGCGGGCGAGGCTCGAGGCCATGCGCTACGTCCTCTCCCAGTTCGACTACCCCTCGAAGGACGAGAGCATCGCCCACACTGCCGACAAGAAGATCGTCGGGTCGCCCAGCAAGCTCTATGACGAGGGGGAGAAGCCGACCGGCGAGTTCCCTCTCCTGAAGGAGCTCCCTCGCGCGTCTCGCAAGAAGTAGCGGCGCCCGTGCGGCAATCGCCGTGCGGGTTCCAGCTGCTCGTCGCCCTCCGCTGGTAGAGTCAGCAGCGCAATCACTCAAGATACGCGGGGCGGCGAGTAGCTGGTCCTCGGTGGTGGGTTCCTGTCGCGGCGCTAGAGGCGCTCATGCGACAGTGGTCTTCTACTGACGATCAGCCCGGGAAGACCCGGTCGCGCTTGCCCTTCGCGTGCAAACACGCATAAGGAGGAGACCTCTTGGAAGGTCCCGAAATCAAGTTCTCTGAAGTCGTTCTCGACAACGGCAAGCACGGCCAGCGCAAGATCCGCTTCGAAGCAGGGCGTCTCGCCCAGCAGGCGCAGGGCTCTGCCGTCGCCTACCTCGACGACGAGACGATGCTGCTGTCGGCAACGAGCATCTCGAAGAACCCGAAGGAGAACTTCGACTTCTTCCCGCTCACGATCGACGTCGAAGAGCGCAGCTACGCCGCCGGCAAGATCCCCGGATCGTTCTTCCGTCGTGAAGGCCGTCCGTCGACGGAGGCCATCCTGGTCTGCCGCCTCATCGACCGGCCGCTGCGCCCCTCGTTCGTCAAGGGTCTCCGCAACGAGGTCCAGGTCGTCGTGACGGTGCTCTCGATCGCTCCTGGCGAGTTCTACGACGCTCTCGCGATCAACGCCGCTTCGCTGTCCTCACAGCTCAGCGGTGTGCCGTTCTCCGGCCCCATCGCCGGTGTCCGCCTCGCGCTCATCGACGGCCAGTGGGTCGCGTTCCCCAAGTTCGAGCAGCTCGCCGACGCCGTCTTCGACCTGACGGTCGCTGGCCGCCTCGTCACGAAGGCCGACGGCACCGAAGACATCGCCATCATGATGGTCGAGGCTGAAGCCACCGAGCACGCGTGGGGCCTCATCCAGGCTGGCGCGCAGAAGCCCGACGAGGCTGTCGTCGCACAGGGCCTCGAGGCTTCCAAGCCGTTCCTCACGCAGCTCGTGAAGGCACAGCAGGAGCTCGCCGACCAGGCCGCGAAGCCCGTCGTCGAGTACCCGGTCTTCCTGCCCTACACGGAGGAAGCCCTCGACGCGGTCACCGCCATCGCGCACGACGGACTCGTCGACGTCTACCAGATCGCTGGCAAGATCGAGCGCCAGGACGCCGACGACGCGCTGAAGGCCAGCGTCAAGGAGCAGATCGCCGCCAAGATCGAAAGCGGAGAGCTCGACGCCTCCGTCGCCGGTCAGGTGTCGGCCGCCTACAAGACCGTCACGAAGGACGTCGTCCGCGGACGCATCCTCCGTGAGGGCAAGCGCATGGACGGTCGCGGCGTGGCCGACATCCGTCAGCTCGATGCAGAGGTCGACGTCGTGCCACGCGTGCACGGATCGGCGATCTTCCAGCGCGGCGAGACGCAGATCCTCGGCGTCACCACGCTGAACATGCTCAAGCTCGAGCAGCAGATCGACTCGCTCTCGCCGATCACGTCGAAGCGCTACCTGCACCACTACAACTTCCCGCCGTACTCGACGGGTGAGACCGGACGCGTCGGTTCGCCGAAGCGTCGCGAGATCGGGCACGGCTTCCTCGCCGAGCGCGCCATCGTTCCGGTGCTCCCGAGCCGCGAGGAGTTCCCCTACGCGATCCGTCAGGTCTCGGAAGCGCTCAGCTCCAACGGGTCCACGTCGATGGGCTCGGTCTGCGCCTCCACTCTGTCGCTGCTCAACGCCGGTGTGCCGCTGCGCGCACCCGTCGCGGGCATCGCCATGGGTCTCGTGTCCGACGAGGTCGACGGCGAGACGCGCTACGCGGCGCTCACCGACATCCTCGGCGCAGAAGACGCGCTCGGAGACATGGACTTCAAGGTCGCCGGTACCGCGGAGTTCGTCACGGCCATCCAGCTCGACACGAAGCTCGACGGAATTCCGACGTCGGTCCTCGACGGCGCCCTGACGCAGGCTCGCGATGCTCGCATCCAGATCCTCGACAAGGCCATCAACGCCGTCATCGACACGCCGGATGAGCTCGCTGCTACGGCACCGCGCATCATCTCGGTCCGCGTTCCGATCGACAAGATCGGCGAGGTGATCGGGCCAAAGGGCAAGGTCATCAACCAGATCCAGGACGACACCGGAGCCGACATCTCGATCGAGGATGACGGCACCGTATACATTGGCGCTGTCGATGGTCCGTCCGCTGAGGCCGCTCGTGCAGCGGTCAACGCCATCGCGAACCCGACGAACCCTGAGGTCGGCGAGCAGTACCTGGGAACGGTCGTCAAGATCGCCTCCTTCGGTGCCTTCGTCTCCCTGCTCCCGGGCAAGGACGGCCTGCTGCACATCTCTGAGGTGCGCAAGCTCGCCGGTGGCAAGCGCGTCGAGAACGTCGAAGACGTGCTCGGTGTCGGCCAGAAGATCCTCGTCGAGATCACGAAGGTCGACGACCGCGGCAAGCTGTCGCTCGCACCTGTGCTCGAAGAAGCAGCTGCTGAAGAGGGCGTCGCTCTCGAGGCGGGCGCTGAGTAGCTCAGCTCGCCTCTGCTCTGAAGGGCCCCGCGCATCCGTGCGCGGGGCCCTTCGGCGTCTCGTGAGGTCTCGAGCCGCTGGGAGTTGTCTCGCGGCTGCCGCCGGGACGGCCAACACGCTCTAGGCTTGACTGGTTATGCGCGATGCCATTGAACTGCCACTTGACCTTCCCGAGATCGAAGCACGAGTGTCGAACGGCGGTTACTTCCGCCGTTCGGTGCTGCCGAGCGGGGTGCGCCTCCTGACCGAGGAAGTCGTCGGCGCGGCGAGCACCAGCATCGGCCTGTGGGTGCCGGTCGGCTCCCGCGACGAGCGCCCGCACGAGTACGGTTCCACGCACTTCCTGGAGCATCTGCTCTTCAAGGGGACACCGACACGGTCCGCCTTCGAGGTGTCAGCGGCCTTCGAGCGCGTCGGTGGAGAGGTGAACGCGCAGACCGCGAAGGAGCACACGCTGTACCACGCGAAGGTCCGCGATGCCGACCTCCCGATGGCCGTCGAGGTCCTGAGTGACATGATCACCTCGAGCGTGATCGACGCCGCCGAGTTCGAGATCGAGCGCGGCGTCATCATCGAGGAGCTCGCGATGGCGGACGACGACCCGAACGACGTGGTCTGGGAGCGGTTCTACGAGACACTGCTCGGCGCACATCCGCTCGCGAGGCCCATCGGCGGCACACCGGCCTCGATCAGGGCCGCTGACCGCGATGCCGTGTGGAGCTCGTACCGCCAGCACTACCGCCCGGAGGAGCTCGTCGTGACCATCGCGGGGGCCGTCAACCATGACGTCGTCCGTGAGCAGCTCGAGCGCAACCTCCGAGCCGGGGGATGGGACCTCGACGCACGCGCCGTCCCCGTCTCCAGAAGGGCCACGACACTGGAGCCAGGATCCGCAGTGCCTACAGGACCGCTCTCGGCCATCGAGCGCCCGCTGGAGCAGCTGGCACTGGTCATCGGCGGACAGGGAATCACGCAGCTGGACCCGCGCAGGGAGGCGTTCGGCCTCATGCATCGGATCTTCGGTGGTGGCATGTCGTCCCGACTCTTCCAGGAGATCCGCGAGAAGCGCGGTCTCGCCTACTCCGTGTACTCGTTCGGTGGCAGCCACTCCGACGTGGGGGTGACGGGCATGTACGCGGGATGCGCTCCCGACAACGTGCTGGAGACGGTCAGGGTGCTGCGCCAGGAGGCGGAGAAGCTCGTCCAGGACGGGGTCACCGCGACGGAGCTGGCCGACGCGAAGAGCGCGAGTGCCGGCGGCTCGGCTCTTGCGATCGAGGACGCGGACACACGCATGTCTCGCCTCGGGCGCGCGGAGATCCACACAGGTCGCTTCTACGACCTCGAGGCAGCGCTGTCGCGGGTCGAAGCCGTGTCGCTCGACGAGGTGCAGTCAGTCGCCGCCGACATGTTCAGTGGGGAGCTCGTCGCGTCTGCGGTCGGTAAGCTCTCCTCGGAAGCAAGGACCGAACTGGAGCGCCGCTGATGTCGCACTACCTCTACCTCGTCAGGCATGGCGAGCAGGAGAATGCCGAGCACGGAATCACCGACGGCCCGCTGTCGGAGCGGGGTCGGGCTCAGGCTCATCTGATCGGGCGCAGGCTCGCGAGCGTCCCGCTCAGCGAGTCCTACACGTCACCGCTGGATCGCGCTGTCGAGACGAGTGCGGTGATCGACCAGTACACGAGCGGTCCTGCCGCGCTCGAGTCCACGCTGCTCTTCGACTGCATCCCCACGGGGCAGGACGGCGCGCCGTCGACGTACGACAGCTTCTTCGGTGGCATCGCTGACGAGGTCGTCGACGCCGGCATGGCACAGATGAACGACGCGTACGACACGTTCTTCAGCAAGAGCCGCGACGACCGCCACACCCTGCTCGTGACCCACAACTTCGTGATCGGCGAATTCGTGCGTCGGGTCCTCGACGCCCCCGACTGGCGCTGGCTCGGGCTCAACTCCGTGAACACCGGCCTCACGGTGATCCGGGTGCGGACCAGGAAGCCGGCTGAGCTGCTGCTCTTCAACGACCTGTCGCACCTGACGCCGGAACTCCGAACGGGAGTCAGTACCTCGATCGCCGTCTGAGGTTGACGGGCCCGCCGCCGGCAGCCCCCTGCGTCGTCTGCTCGGCCTGGCGATGGCCGTACGCTTGTGGACATGGAAACAAAGGTCGCCGTTCTGGGCGCTTCCGGCCGCATGGGAACACTGATCGCACGGATCCTCGAGACGACCGAGGGGCTCCGCCTCCATTCGGGGCTGACGAGTGCCTCTTCGCTCGATGAGATGCTCGGCGCCGATGTCCTCGTCGACGTCTCGCGGCTCGAGGCGTCGGAGACGGCTGTCCCCTTCGCTCTGGAGCATGGCATCGACGTCGTCGTCGGGACGAGCGGTTGGGATGAGCAGCGGATCGCTCGCATCTCTGACCTCGTGCCTCCGGAACGTGCCGTCGTCTTCGTCCCGAACTTCTCCCTGGGCTCGGTGCTCGGCACCGCGCTTGCGAGCGTCGCAGGGCGCTTCTTCGAATCGATCGAGATCGTCGAAGCGCACCACGACAAGAAGGTGGATTCGCCGTCAGGGACCGCCGTGCGGACCGCGGAGCGCATCGCGGCCTCGAGGGAACGGCCGCTTGCCGCTCCGAACAGCGAGCAGGACGCTCGGGGACTGCTCGTCTCGGGCGTGCCCGTCCACAGTCTGCGGCTGCGCGGAGTCGTGGCAGATCAGCAGGTGATCTTCGGGGGAGAGGGTGAGGTGCTGACGATTCGCCACGAGACGATCTCGCAGGAGGCCTATGTGCAGGGCATCAGGCTCGCCATCACGCATGCCGTCGAGACGCGGGGCACGACAGTCGGGCTCGACGGCGTGCTCGGCCTCGCGGGACTGTCGGGTCGCTCGTGAAGAGCAATCTCGCCACGAAGCTCGGCGTCGCCGCCGTGACCCTGCTCCTCCTGCTCTACATCGTCTTCGTCTCGGGCATGGCGGTCTCCCTGTTCGCGGGCGATATCGTCGCCAAGGTGATGGGTGCCGCACTCATCGTGTTCCCGGTCCTCGCGGTTGTCTTCGTCGCCCGCGAGCTGCTCTTCGGGCTGCAGACGGAACGACTGCTCGGACGCATGGCCGACGCCGGAGAGCTGCCCGAGGACGACCTGCCCAAGCGACCGAGCGGACGCGTCGTCCGCGAAGCGGCCGACGAGGACTTCCCGAGGTGGAAATCTGAGGTCGAGGCCGCCCCGGAAGACTGGAGGACGTGGATGCGCCTCGGTCTGGCGTACTCGGCCTCGGGGGACCGAAAGCGAGCCCGGGCTTCTCTGCGCGAGGGCATCCGCCTCGAGAAGGCCGCTCGCGCCGGGGCGTGAGCGACCCGACTCGACGGGTCAGACCCCGGCGCCGGGCTCTGGCTCGAACTCCGGCGACTTGAGAGCCAGCTCGACCGCCTGACCTGCGGTGCGGTCCTTGAAGGTGAAGCCCGCGTCGAGCAGGCGCTTCGGACGGATCTGCTGGTCGGCGAGGAACAGCTCACGGCCCGCCTTCTGGAGGGTGAGGTCGATGAGCGTCGACGGCGCCTTGAGCTTGTAAGGTCGCCCGAGCTCGTCGGCAAGCTGCTGTTGGATCTCGTCGGCGGTCGCGGGCGCGGGCCCGACCAGGTTGTATGGCCCCTGCGCGTCGTCGGACTCGAGCAGGAAGCGGAGCGCGCGCACTTCGTCGCGCAGGCTCACCCACGGCCAGTGCTGTGTGCCGTCGCCCAGCTGCGAGAGCAACCCGACGCTTGCCAGGGTCTTCAGGACGGTCAGGACTCCGCCGCGCCCCAGGACGAGACCGGTGCGCGCGAGGACGACCCTGGAGCCTTCCGGGGCCGTCTGCGCGGCCCGCTCCCAGCGGTCGACGACACGAGGAAGGAACTCGTCGGTCTCGGGCAGCGCCGAGTCCTCGTCGAGCACCTGCCCTGGACGGTCGCCGTACGCGCCCGACGCCGAACCGTTGATGAGCAGCGCCGGGGGTGTGGACGAGGCCGCCATCGCACCGGTGATCGTGAGCGTCGCGTTGACGCGAGAGCGAAGGATCTCCTTCTTCACGTTGTAGGTCCACGGCAGCTTGCTGAGCGGAGACCCGGAGAGGTTCACAACCGCATCCACGCCGTCGAGGACCCGCGCGTCCAGGGTTCTCTGGGCGGGGTTCCACCGGAACTCGCTGGCGTCCTTCGGGTCGCGCCTGACGAGCCGCGTGACGCGGTGGCCGTGCGCGTGCAGTTCCTCGATGAGACGGTGGCCGATCATTCCGGATGCGCCGGAGATGAGAACGTGCTTTGGGGAGGTCGCCTGAGTGCTCATGACCTCGAAGGTAGTCGTGTCAGTTGGGCGCGAGCGCAACGCGAGGCCGTGCTCGGCTGATCGCGCGCCTGATTGCGCCTAGGCTGTGCGGGTGCATCACGAGAACCTCGCCCCGAGCCGGGCCCAGCCGAACGGCCATCTTGGTGCCTAGCGCCCTGCCGCTCGGTGAGCCGGTGCCGCCGAGCGGAGAGCTCCCCGCGCAGGCCCTGGTCGGCGCCGAGTCGCGAGACTTCGGCGTCTACATCCACGTGCCCTTCTGCCGCGTGCGGTGCGGCTACTGCGACTTCAACACCTACACGGCGGAGGAGCTGGGTGGGGTCTCGCGCTCCAGCTATGCCGGCGAGGTCGAGAAGGAGATGGTCATCGCCGAGCGGGTGCTGAGCGGTGCCCCTCGCGAGGTATCCACCGTCTTCTTCGGGGGCGGAACACCGACCCTCCTGCCCGTCAGCGACCTTGCAGGGATGCTCGAGGGAGTGCGCAGTCGCTGGGGCCTCGCTTCCGACGCGGAGGTCACCGTCGAGGCGAACCCCGACTCGGTTGGCGAGCGTGAGCTCGCCGAGCTACGGGCTGCGGGAGTGACCCGAGTCAGCTTCGGGATGCAGTCCGCGGTCCCGCACGTCCTCAGCGTTCTCGAGCGCACTCACGATCCGGCGCGCATCCCGATCGTGGTCGCCGCGGCGAAGCGAGTCGGGCTCGAGCCGAGCCTCGACCTGATCTACGGCACTCCCGGCGAGTCCATCGACGACTGGCGCCGATCGCTCGACATGGCGCTGGCGCAGGAGCCGCTGCATGTGAGCGCGTATGCGCTCATCATCGAGGAGGGCACGAAGCTGGCCAGGCAGATCCGCCGCGGGGAGGTGCCCGCCGTTGACGACGACCTGCAGGCCGACATGTACGAGCTCGCAGAGGAGCGACTGTCAGCGGCCGGGTTCGAGTGGTACGAGGTCAGCAACTGGTCGCTCGACGGCAAGCACGCTTCTCGCCACAACCTCTCCTACTGGCGAGACGCGGACTGGTGGGGCTTCGGCCCCGGCGCGCACAGCCACGTGGGCGGCGTGCGCTGGTGGAACGCCAAGCATCCGAGCGCCTACGCATCGAGGCTGGCCGAGGGCATCACGCCGGCCATGGGGCGAGAAGTGCTTGACGAGGAGACGAAGCGCTTCGAGCGGATCATGCTCGGCTCACGTCTGCGGGAGGGCCTCGCGATCTCCGAGCTGGATGACTCCAGTGTCGTCGCCGAGCTCATCGCCGAGTCGCTCGTCGACGGGAGGGCCGCGTTGAAGGGCCGGCTCGTCCCGACGCTCCGCGGGCGGCTCATGGCAGACGCGATCGTCCGCCGAATCGCCGCCTGAGCCGGCTCAGCTCACGAACCGGAAGGTGACCGGGTACCGGTAGGGGAGTCCCTTGTTCGCCTGGACCGCGCCGAGAATGGCGTAGACGACGACGGCAACCCAGAGCAGCGGGTAGAGGAGCGGAACGATCAGCGCCAGCGGACCGCCGATCAGCGACAGCAGCGAGATGACGCCGATGCCGACGTACACGATCGCAGCTGTGATGCCGAAGTTGAGCGCCTCGCGGCCCTCGCTGTCGGCAAGAGGTCCCCTCCGCCGTGTGACAAGCCAGAGAATGAGCGGCCCGACAGCCGGGGCGACGATGTTGAGCAGGTGATCGAAGGTCCCGACGAGGCGGTCGCCGTCTCGTGTCAGCGGCGGTTCTGTCTCATTCTGCGGGCCAGACTGCTGGTACTGCACGCCCTGTGGGTGCCCGTAGGGAGCCTGCTGTCCGTACGGGACCTGCTGACCGTTGGGAGCCTGCTGCCCGTACGGTGGCTGCTGCCCGTAGGGTCCCGGCTGGTCGTACGGCGGCTGTTGAGGCAGATCCTGGTGTCCTGGCGGCGGGGTCGGTGCGTTCTGATCTGACACGGGGTTCCTCTCGTCGGTTTCGCTCACGCTACTGCGCGCGCCCTGCGAGGGCCTGGCATCCTGCTGGTGGCACGAGCGGAAAGCGGTAGGATTGGCAGTCTCAGGTTCAGAGTGCCAGTCCGGCTCGCAGCAGCTCGTCGAGGGAGGAGCATCGTGGTTTCAGACAGAAGCATGCAGGTGCTCCGCGTCATCGTCACCGACTACGTCACGAGTCGTGAGCCGGTGGGCTCCAAGTCGATCGCAGACCGTCATGATTTCGGCGTCTCCGCGGCGACCATCCGCAACGACATGGCGCAGCTCGAAGACGCCGAGCTCATCGTGGCCCCGCACACGTCCTCCGGGCGCATCCCGACTGACAAGGGCTACCGACTGTTCGTCGACCGGCTCGCCGAGTTCAGGCCGCTCTCCGGAGCGCAGCGTCGGGCGATCGAGACCTTCATCGAGGGCAGCGAAGACGTCGACGAGGTGCTCGGACGTTCGGTGCGACTGCTGGCGCAGCTCACCAACTCCGTCGCGATCGCGCAGTACCCCTCGCTCGCGAACGCCGCCATCCAGCATGTCGAGTTCGTCCTGCTGTCGAGCATGCGCGTCCTCACCGTCCTCATCACCGACTCGGGCCGCGTCGAGCAGCGCATTGGACATCTGCGCGCCGAAGTGAGCGTCGAGCAGCTGCACGTGCTCCGCGATCGGCTGGCCGGCCGCCTCGTCGGGAAGACGGTCGCGCGCGCTTCAGCGGAGCTCAGGGATGTCAGCGGCATCATGGGGGAGCGAGACGCGGAGCTCTTCGCTCCCGTCGTCGCCAACCTGCTTGAGCTCGTCCTGGCGCACCGTCAGGAGCGCCTCGTCATGGCGGGCACCGCGAACCTCGCTCGGACCGAACGCGACTTCCCGTCGAGCATCCTGCCCGTCCTCGAGGCCATCGAGGAGCAGGTGGTCCTCCTGCGGCTGCTCGACGAGCTCCACTCCAGCCCCGAGGCCTACTCGGTCAGCATCGGCCAGGAGAATGTCGACCTGGGCCTCGGCGAGACGGCTATCTTGACGAGCGGCTACCGCAGCTCTGGCAGCGACGCGCGTCTCGGCGTCGTCGGGCCGACGAGAATGGACTACCCGAGGAATATCCAGGCCGTTCGAGTGGTTGCGAGTTACCTGTCACGGGTGCTCGACGAGCAGCACTCGGACGACTGACCGACACCGCCAGATCACTCGGCGGATGCACCCGGCGCCTGACAACGCAGGCGTGACACACACAGATGCAAAGAAGGAGTCGCCACTCTTGGCAGACCACTACGACGTGCTCGGCGTGAGCCGTGAGGCGTCCCAGGACGAGATCAAGAAGGCCTACCGCAAGCTGGCACGCCAGCTGCACCCGGACGTCAACCCGTCCGAAGATGCCGCGGAGCGCTTCAAGTCCGTCACGCACGCCTATGACACGCTCATCGACCCCGAGCGGCGCCGGCAGTACGACCAGGGCGGCCCAGATGGGCAGTCCTTCGGTGGCTTCGGCGACATCTTCGAGACCTTCTTCGGCCAGCAGGGCTCCCGCGGGCCTCGCTCGCGTGCGGAACGCGGCCAGGACGCCCTCGTGCGCGTCGAACTCGACCTCGACGAGGTCATGTTCGGCACGCACCGGGACCTCGAGGTCACGACGGCGATCGCCTGCGAGAACTGCCAGGGCACCTGCTGTGCGCCCGGCACCTCGCCCACGACGTGCTCGGCATGCGGTGGGGCCGGGTCCGTGCAGCGACAGGTGCGCTCGATCCTCGGCATGGTCGTCACGAACCAGCCGTGCGCGCAGTGCCGCGGCTACGGCACGGTCATCGAGCACCCGTGCGACACGTGCCACGGCCAGGGGCGTGTTCGATCGAACGTGAGCATCCCGGTCGACATCCCGTCCGGAGTGGACTCCGGGCTGCGCATCCACCTTCCCGGTCGGGGCGAGGCCGGGCCCGCCGGGGGAGCGAACGGTGACCTCTACCTCGAGATCCGCGTGCGCCCGCACGAGGTCTTCTCGCGAGACGGCGATGACCTCCAGTGCGTCGTGGAGGTATCGATGGCCGACGCCATCCTGGGCACCTCGACCACGGTCGGTGCGCTCGACGGCGACGTCGACCTGCAGATCCCCGCGGGCGTGCAGTCGGGCGAGGTGCTGACCGTTCGAGGTCGGGGCATCACGCGGCTCCGCTCGACGCATCGCGGCGATCTCGACATCGCCGTACAGGTCGTGACTCCGGCGAAGCTCGACGGCAAGTCACGCAAGCTGATCGAGGAGTTCGCTGCCCGTCATCGCCACGAGGCCCCTCGCCTCGCGCGGGAGAAGCAGGGGATGTTCTCGAAGCTTCGCGACCGATTCGGTCGCTGACGTGGCGTGGCTCTACCTCGTCGAGGATCTCGACGAGGCGCTGCGCGTCGGTGACGTCGTCGAGGTGCGCGGCGCGGAGGCCAAGCACATGGCGGTCGCGCGGATGCGCGTGGGCGAACGTGTGCACCTCGGCGACGGGCGCGGCCTCATCGTCGACGGCGAGCTCGCTCTGACTGAGCGCGACCGCGCACTCGTCACAGTCGTCGCCGCGAGACGAGTGGCGCAGTCGGCTCCGCGCGTCACGGTTGTCCAGGCGCTGGCGAAGGGCGGCCGAGACGACCTCGCCGTGCAGGTCGCGACGGAGCTCGGAGCGGCGGCGTTCGTGCCGTGGCAGGCGAAGCGCAGCGTGAGCCGCTGGGACCAGAAGGCCGAGAAGGGCCGCGAGCGGTGGTCATCCATCGCCAGGGAAGCCAGCAAGCAGAGCCTCGCCGCGTGGGTCCCGGATGTGGCTCCGCTGCACTCGACGGGTGAGGTCGCATCGCTCGCCGGTCACGCGCCGATGCTGGTCCTCGACCCGCTCGGCGACACCTCGCTGCGCCAGGCCCTCATCGAGCAGGTCCCGGCAGGCGCTTCCGGACTGACGCTCGTCGTCGGGCCAGAGGGCGGCATCGACCAGAGTGAATTCGAGGCCTTCGAGGCGGCCGGTGCCAGGCGCGTGCACCTCGGCGCGGGGGTTCTCCGAACCTCGAGCGCGGCTCCCGCCGCGATCGCGGCGATCCTGGCGCTGAGCGGTACGTGGGACTCTCGGTCCCGCGCGAGTGCCGAGTCGTAGGCTGGTCTCATGTCGAGTTCAGAGCCGTCCATCTTCACGCGCATTATCAACCGCGAGATCCCAGCCGACATCGTGTTCGAGTCCGAGCGGGTCATCGCCTTCAAGGACATCAGCCCGAAGGCGCCCGTGCATCTCCTCGTGGTGCCCAAGACCCAGGAGTACGCGAACGTCGCCCAGCTCGCGGCTGGCGACCCGGAGCTGCTCGCCGAGGTCATCGCGGTGGCCCAGGGACTCGCCGATCAGCACACCGACAGCGAATTCCGGCTCATCTTCAACTCGGGGGCGGCAGCAGGCCAGACCGTCTTCCACGTTCACGCACACGTCCTCGGTGGAGGACTCTCGGAAGGATCCCTTGCCTAGTCAAGACAGTTCACCGTCCCACGGTCCCGGGGAGCCCGGTACCTGGACAGATTTCGTCGAGCAGACCACCACGGTCGAAGGCGTCGCCATGGTCCGGCTCCTCGGGCCCGGCGACCGGCTGCTCAAATCCGTGGAGCGCGAGCACCCTCGCGTGCGCGTGCTCGCGCGCGGCAACGAGATCACCTTCAGCGGCGAGCGAGACGACGTCGTCGCGGCCGAGGCGCTCCTGCGCGAGATCACTGCGATGGCGCGCAGCGGCGTCGACCTCGAGCCAGCCCAGGTCGAGCGCTCCCAGCGGCTCATCGACCGTGGCGAGGAGACGCCCACGGACGTGCTCGGCCAGGCAATCGTGCAGTCGCGTGGCAAGGTCATCCGTCCGAAGACGCTCGGCCAGAAGCAGTACGTGGACGCGATCGACGACAACACGATCGTCTTCGGCATCGGCCCCGCCGGAACGGGCAAGACCTACCTCGCGATGGCGAAGGCCGTGCAGGCACTGCAGCGCAAGGAGGTCACGCGGATCATCCTGACTCGCCCGGCCGTCGAAGCTGGCGAGCGCCTCGGCTACCTACCAGGGACCCTCAACGACAAGATCGACCCCTACCTGCGGCCCCTCTTCGACGCGCTCAACGAGATGCTCGACCCGGAGGTCGTGGTCAAGCTCATGGCGAGCGGGACGATCGAGGTGGCGCCGCTCGCCTACATGCGCGGGCGCACGCTCAACGACGCCTTCGTGGTGCTCGACGAGGCGCAGAACACGACGCCGGAGCAGATGAAGATGTTCCTGACGAGGCTCGGGTTCGGATCGAAGATGGTCGTCACCGGGGACATCACGCAGCTCGACCTGCCGATGGGGGCTTCTGGTCTGAAGCTCGTGACCCACGTGCTCGGCGGCATCGACGAGGTGCACTTCTCGCACCTCACGAGCGACGACGTCGTCAGGCACACCCTCGTGGCCCGCATCGTCGACGCCTATACCGAGTACGACCAGAAGAAGCAGGCGGACGATCACCGACGCCAGGACAGGAACGCAAGCCGATGAGCATCGAGGTCAACAACGAGGCCAGCTACGAGGTCGACGAAGGGGCCCTGCAGCGCGTCGCCGCGTACGCGCTCGACCAGCTGCACGTGCACGCCGAGTCGGAGCTCGCGATCGTGCTCGTCGAGGTAGGCCCAATGGAGGAGCTGCACGTCCAGTGGATGGGCGAGCCCGGCCCCACCGATGTGCTCAGCTTCCCGATGGACGAGCTTCGGCCCGGCAACGTCGATCGGCAGACGCCTCCTGGACTGCTCGGAGACATCGTGCTCTGCCCGCAGGTCGCGACCGATCAGGCGAAGGCCGCCGGGCACAGCATGATGGACGAGCTCCTGCTGCTCACGACCCACGGAGTCCTGCACCTGCTGGGCTTCGACCATGCAGAGCCCGAGGAGGAGAAGCAGATGTTCGGCCTCCAGCGCGATCTCCTCGTCGGCTTCCACCTTCAGGAGAGGAAGCGCGCCAGATGACCGCGGCTCTGCTCGTCGCCGCCATCGTCCTGATGGTAGCGATGAGCGGGTTGCTCGCCGCGACGGAAGCGGTCATCGCGCGTCTCTCCAAGCCAGAGCTCGAGCACCTCGCCGCGGGGAGCCGCGCGAAGCGCTCGATCGAGGCGATCGCCGCCGACCCCGGTGCCCACAGCAACGCGTTGACGTTTGCACGCGTGCTCTTCGAGAGCATGTCGGCCGTCCTTGTGACGCTCATCCTGACCGATCTGTTCGACGTCAGGTGGCAGGCGTTCCTCGTCTCAGTAGCCATCATGATCCTGGTCTCGTTCATCATCGCCGGCACGAGTCCGCGAAGCGTGGCGCGCGCGCACCCCCAGCAGGTGATGGCGTTCGCGGCACCCATCGCGCGCGGAGTTCGGCTCGTCATCGGGCCGGTCGCAGATCTGCTCGTGGTGCTCGGCGATCGAGTCACCCCTGGCCGTCCGCAGCGCCTCGGCTCCGTCTCGAGCGAGGAGGAACTCCTCAGCATGGTCGACGAGGCAGCCGACCTCAAGGTGCTCGAGCACGGCGATCGGGAGCTCATCCACTCCGTCTTCGAGTTCTCGGACCGGCTCGTGCGGGAAGTCATGGTCGCTCGAACGGACATGGTCACGGTCGACGGCGACGCGGGGTTGCGAGAAGCGCTCGAGCAGTTCCTCGAGACCGGCATCTCTCGTGCTCCGGTCATCGGCCGGGACAGCGACGACATCCTCGGGATCCTCTACCTCAAGGACCTGGTGCGGCATTCGCTGCAGGACGAGGCGGAGTCGAGCCCTGCAGTCGAGCTCGCCCGGCCCGCCGACTTCGTTCCGGAGTCGCTGCGCGCCGATCTGCTGCTTCGCCGCATGCAGGCGTCCGCGACCCACCTTGCGATGGTCGTCGACGAATACGGCGGCATAGCGGGCCTCGTGACCCTCGAAGATCTCATCGAGGAGCTCGTCGGAGAGATCAGCGACGAGTACGATCGACCGAATGACGAGCCGCGGAAGCTGCTCGACGGGCGATACCGGGTGTCGTCTCGCCTCGCGACAGGGGAGCTCGGCGATCTCTTCGATATCGAGCTCGAGTTCGACGACGTCGACTCCGTGGGCGGGCTGCTCGCGAAGTCGCTGTCCAAGATCCCCGAACGCGGGGACAGGGCCGTCGTCGACGGCATCGAGCTCGTCGCCGAGCGAGTCGGACCCCGCAAGCGCATTCTCACCGTCCTGGCGCGTCGCCTGGAACCACTTCAAGAGTCAGGAATCGAAGCATGACGAACTACCGAGCAGGATTCGTGACCTTCGTCGGTCGCCCGAACGTGGGCAAGTCCACTCTGACGAACGCGCTGGTCGGCGAGAAGATCGCCATCATCTCCGACAAGCCGCAGACCACTCGCCGTGCGGTGCGAGGCATCGTCCACCGCGAAGACGGACAGATCATCATCGTCGACACCCCCGGCATGCACCGTCCGCGCACGCTCCTGGGGGAGCGACTCAACGACGTCGTGCACGCGACGGTCGCGGAAGTGGATGTCATCGGGTTCTGCGTGCCGGCCAACGAGCCCGTCGGTCCAGGCGATCGCTTCATCAACGAGCAGCTGGATGAGGCCCCCAAGGCTCGCAAGATCGCCATCGTGACGAAGGCGGAGACCGTG
Source organism: Pseudoclavibacter sp. VKM Ac-2867 (assembly GCF_015351275.1). Taxonomy (NCBI): domain Bacteria; kingdom Bacillati; phylum Actinomycetota; class Actinomycetes; order Micrococcales; family Microbacteriaceae; genus Pseudoclavibacter; species Pseudoclavibacter sp. VKM Ac-2867. The sequence goes on from NZ_JADKSL010000003.1 coordinate 110,828, forward strand.
AGCCGGGACGTCCTGGCCTCACGCCTCGTCGATGTCCAGGGTCTTCGCGAATGGGATGACATCATCCCCGTCTCGGCAGCTGAGGACATCCAGCTCGACACGCTCACTGGAATCATCCTCGGGCTGCTCCCGGACTCCGAGCCCTTGTACCCGAGCGATATGAAGACCGAGGAGTCGTTCGAGCAGCGTGCGGCGGAACTCGTGCGCGAGGCGGCGCTCGAGGGTGTGCACGACGAGCTCCCGCACTCGATCGCGGTCACGGTCGAGGAGATCGTGACGCGGGACGACGGCGTCACGCGCGAGCTGTACGTCAACATCGTCGTCGAGCGCGACAGCCAGAAGGGCATCATCATCGGGCGGGGCGGCGAGCGGCTGAAGCGCATCCGCGAGCAGGCGCAGCGTGAGATCTCGCAGATCACCGAGGGGCGTGTCATCGTCTCCATCCGCGTGAAGGTGGCGAAGGAGTGGCAGCGTGACCCGAAGCAGCTCGGACGCCTCGGCTTCTGAGCCGCGGTCCGTCGATGCTCTCGCGGCTGGTGGACAGCCACGGGAGTCCTTCTTCTCGGCAGTTGGCGGGCTGTGGAAGGCGCACACCTACCGCCTGACGTGGCTGCAGTGGGTGACCGACATCATCCTCGGCCTCCTCTTCGCGCTCACGTTCGGATTGCCCCTCGACTACGACGGGGGAGACGGCACGACGCTGACCTGGCTGCTCCTGCCGTCCTGGGTGCTCTTCACGGTCGCCATGATCATCCGGCGCTATGCGCCATGGCCGAGCTTCCTGATCGTCGTGCTCGCGGCACTGCTGAAGTCGGTCTTCGCGTTCGGTCCGCATCCGCAGGATGTCGCGATCTACCTCAGCATCTACGCCGCGGTCGCCTACGGGAGCCGTGCTCTTGTCATCAGCTCCGCCGTCTACGGCGTCGTGGCGCCGACGATCATCGTGGCGCTCATCCCGCACTGGAACCCGACCAGCTTCAGCTGGGAGTCCATCGCCACGAATGTCGAGGGCAGCCGCGACGCGTTCCTCTTCGCCGCAGCGTTGATCTGGCTGCTCTTCGTGGGGGCTGGAGTCGTGGCCTGGCTGGCCGGGCTCCTCCGCCGCGCGCATCTGCGAGCCCAGGAGGTCAAGAACCGGGCGGCGATCGTGGAACTCGAGCGCATTCGAGCGCAGGAGCAGCTGGCCGCTGAACAGGAGCGAACGCAGATCGCCAGAGACATGCACGACGTGGTCGCGCACTCCCTTGCCGTGGTCGTCGCCCAGGCCGACGGAGCCCGGTACGCGATGAAGAGCAACCCCGATTCGGCGGAGGCCGCGCTCGGGACGATCTCGTCGACGGCCAGGAGCGCGCTCGTCGACGTCCGTGGCCTTCTCGGGCAGCTCAGGCACAGCCAGGAGGCCGGTCCGGAACCGGGCCTCGAAGAACTGCCCGCACTGTATTCCAGGATGCGCGCGGCCGGCCTCGACCTGCAGCTGGAGACGAGAGGCGAGCCTCGGTCCCTCACGACGCAGGCGCAGGGCGCCGTGTTCCGCTTGGTGCAGGAGTCGTTGACCAACGTGCTCAAGCACGGTGATGCCACGCGGCCCGTCGTTGTGAGATTGAGCTGGGGGCAGGTCTTCGAGGCGACGATCCTCAACTCCGTCGCGGTGCCTCCGCACCCGCGAGGCGAGGGCGGGCACGGGCTCGTCGGCATGGCGGAGCGCGTCGGCATCGCAGGCGGTAACGTGCAGGCTGAACGGCTTGGTGCGCAGTTTCGCGTGCACGCGTGGCTGCCCATCGCTTCGCCGCAGGGGGCCGCTGGGGCCGAGCTCGACAGCGACGACACTCGCTCCACGACCGAGAGGCACACATTTTGACCAGTTCCCAGATCACCGTCGCGCTCGTCGACGATCAGCCTCTCTTCCGCAGCGGAATCCGGATGCTCATCGACAGCCAGGAGGACATGCGCTTCATCGGGGAGGCCAGCGACGGAGTCGCGGCGGTCTCGCTGGCCAAGGCGCTCAAGCCCGACGTGATGCTCATGGATGTGCGCATGCCGGGGCAGGACGGCCTCGAATCGACGAAGCAGATCGTCGCGAGCGGGTCGTCAACGCGCATCCTGGTGCTCACGACCTTCGATCTCGACGAGGCAGTCGCGAAGGCGGTTGGGGCGGGGGCGAGCGGGTTCCTGTTGAAGGACGCAGATCCGGAGTTCCTGCTCGCGGCGGTCCGGACCGTGGCGACAGGTGCCGAGGTCTTCGCCGCTCAGGCCACAGCCGACCTGATCAGGCGCTATTCGGCCGCAGTCCCGGCCTCGCGGGCCGTGCCGCAGCAGTTCACGACGCTCACCGAACGCGAGCGAGAGATGTTCGCGCTCGCCTCTCGCGGCCTCTCGAACGGGGAGATCGCCCGTCAGGAGTTCCTGAGCGAGGCCACCGTGAAGACGCACATCTCGCGGGTGCTCGCGAAGCTCGGGCTCCGCGACCGCGTGCAGCTGGTCGTCTTCGCCTACGAGCACGGTCTCAACTGACCGCGCGGGTGAACGCAGCGCCTCGGTGCTACGCTTGGCCAATGCTGTTCGGCACCCTCCTTCTTCGTTGCCGCGGCGAGGCTTCGCTCTAAGCCCCCTCGCCGCGGAGTCTGCTGTCGGCTTAGCACGACAAGAAGAAGTGATCCGGAGCAAAAAATGAAGAACATGCAGCAGCCGTCATCGATGCCAGCGCACCGTTACGTCCCGCACCACGAGCAGATCGCCGTCGACCTGCCCGACCGCACCTGGCCCTCCAAGCGCATCGAGCGTGCACCTCGCTGGTGTGCCGTCGACCTGCGCGATGGAAACCAGGCGCTCATCGACCCGATGTCCCCGGAACGCAAGCGCGCGCTCTTCGACCTCCTGGTCCGCATGGGGTACAAGGAGATCGAGGTCGGGTTCCCCTCGGCCAGTCAGACAGACTTCGACTTCGTTCGCTCGCTGATCGAAGAGAACGTCATCCCGGACGACGTGACGATCCAGGTCCTCACGCAGGCGCGTGGCCACCTGATCACCCGCACCTTCGAGTCGCTGAAGGGTGCGAAGCAGGCGATCGTGCACCTGTACAACTCGACCAGCGTCCTGCAGCGCGAGGTCGTGTTCCGCAAGGACCGCCAGGGCATCATCGACATCGCCCTCGAGGGAGTTCGTCTGTGCCGCGAGGCCGAGGCGATCGTTCCCGACACGAAGATCTACTACGAGTACTCGCCGGAGAGCTACACGGGCACGGAGCTCGACTTCGCGGTCGATATCTGCAACCAGGTCATCGAGGGCTTCGACGCGAGCCCAGAACGTCCCGTCATCATCAACCTGCCGGCGACCGTCGAGATGTCCACACCGAACATCTACGCGGACTCGATCGAGTGGATGCATCGCAACCTGACTCGGCGAGAGAGCGTCGTGCTCTCCCTGCATCCCCACAACGACCGCGGCACGGGTGTCGCCGCCGCCGAACTCGGCTACCTCGCTGGCGCCGACCGCATCGAGGGGTGCCTCTTCGGAAACGGCGAGCGCACGGGAAACGTCGACCTGGTCACGCTCGGCGTGAACATGTTCACCCAGGGCATCGACCCGCAGATCGACTTCTCCGACATCGACGGCATCCGCCGCACGGTCGAGTACTGCACGCAGCTGCCCGTCGGGGAGCGCGCCCCCTGGGGTGGCGACCTGGTCTACACGGCCTTCTCTGGCTCGCACCAGGACGCGATCAAGAAGGGCTTCGAGGCCATGGCCGCGAAGGCCGACGCGCTCGGCGTGTCTGTCGACGAGCTCACGTGGGAGGTTCCGTACCTGCCCGTTGACCCTCGCGACCTCGGCCGGAGCTACGAAGCCGTCATCCGCGTGAACTCCCAGTCCGGCAAGGGCGGAGTCGCCTACCTGCTCAAGGAGCACCACAACCTCGACCTGCCGCGACGTCTGCAGATCGAGTTCTCCGGGGTTGTCCAGAACAAGACCGATTCGGAGGGCGGCGAGGTCTCGACCGACGCCATCTGGCGCATCTTCAACGACGAGTACCTGCCCGCGGAGAGCGAGCAGCACAAGTGGGGTCGTTTCGAGCTGTTCCGCACGGCGACGAGCTCAGCGCTCGACGGAGCCGTCGATCTGAGCGTCTCGCTGCGCGACGGGTCGGGAGTGGCCGAGCACGCCTCGCAGGGCAACGGGCCGCTTGACGCCTTCATGAAGCTGCTGGGGCAGCAGGGCCTGCAGGTCGAGCTGCTCGACTACGTCGAGCACTCACTGTCCGTCGGTGGCGACGCACGCGCCGCGGCCTACATCGAGCTCGACGTCGCGGGCGTGCGCCTCTGGGGAGTCGGTATCGACAGCGACATCTCGACGGCGTCGCTCAAGGCGATCGTCTCTGGCGTGAATAGGGCGCTGCGTGGCGAGACCGAAGCCGAGCTCGATGCTCAGCTGACGACGGTCGCCTAAGCGCAACCGTCACGTTCAACGGGCGAGCACCCGGCCGGAGGTCACTCCGAGTTCGAGTTGCTCGCCCGTTTCTGTTCGATGATGTCGATCGGTCGGGTGTCGGGGGCGTGCAGGCCCGACGCCTCGAGAATCTCCTGGTCGGTGAAGGGCAGCTCCCGTTCGGGCCTGCCCGTCCGGGGTGACCTTCGTATTCGCGGCATCTTCAGCGCGATCTGCTCGGGCAGACTGAGCCCGAACCAGACGCTGGCCATGCGCACGGCGAAGGTCACCGCGACGCAGATCACGATGCCGATGATCTGGGAGACGCCGAACGCGTCGGCGAGCACAAACGCTGCGCTGCCTGCTGTCGCGGCCACGGCGTAGAGGGAGCCGACGAAGAGGATGCCGACGGGCATCCCGAGCAGCATGTCGCGGACCACGCCGCCGCCGGCTGCGGTCACGGTTCCCACGAGCAGCGTCGGCAGGATCGGCAGGTCGAAGTTCATCGCCTTGAGCGTGCCGACCGCGCAGAAGAAGCCGAGCGCCGCGGCGTCGAGGACCGAGACCAGGCCGTCCATGCGTCGGAGCAGTCGCTGCAGGAGCATTCCGCCGAGTGCCGCCGCGCCAGCTGTGAAGAGGAACCATTCCGTCTCCATGCTCACCGGACGGATGCCGAGAAGGAGATCGCGGATGATGCCGCCGCCGAGGCCGACGGTGATGCCGATGATGACGACGCCGAGCCAGTCGAGCTTCTTGTCGCGGAACTGCTCGGCGACCATGGCCGCGGTGATCGCGCCGATGGCGATGGCCGTGAGGTCCAGCCAGAGGGGGAGCGTCGTGGCGGGCGAATCCATGGTCCCAATGCTCCCACAGCGCCGCGATGGGCCCAGTCACGCGTGGTTCACGGCTCTCGCTGCTCGGAGGGCCATACTGGGTTGATGCCCACCTATCGTGACGAGGCGGTTGTCCTTCGAACCCAGCGTCTCGGCGAAGCCGACCGCATCGTCACACTGCTCGGCAAGGAGCGCGGCAAGGTGCGGGCTGTGGCTCGCGGGGTTCGCCGGACGTCGTCGAAGTTCGGCGCTCGGCTCGAGCCGTTCATGGTCGTGGACGTGCAGTGCTACGCGGGTCGCAATCTCGATACCGTCACGCAGGCTGTGACGCTCGCCGCGTACGGTCGGGACCTGGTCGAGGACTACTCCAGATACTCGGCCGCGTCCGTCATCGTCGAGGCCGCCGAGCGAGTGGCCGAGGCTGAGCCGTCGCCCCAGCAGTACACGCTTGTCATCGGAGCCTTGCGAGCGCTCACCCTTGGCGCGAGGGCGTCCCAGGACATCCTCGACTCGTACCTGCTCCGCTCGCTCTCGCTCGCCGGCTGGGCCCCCGCGCTCGATGACTGTGCGAGGTGCGGGGCAGCAGGGCCGCATCAGCGGTTCAGCGTGCAGCTCGGGGGAGTCGTGTGCCAACGATGCACTCCTGCGGGGATCGTGCGAGTGGACGAGCCCACGGTGCAGGCGGTGCGCGCGCTGCTGTCCGGCGATTGGGCCATGCTCGATGACATCGAGGTCTCGGCCAGGGCACGTGCCAGTGGGATCGTCTCGGCCTACTCGCAGCACTATCTCGACAAGAAGCTCAGATCGATGCAGGTCCTCGAACACGACCGCCTGCTCGGACGACTGGAGCCGGCGACCGCGGTCACTGCGAGCGGTGCGAGCGGCGGGGCAAGCAACGCAGACAGTGACCCGGGCGCTGAGCCCGGCACGGAGGAGATGGCATGAGCCGGAGCAGGCAGACGCAGAAGTTCAAGCCGGTCGACTGGACGGGCGTCTATCCGCCGGAGTTCGAGGCGTCAGAGGTCCCGTCGCATGTGGCGGTCGTCATGGATGGCAACGGTCGCTGGGCGAACCAGCGAGGTCTCCCACGGATCGAGGGCCACCGAGCGGGTGAAGCGGCCCTCCTCGACGTCGTCGCGGGCGCGCTGCAGGTTGGGGTGAAGCACCTCAGCGCCTACGCGTTCTCCACGGAGAACTGGAAACGCTCACCCGAGGAAGTGCGCTTCCTCATGGGGTTCAACAGGGATGTCCTTCATCGGCAGCGCGATCAGCTGAACGAGTGGGGTGTGCGCATCCGCTGGGCTGGCCGTGAGCCGCGCTTGTGGAAGTCGGTCATCAAGGACCTGCAGCTTGCCGAGCGCCTCACGAAGGACAACACGCGGATGACGCTTACGATGTGCGTGAACTACGGCGGGCGCCTTGAGATCGCCGACGCCGTGAAGCGCATCGCGGAAGAGGTTCGAGAGGGCAGGCTGCGACCGGAGCGCGTCACGGAGCAGACCATCGCCAAGTACCTCTACGACCCGGAGATGCCGGATGTCGATCTCTTCGTGCGATCGAGCGGCGAGCAGCGGACGAGCAACTTCTTGCTCTGGCAGGCTGCCTACGCGGAGATGTGCTTCCTCAATACGCTCTGGCCGGATTTCTCTCGCACCGACCTCTGGGAGGCGATCGAGCGCTACGCGGGCCGGGAGCGCAGGTTCGGGGGCGCCGTGGACGCGCCGACTCGTGTCGACGCCCCCGCCCCGACCGAGGTCAGCTGATACGGCGAGGGCGGGCGCGCCGCGAGATCAGCGGAATTCGACGGTGACCTTCTCTCCGTCGACCGCGAAGCTCCCTCGCTCCCAGATCGTGTCCGAGCCCTTCGTCGTTCGCCCACTCTCTCCTGTCGAGGTGTAGACCGCGAGACCTCCCTCGATCTCGAAGGAGTCGGAGGCACCGCTGACCGTCACGGTCGGATAGGTGGCGACGCTCCAGTTCACGCTTCGATTCGCGCCGTAGACGTAGGTGCTGAAGGGGCATCCGACGGGAGCCGCGTCCGTTGAGGAGGCACACTCGTCGATCCTGGCGGTGACCGCGGATTCCACCGCGGTCTGCAACGCCTCGGTCGGCGTGTAGACGACATTGCGGTCTGCGACGTGGTCGTCGGCAATAGTGCCGACTCGTACCGGCTGGTTCGAGGTGGAGTAGAACTCGGAGGTCGTTCCCGTGACGGGGTAGATCGCCGGGTAAGCGTCGAACTGCACCCAGCTCACCGGCTGACTGCCCTCCCAGGTTCGTGAGGAGACGGGGTCCGGGGTCACCGTGACGGAGCCGATCGTGAGATCCATGGCATGGCTCGTGCCGACGGCCGAGGCGAAGACCAGGGGCGTGAGGATTTGCCAGTGCTCGAGCACCAGGAACTCGTTCTCGACGCGTTCGGCAACGAGCACGGCGGTCTCCGTCGTCCCTCCAAGTCTGTAGGTGACCTGCAGGTTCTTGGTCTCGCGGGCTGACCCAACCGCTGCGGGCGTCGACGGCGCCAACCAGGTCTCGGTGGCGGGTGTCGTGGCGGCTTCGAGCTGGATGATGTCGAGGACGGTGATCCGCTCGGTTGCCGCGGCCAGCATCTCGTCGCTCAGGTACTGTCGCTGAGCGCTCTCGATGTTGGGGTCGACGAGTTCGCCGGCCAGGCTCGCGTCGCCGTCGGCGATGGCCTGCACGTAGCGGCGGGCTTCCGCGATCGCGCCGCGTTGGTGGTTGACGGTGGTGACCGCAATGGCGGTTGCCGCGATGATGACCATCGTGACGGCGAGAGCGGCGCCAGCGCGACGCAGCCTTCGGCGCGCGGGCGCTCCGAACTGCCGAGCAGTCCCTGCAGGTGGGGTGGATGCGGAGGGCTGCGCGATCAGTGCTGGACGTGTCTCCGAACCGGTGGCAGCAGGCGCACGCCCACGGTCGAGACGCGCGCGCAGGCTGACCGCACGGGAATGGAGCCGCGGTGCGATGATCCTGAGTCGGCGCGGCAGCGCCCACGCGAGGAGCTCGACTGCCAGCGCCCAGATCGCGAAGAGCGCCGGAGTCCAGAACGCCGGCCTGACGCTGATCGTGAGGTCGCCGAGCGAGAATCCGAGTGCCGATGCCGATCCGCTGAGCACCACCGGCAGAAGCATGGACGTGAGGATCGTCCAGGTGAGCAGGGCGGCGGCCGGCAGGCGCCAGAGGCTCGACCATTGGGGGAAGCGTGTCTCGGGCCGACGGACCCCGATGAGCATGGCACTCGCGACTGTCGCGGCGACAACCGGGAGAAGCGCGAGCCAAGCGTGGGGGAGCTCAGGCGAGAAGACCGACGCGACTGTGCTCGGCGTGAAGGGGATGCTCACGGCGATGGCACCCAGATGGCCGAGGATCAGCGCGGTGAGGGCGACGTGCGGTGCCGCGGCCAGAAGTACCGGCACCGCCGTCCACGGGCTCTCCGACTGTGCGACGCCGAGGATCATCGCGACGACGCCGAGGAGCGAGCCGGCCACTGCGAGCGCCCCGGTGTAGATGCCGAGCTCCGTGCGGAGGAGGCGCAGCTCTCGTGACCGCGAGCCGAGCGGCGGCGTCTGAGGTGCTTCACCAGGACGGCCTCGTGCGGCAAGAGATCGCCCGAGCCATCCGGTCACGAAGACCGACGTGAACGCGACAGGCGCGAGTGCCGGGCTCAGTGCAGTGACGGTGGCAGCCGCGCCCGCGGTGTCGAGACGCAGGCCGGGTGCTGCGACGCAGAGGAGGAGGACCGCGAACGTTCCGCTCGAGACTGCGGCTGCTGCGAGCCTGCCGCGCCTGCCTCCATCCGTTCCGCGCCGCTCGAGCCCGTAGGCCGTCGCGAGGCTCACGGCCAGGACGAACGCCAGGGACGCCAGAGGCCACAGTCCGAGCACCAGGCCGCTCTCGCCTGTCATGGAGAAGCCGCCAACTGATTCGACGGCCACTCGAAGCTGGCCTGAGAAGGGGAGCGACGTGAGCAGGAGGACGAATTGCCAGAGCAGCTCGAATCCCGACGCTGCGTTCGAGGGGCCGGGCTGACTGTCCGGCGCCAGATCGCTGACAAGGAGGGCCGACGCGGAGCTCAACGCGGCTCCGCTGAAGAGCGCGGCGACGACGCAGGCTGCTGCGTGCAGTGCACTCGAGGTGATGAGGTTCTTGTCGACAGCGCTGGTCAGCGCTGATGTGGGAGTCACAGAGGGTGCCCTTCGGATGCGCGACGTCCTGGGGGACAACGCCATTCGAATGTTCAGATGATTCGCGACATCGTTGCAGACCTCCGAGCAGGCGAGGTGCCCCAGAAGCGGATCTGTGGACAACGTCTCGCGGACGGCCTTCCGGCATAGAGCCGCTCACGAGCCTGGCGCTTGACTAGACTGACGACTTGCGGCGGACACGACCCTGGGTTCGCCTTCGACACCTCAGCAGGAGTTTCTCTCAATGGCGCAAACCACGCTCGACAAGGTCATCGCTCTCGCGAAGCGGCGGGGCTTCGTCTTCCAAGCGGGCGAGATCTATGGAGGCACTCGCGCCTCTTGGGACTACGGCCCCCTTGGCGTCGAACTCAAGGAGAACATCAAGAAGCAGTGGTGGCAGACGTTCGTCCGTGGCCGTGCGGACATGGTGGGACTCGACTCCTCGATCATCCTGCCCAAGGCGGTCTGGGAGGCATCCGGCCACGTCGCTACCTTCACCGACCCGCTGGTCGAGTGCCTGAGCTGCCACAAGCGCCACCGCCAGGACCACCTCATCGAGGCGTTCGAGGCGAAGAAGAACCGCGCGCCGGAAGGCATGTCGGACATCGTCTGCCCTGACTGCGGGACCAAGGGGCAGTGGACCGAACCTCAGCTGTTCTCGGGCCTCGTCAAGACCTACCTCGGTCCCGTCGACAACGAGGCGGGACTGCACTACATGCGTCCCGAGACCGCTCAGGGCATCTTCGTGAACTTCAACAACGTGCTCACCACGTCGAGGAAGAAGCCTCCCTTCGGCATCGGTCAGGTCGGAAAGGCGTTCCGCAACGAGATCACGCCGGGGAACTTCATCTTCCGCACGCGTGAGTTCGAGCAGATGGAGATCGAGTTCTTCGTGCACCCGGATGAGGCGCAGAAGTGGTTCGAGGACTGGGTCGAGGCGTGCTGGAACTGGTTCACGGACCTCGGGTTGAACCCCGACAACATGCGGCGCTTCGATGTCCCCAAGGAAGAGCGCGCGCACTACTCGGCCGGAACGATCGACTTCGAGTACCAGTTCGGCTTCAAGGGAACCGGCTGGGGCGAGCTCATGGGTGTCGCGAACCGCACCGACTACGACCTCACGTCGCACTCGACCGCGTCGGGCACCGGCCTCAACTACTTCGATCAGGCCTCGGGAGAGCGCTACACACCGTTCGTGATCGAGCCGAGCTTCGGCCTGACGCGATCCATGATGGCGTTCCTCGTCGACTCCTACGTGGAAGAGGAGGCGCCGAACGCCAAGGGTGGCGTGGATATCCGCACCGTTCTGCGGCTCGACCCGCGCCTCGCGCCCATCAAGGTCGCGGTGCTGCCGCTGAGTCGTGACGAGCGCCTCAGCCCCGTCGCGCGCGAACTGGGTGACAAGCTCCGCAGGCACTGGAACATCGACGTCGACGACGCGGGCCAGATCGGTCGCAGGTACCGCCGCCAGGATGAGATCGGCACGCCGTTCTGTGTGACGGTCGACTTCGACACACTCGAGGACAACGCTGTGACGGTCCGCGAACGCGACTCGATGGCCCAGGAGCGAGTCGCCCTGGACCAGCTCGAGACGTACCTCGCGGGTCGTCTGCTCGGAGCTTGACCGCACCTTCCGAGTGAACCAGGACTCAGTGAGAACCGGTGAGCGCCCGTCCGCGAGAACGCGGGCGGGTCGCTCGTTGCGGCCCGGGCTCCTGGCGATCGCGGCAGTGCTTGTCCTGCTCGCGGTGGTCAGCTATGTGTTCATCTCCGCCCGAGCTACCGACCGAGGATCCGCCACCTTGGATGCCCCGGCGGCGATCCCCGATTGGCGGGGACCGGCGTCGGAGCTGCTCCCACGCGGCTCGGTGAGCGTCGGTGGTGTGCAGCTGTCGGCAAGCGAGATCCAGTGCGGCCTGCCGCGGCACGATTGGCGGGGCGGCAGCGCGAGCGCCGCTGGCCAGTTCTGCGTCGTCGACGTCGATCTCCGAAATGGGAGCGGCGAGTCGATCTCCCTCGCGCCCGACGTCTTCGAACTCGCGGACGCGGCGGGGGAGACATCGATCGCAGACGACGAGACCACCGCCTACGGCACGGACCTGCCTGCTGGACCCGCGGCCGACAAGCAGCTCCCACCGTTCACCTCCACCCGCATCCATCTGGTCTTCGATGTCTCGACCTCGGCGGTTGGTCCGATGGAGCTGCGGTTCGAGCCTGCTCCCGAGCTGAAGATCGTCATCTGAGGCGACGAGCGTCTCCTGTCCGAACGTGTCGGGGCGGGCGTGCGAAAGTCGCCTCGACCTGCGAGAATTGATCGGTTATGACCTTGACTGCACTCGACTCGAAGCCGCTGCGCATCGGCCCTCTGGTTCTCGACGTTCCAGTTGTGCTCGCGCCCATGGCGGGCATCACGAATTCCGCCTTCCGGCGCCTCTGCCGTGAGTACGGCGCGGGCCTCTACGTCTCGGAGATGATCACCTCGCGCGCGCTCGTCGAGCGGACGCCCGTGACCATGCGCCTCATCGAGCACCACGAGTCGGAGGAGGTCCGGAGCATCCAGCTCTACGGAGTCGACCCCAAGACCGTCCGCGAGGCCGTCACGATGCTGGTGGCCGAGGACCGAGCGGATCACATCGATCTCAACTTCGGGTGCCCTGTGCCCAAGGTCACGAAGCGAGGAGGCGGGGCGGCGCTGCCGTGGAAGACCTCCCTCTTCCGGGCCATCGTCGAGGGAGCAGCAGAGGCCTCCGGTGACATCCCGCTCACGATCAAGATGCGCAAGGGCATCGACGACGATCACCTGACCTACCTGGAGGCCGGCCGTATCGCGGAGGGCGCTGGCGTCGCAGCCGTCGCGCTCCATGGGCGCACGGCCTCGCAGTTCTACTCGGGGCAGGCTGACTGGGATGCCATCGGCGAGCTCAAGGAGACCGTCACGAGCATCCCGGTGCTCGGCAACGGCGATATCTGGGCGGGTGAGGATGCCTTGCGGATGATGGAGCAGACCGGATGCGACGGTGTCGTGGTCGGGCGCGGCTGCCTCGGACGCCCCTGGCTCTTCGGCGACCTCACTGCTGCCTTCCGCGGCGACGCGACGCGCATCCAGCCGACGCTCGGGGCCGTGGGGGATGCGATCCGTCGACACACCGAGCTCCTCGCCGAGTTCCACCAGGAGGAGGCTCGTGCCTGCCGCGAGATGCGCAAGCACATGTCGTGGTACCTCAAGGGCTACCCAGTGGGCTCCGATGTACGCTCCGGTCTCGCGCTCATGTCGACGCTCGAGGAGCTCGACGGGCTCCTGGCTCAGCTCGACCGCGACCAGGCCTACCCGGGGCAGGACGCCGAGGGCCCCCGCGGGCGAGCGGGAACCCCCAAGCGGCCGTCGCTGCCGGACCGCTGGCTCGAGTCTCGCGAGCTCAACGAGGACCAGAAGGCGAACATCTCCGCCGCCGAGCTGTCCCACTCGGGAGGCTGAGGGTGACGCTTCCCCCTGAGCCGATCGACCGGAGTCCCTACGGCGACCACGATCGAGAGCGATTCCTTCCCGAGCACCACGAGAACCGTCGACGTTCGACGTTCGCCAGGGACCGGGCACGGCTCGTCCACTCGAGCGCTCTGCGCAGACTGGCGGCCAAGACGCAGGTGCTCTCGCCGACGGCCGGTATCGACGCTGCCCGCAACCGCCTGACGCACTCCCTCGAGGTCGCGCAGGTGGGACGCGAGATCGCTGGCACGCTCGAACTCGATCCCGACATCGTGGACACGGCATGCCTGGCCCACGACCTCGGGCATCCGCCGTTCGGGCACAACGGCGAGAAGGCGCTCAATGAGTGGGCGCAGGACATCGGCGGGTTCGAGGGCAACGCCCAGACCCTCCGCATCGTCGCCCGCCTTGAGCCGAAGGTGTTCGGTCCTGACGGTCAGCACTACGGACTCAACCTCACTCGGGCGAGCCTCGACGCGAGCTGCAAGTACCCGTGGACGCGGGAGGCGGGGGCGGAGCGCGGCACTGGGAAGTTCGGCGTGTACGCCGACGACCGCCCGGTCTTCGACTGGGTGCGACAGGGCGCGCCTGAGGGGCGAACCAGCATCGAGGCCCAGGTCATGGACCTGAGCGACGACATCGCCTACTCCGTGCACGACCTCGAAGACGCCATCGTGGAGTCGTTCGTCTCGCTCCCCGAACTCGACGACCTCGCCAATCGTCCGGCGATCCTGTACGCCGCCGCCGACTGGTCGGGCTCGAAGTTCTCCGAGGAGGAACTCGACGAGGCGTTCACTCGCCTGCAGGCGCAGCCCTACTGGATGCGCGAGTACGACGGGTCGAGGGTCGCGCAGGCGGGGCTCAAGAACCTGACGTCGCAGCTCATCGGTCGCTTCGCGAAGGCCGCGACGGCCGCCACCTGGGCCGCGCAGCCGGGGGAGTCGCTCATCCGGTACCGGGCCTCGCTGGTCGTGCCACGTGAGATCCGCGCCGAGATCGCGCTGCTCAAGGGCATCGTCGCGGGCTTCGTCATGTCGCTGGATGCGCGTCGGCCGATCTACGAGCACCAGCGGAAGATCCTGGTCGAACTCTCGGACATGTTCTGGCAGACCGGCGATCAGCACCTCGACGCAGCGTTCGCCGCCGATTTCCGGGCGGCCGGTGACGACACCGAGCGCAAGCGGGTCGTCGTCGACCAGGTCGCGAACCTCACCGACAAGGGCGCCCTCGTCTGGCACGACCGGCTCGCTGCAGCGTCGGAGGTGCCGTCTAGGGTGGCTTCATGGCACTGATCCGCAAGAGCGATATCGAGGAAGTTCGCTCTCGCACGGACATCTCCGAGATCGTCGGCGACCATGTCACCCTCAAAAACGCGGGGATCGGGTCGAAGAAGGGGCTCTGCCCGTTCCATGACGAGCGCACGCCGAGCTTCCACGTGAGGCCGCAGCTCGGCTACTACCACTGCTTCGGATGCGGTGAGTCCGGTGACGTCTTCACGTTCCTGCAGAAGATCGACCACGTCACCTTCTCCGAGGCCGTCGAGCGCCTCGCCGGTCGCCTCGGGTACGCCCTCACGTACGAAGACGGCGGTCATGCACCAGACCACTCGAAGCGTCTCCGGCTGCTGCAGGCGCACACGGCTGCCGAGGCCTACTACCGCGAGCAGCTGCAGGCGCCCGGGGCGGAAGCGGCTCGTGAGTTCCTGGGCGGGCGCGGGTTCGATCCAAGTGCCGCGGCCATGTTCGGTGTGGGGTACGCGCCGCAGGGTTGGGACTCCCTGTCGAAGCACCTCGCGGGCCTCGGCTTCACGACGCCGGAGCTGAAGGAGTCGGGGCTGCTCTCGACCAACGAGCGCGGATCGAGCTACGACCGCTTCCGCGGCCGGGTCATGTGGCCCATCCGCGACACCTCTGGTCAGACGGTGGGGTTCGGGGCGCGAAAGCTCTACGAGGACGACAAGGGGCCGAAGTACCTCAACACCCCCGAGTCGCCGATCTACCACAAGGCGCAGGTCCTCTACGGACTCGACGTCGCGAAGCGGGAGATCGCCAAACAGCGCCGGGTCGTCGTCGTCGAGGGGTACACCGACGTCATGGCCGCGCATCTCGCGGGGGTGCAGACGGCGGTCGCCACGTGTGGAACATCGTTCGGCGTCGACCACATCAAGGTGCTGCGCAGGATCATGGACGATGAATCCGCCGGCGGACAGGTGATCTTCACGTTCGACCCGGACGAGGCGGGCAAGAAGGCCGCGATGCGTGCGTTCGCGGAGGAGCAGCGCTTCGTGGCGCAGACGTTCGTCGCCGTCGCGCGTGACGGGCTCGACCCCTGCGACCTCCGTCTTGCGCGGGGCGATGCTGCCGTGCGCGAGCTCATCGACCATCCCATGCCGATGTACGAGTTCGTCATCTCGCAGCAGCTGCTCGGGCACGACCTCGACACCGTCGAGGGGAGGGTCGCCGCCCTCCGGCAGGCGGCTCCCGTGGTCGCCGGCATCCGCGACCCTGCGATGAGGCCCGGCTATTCGAGGCGCCTTGCGGGAATGCTCGGGATCGACCTCGTGCAGGTGGAGCAGGCCGTGCGCGCGGCGAGGGGGGCCAGCAAGAACGCGCCGCGCGGGCAGGCGGCGACCCGCGCTCCGGCTCGTGTGCCCGACCAGCGCTCTCGGCCGGGTGGGCAGCGCGGTCCGTCCTCCGGTCACTTCGAGGAGGAGCCGCCGTTCCCAGACGGTGAGGGGTACGACTTCCCGCCGGACACAAGCGACTTCGGCGGCGGCGCAGTGCGCGCGGTGCGCATGAGCGACCTGCCGAACGATCCCGTCACTCGCCTCGAGCGCGACACGCTGATGGCGGTGCTGCAGCACCCGAGACGACTCTCCGACGAGCGCTTCCAGCAGGTCATGGCTGCGGGCTTCACGAATGCGTCGCTCTCGACGGTGCGCGATGGCATCGTCGCGACCCGAGACTCCCTCGGCTCGGTGGAATGGATCACGCGGATCGGGGAGGAAGTGCCGCAGGCGTTCACGACGCTCGTGACCGAGCTGGCCATGGCGTCGATTCCCGCGGGGAGCAAGGACGAGCAGATCGACCTGTATGTCCGGTCGCTGAGCGCATCGCTGGTGGAACGCGACCTCCTGCGGAGGAAGGCCGAGCTGCTGGGTACGCTGCAGCGAACGGATGGGCGTGCAGAGCCGGAGCGCTTCCGGTCGCTGAACGAGCAGCTCATGTCGATCGAGAATCAGAAGCGCGAGCTGCGCGAAGGCTAGGCTCGCACGGTGGGCTCGTTGCTCGAAGGCCGAGCGACGGGTGTTCCGGCGGGTTCGGAGAACAAAAGGGGAGACCAGGCATGGCAACGAGCGCAGATCATCAACGGGCCGTCGTCGCTGACGACCTGTCGATCTCCTACATCGAGCACGGGTCGAATCGGAAGCACGAAGCCGTCAGCGGCATCTCGTTCGAGCTCGAGGCCGGTGAGATCCTGGGCGTCGTGGGCACCGCAGGGTCCGGCAAGTCCGCCCTGGGGCGCATCCTGTCCGGCCGTCGCCGTCCCGGCAAGGGGGAGTGGCCGTTCATCACGGGCGGCACGCTCGAGGTCGTCGGCATGGACCTGCGTCACCCGTCGCGACTCGACCGCCGGCGCATCGATCTGGACATCGGCTACCTCGCGCAGGACTCCGGCGACCAGCTGCGCAACGACCTGACGGTTGCCGAGAACATCGCGGAGCCCATCCTGTCGCGTGATCGCTCGTTCGACCGGAAGCGTCTCGGGCGAGCTGCGGCCATGCTCATCGACGCGGTCGACCTCGAGCTCGGCATGCTCGGCAAGTTCCCCTTCGAGCTGTCGAGAGGTCAGCGTCAGCGCGTCGCGTTTGCGCAGGCCCTCATCGTGGAGCCAAGCGTGCTGGTCGTCGATGAGCCGGCGCAGGGCGTCGACATCATCGCGAGGCCGGCGCTCTTCAGCTTGCTCGAGCGCATCAACGTGGCCCGCAACTGCACGATGATCCTGCTGAGCCACGATCTCCGCGCGATCGAGCGTCTGACGAAGAACGTGCTGGTGCTCGATCGCGGCTTCGTGCTTGCCCGTGGCACCATCGACGAGGTCCTCGCCGACCCGCATCACGCCTACCTGAAGCGCATGCGTGAGGCGCGCGAGTACGCGCTGACGCCCCTACCAGGGCTTGTCGAGCGAGAGACGCTCGCAGCGATGGATCTCGTGGCTGATGGCCTGTTCGGCGACCCCGACGTGGAGCAGCAGAGCGCGGATGCCGAGCGCACCGCCCGCGAGCAGCTCGTGTCCCAGCGCGCGGAATTCGCGCGCTTCCAGACTGACGAAGACGGCACCGAGAAGGAGTAGCAGCGGATGAGCGCGAGCAGCACGCAGGTTCAGCACACGGCGAGGTTGGCTGAGGAGGCGACCCAGCTCGAGGGGGATGCTCGCCCTGAAACCGGGGCAGTAACGCTGCTCCCCGAAGGGGATGCTGCCCCGTTCGCTGACGCGGTCGTCGCGAACGGCGGACGACTTGTGGACCTCGGCCCGGAGACTCGGGGGATCGTCTACCTGTCCGCATCCAAGGTGCAGGGGCTGATCGACGCCCTCGAGGCGAACCCGCAGGTCACCTGGGTGCAGCTGCCCTTCGCTGGCATCGACAACTTCGCGGCCAGGCTGAAGCCGCACGCCGAGCGCGGGGTGCTCTTCACCTCTGCGAAGGGGGCGTACGCCGAGCCTGTCGCGGAGCATGCGCTTGCGCTGACGCTCGGCCTGCTCCGTGAGTTCCCTCGGCGCCTTTCCGCACACACGTGGGAGAAGAAGACGGGCACCTCGCTGTACGGCAGGCACGTCGTCATCATCGGTGCTGGCGGTATCGCGCTCGAGCTCCTCGACCTGCTCAAGCCCTTCCGCGTGACGACGACGATCGTCCGGGCTCGCGACCTGCCGGTTGAGGGTTCCACTCGCACCGTGACCGCAGACAGGCTCGATGAGGTGCTGCCTGATGCGGACGTCGTCATCGTCGCCGCGGCGGCGACCGAGGAGACGCGCGGACTCATCAACGAGCAGCGCCTGCGTGCCATGAAGGAGGCCGCTGTGCTCGTCAACATCGCCAGGGGGCCGCTGGTCGACCCTGACGCGCTCCAGGTGGCGCTCGAGGAGTCCTGGATCGCTGGGGCCGGTCTCGACGTCACCTCGCCCGAGCCGCTGCCGGACGGGCACCCGCTGTGGACCACGCCGCGCCTCATCATCACGCCGCACGCGGCGGATACGCCTGAGATGGTGCAGCCGCTGCTCCAGGAGCGTGTGCGACGCAACGTGGAGGCGTTCGTGTCCACGGGCCGGTTCGTGGGCATCGCGGACCCGGTTCGGGGCTACTGAGGAGGGCTCGAAGACGGCAGCTTCGCGGCACGCGCGACACGCCAGCGGCTCGATTTCGCATTCGGGCGAAGGTGTTGCTAGTCTCTTCGAGTTGCCAATCCCTGATAGCTCAATTGGCAGAGCAGCCGGCTGTTAACCGGCAGGTTGATGGTTCGAGTCCATCTCAGGGAGCTGTGAAACCCCCGTACTTCCGCCGAAGTACGGGGGTTTTTCATGCTCAGAACACGCCGAATCAGGCTTATAGGAAAAAACGTGTGGATGAGCTCGCGCGTGTCATGATCGTCCGGCCCAGCCTGTCCGGCTCCAGAGACCTTCCTCGGCGCTGAGGGTGGTGTCGTAGAACGCGACCAGGGCGCCCTGTTCGGGAGAATCATCGGCTGCGGCGCTCGGTGCAGGGATCACGGAGTGGAGGGTCTTCGGGATGAGCTTGTAGGCGTGCTCGGTGGTGAGCTCCAGCGTGTAGAGGAACCATTCGGCGGCGCGTTTCATGTGGGCCTCGCTCATCCCTCGGTGGTTGCGCAGCGTGGTGCGGATGCCGTTGTTGATGCCGCCCTCGAGCGGGCTCGTGGTGCGCGCGTTCCCGTGAGACACGAACGTGAACAGGTGCCCGCTGCCGGAGAGGCGGCTCAGGAACGCGGTCGTCGAGAACGGCTCGCTGGTCCGGGCTCCCGTAATTTCGCTTGCGTTCAATCCAGTGCCTCAGCGCGCTCGGGGGGATTCCGGCCGGGAATGTCGCCATGCTCGGCAACGTAGGCCTCCAGATCGGATACTCGCACGAGGAACGCCTCGGTGACGAGGCCACGTGGCCGTCGCCGACTCCGAGGGGCGTGTGCGCGGCGACGTTCGCCGCTCCCGTGACTACCTGCCCATCGACGACGAGCAGCTGGGACCCATACTGGACGATGGCTCGCTCCTGGACGATGAACGCCTTTGCTTTGGGGGTGATGCGCTCGAAGCCCCAACCGAGCCGCGCGATCAGCTGGCCTCGGCTGTTGCGGCCGAGGCCGATAGGTGCGAGCGGGTGCTTGCCGGCGGTCAGCTTCACGAGCGCATGCCGAATACCGGCGTCCCTCATCTGCTCTAGCGCGGAGAGCGTGTCCTCGTCGTCGCCGGTGCAGACGAGCGCCCGGGCGGCGTGTGCGCGGACGACGGCGGAGTGGGCGTAGTTGCCCATGCCACGGACCGTAGTGATGCGTTCACTCTCGAAGATGCCACCGACACGGCGCGCGTGCTGCAGCTCCTCAAACGTGCTGAGCTCCCCGGAGGCGAGGTTGCGTGCAGTCGGAGGCCTCATGGTGTCGACCACCCAGAGGTGTGCGAGATCCGTGACGGCGAGTACCGCGTCGAGGCGCGAGGCCTGCTCGTAGAAGAGCTCGTCGTCGGCCTCGGCGCCTGGTTGCTCTGGGATGTGCTTGGCCCAGGGTGCCTGAAGTTCGAGCGCTCGAACGCGTTTGGCTGGAGCCCAAGTGGCCGGTGGTGGCCCTGGACGGTTGAAGCTGCTGAGCGTTACCAGCACCTCGGCACTCACCAGAAGATCCCCTCGGCTTCGGTGGTGACATAGGTGAGAATCCCGTGCTTCTGCGCGGCCGCAACCGCGGACTGGGTGCCACGGGATCCCGGACATGGGAACGCGAGGCACACGTTCGCGCCGAGAGCGGCCATGCGTTGGTTGCGGACGGGACCGGCGCGCTTGCCGCCGTCACGCTTCCATCGCGCCGCGTAGCGTTCCACGTCCTACTCGCGCTCGTAGGCGATCCCGTCCGCGATGAGGTCCGCGCCGGTCGGGCATCCGCCGTGGACGAGGACCACTGGGAGGTCCTGTCCATTCAGCATCGCGCACACCTGGTCAATGGCGGCTGCGACGAGAGCCCGGTCCGCCCAGTCACGAGAACCGGTAATGAGGATGCGAAAGCGCCGCTCGGTCGGGGGCGACTGTCGGTCGAGTTCGTCTCCGAGGCCGTGGAAGTAGCGACCGAGCGCGTGCGGACACGACACGGCCGACTCAGTCAGCGCGTCCGGGGATCCGAGGGCAAGGATTGCGGGGCTGAGCATGTGCTATCGATGCGTCAGGTCGGCGAGCGCGTGGAAGACCTTTTCGACGTGCTGCGGCGGCACTCCTGGCACCTGCTGGAGGACGCGGTCGGCGGGGTGCTCACCGTTCAGGAAGTAGGGGTCGTTCATGACTGGTTCCGTTCTGCGGTGCTCGCTCGGTGTCATGAGCGGTCCACCGCTGCGAGCACGGCCTGGAGGGTGTCGCCGATGCTTCGGCCGGTCGCCAGGCAGGCGTCGACGTCGTCCATCGCCCGGTGGCCCGTGGATGGTGCGACCCGGTCGATGTCGAGGCCGGAGTAGCGGGCGAGGAACAGCTCGACGCTGGTGAGGTCCACGCTGCGATGATGGAGCTTCGCGAAGGTCAGCGGGAGGTGCTCGCGCAGGAAGTTGCGATCGAGGGTGATCGAGTTGCCGACGAGCAGCAGCGGGACGCCGTCTGCGTGCAACTCGAGGTAGGCGGCAATGCGCGCGTCAACGTCGGAGATGGTCAGGCTGGCACGGTCGACTTGGGCGATGAGGCCACTGTTCGTGTGCATCTCCACGACGAAGTCGTTCATTCGGTCGCGCCACGGGAACACGGGGAAGATCGAATCCCCGGGGCTCCCCTGGGCGACCACGAGTGAGATCCCGTCGTCGACGGGGGAAAGGTCGTTCGTGACGACGCGGGCGGCGACGTCGAGGACGAGGCCGGCCTGCTCATCGAGACCGGTGGTCTCCAGGTCGATGCAAACCATGAGGGACGGGTGCTGATCGCAACTGCTCATGCTCTCCTATGCGGAGGGTCGCGCGGAGCACTGGATTCTTGATTCGTCGCGCGGGTTTGGGGGCCCGATCCGGCTTATGTACCTGGTCGGGCCCCACAGACGAGTGCTTTAGGCGGGCCAGCTGATGGTTACGAAGCCGCTGCCACCACTGCTCGGAGGCGAGAAAGTCCCGCCGTTGGATGCGGCACCCTGTGTGCTGGTGGCGATGAGGGTCGGATTCGAGACGACGAAGTTCGATCCCGCGCCGCCGCCGCTGCCCGCGGCAGAAGCATTCGAGTTCGCGGTGTCCCAGATGCGTGCGGCACTTCCACCGCCTCCGCCCGCGTAACCTCCGCCGCCACCGCCAGAGGAGGATCCGGTCGGTGCCGAGTTGGTGCCACTTACCGAGGCGCCGGTGCCGCCATTGCCGCCAGCGTTTGCACCTGTTCCGGAGTTTCCGCCGGCCGTGCCGAAGGTTCTGGCGATGTTGGTGTTGTTGGAGGTACCTGCGACTCCTGCTGCGCCTCCCGTGGCTCCTGTCGCGGAGGTGCCACCGGTCTGTTGGACGTTGAAGCCGTTGAAGTCTGCTCGCGAGCCACCGCCCGTCGCTGTTCCGGGGCTTGCACCATTCCCGCCGTATATCCCAGTGATATTCGCGTTGCTCGCGTTTGCGTCTGCGGACCCGCCACCGCCTCCGCCACCCGCCACTGCGACGAGAGTGGTGCCCAGGCGAAGTGCGCTGCCGGCGCCACCTGCACCGCCTGTTGACGAGACGCTTGAAGGCGTCGCCGGGTCTTGGGAGACGCCTCCGTTGCCGTAGCCCTGTCCGCCAACTGCTGCTATGTCGGGTGAGGATGGGCCGGATCGTCCGCCGCTGGCGGCGATGACGTTGAACGTTTGGCCAGGTGTCACGTTGAGCGTGGCGGTCACGAGAGCGCCGGCCGCTCCACGGCCTTGTTGTGTCATCTGGCCATTGAAGCTGCGCCCGGCTCCGCCGCCGCCACCGGCGATCGACACAGTGATCTTCGTGATGCACGGGGGCACGATCCAAGTACCGGTGACGGCAGCGGTGCCAGCGGTTCCTCCGTTGAAGGTGATCGTGCCCGTCTCTCCACAGGAGGCGGCTGCGAACGGGGCTACAGCTCCGGTCGCGATGATGGGTACCGACCAGGCTCCGGCAGTAAGGAGAGTCCGGCGTGCGGGATTGGATTCTGAGGGGGTGGTGGTCATGGGTCCTCTTCGATGTGGCGGGCCGGTTCGGGTTCCCGGCCTGGACGGTCAAAACGTGCTTCGGGCCACGGGCCCGCTCATCGACGCCCGGCCCGGGAAATGTGCAGGCCAGTGCGAGGTAGCCTCAGTCGGTCGCGCACACTCCTGGGACTGTGGGGTCGTTCGCCAGATTAGAAGCCGGCTAGGGCTTGCCTAGATCGCCAAGACAAACTGACGCGGATGCAGTACCTGCCAGCGCGCACGTGCGGGCCACCAAGAACGACGGCAGGGGCGTCATCGGAACGCGGCGCTGTTCAAGATTGCGGCTCGAGCCCGGATTTCTGCCCTGTGGTGTCGTCAATCAGCTTGTCGACGTCAACGGTGACGGCGACATCGACTGGACTTGGAACGCGGAGGGTTTGTGCCGCGTGTTCGCCTGACTCGAGCGCGCGCTGCTCAGCCAGGGCGCGTTGGAGTGACCTCACGGAGCCGAAGCCAGAGAGCTTGGCGACTCTCGCGAGTTCTGCTCCTGTTGGACGAGCTTCGCGGAGATGGGCATTGGCCAAATTCACTCTGGTTCGACGCAAGAGCTGGCCGGGAGTGGTTCCGGTGCCATCAAAGACAGCATGTAGGCGAGACTTTGACATTGCGAGGTCAGTAGCCAGGTGTCTGATTGTGAATGAGGGGTCCGTGGCGTTCGCATCGATCACGGCCATGGCACGCCCGATTTCCTCGGACTGGGCGTAGGACGTGAAGGAGTACCGGTCTCTTGCCGTTGAGTCCAGCGAAGCGGCGAGAAGGTTCTCGAGACCCCGCCTCCAAGCAGGGAATGCTGCCGATGCCTCCGTAATGGGAGAGGCCAGCGATGCATGGGCCGCGCTGATGAAAATGGAGGCGATTGTGGAAGTGACGCTGACGGGTGTGCTGTTTCTGAGCAAGTCCGGGTTCTGAACCGTTAGCCGAGTCTTGAGCGTCGCCAGCACAACTCGTGACGCGGGCTCGTGGGTGATCAGCGAGAACATATCTGCATTGCCGTGGACAACGTGGTCGCCAGGGCGAAGGGTGTGCGTGCCGACGTCATTCACCACCTGGTGGTCGCCAGAGACGCCTACGACGACGAGCGCCCGGACGTTCGGTTCGGTGTCCGAACCGATGATCTCGATCTCAGCCGGCGTGTGCCAGATGCGGCCAATGGCGAAGGTATCCGTCCAGATGAGATCTGCATTCAGGCGGAATGTCCCTCGGTAGGAGCGCACGTGCCAACCGCGCTTGCTGAGCCAGTCCACGGCATCCGGGCCAGTGAGGTGTACGTCGCGGTCATCCGGCACTCGATCTTCTTTCGCTGGGGGGAGCGTCCCGGAAGGGACCAGGGAACTGTTGGGCACCGGGCGAACCTTCGGCAACTCCAGTGACGAAAAATCCTGTCCCGGTGTCAGCGAATCCGCGAGTCGACGCGAATGTCTCAATTCGCGGGAACAGGCCTCGCGTATATCCCATGAGTGGGGAGCTCATCAGGATCTCGGCGTGTTCCTCTCAGCGATGCTATGCGCCTGGGGTCATCCACGTGCGTGTTCGGATGCTTGAAGTCCCCACCTCGAGCGACCGTGCCAAATCGTCCTCGAGTTCGACGCGAAAGTCCACGATGTGTCGTTCGTTTCACCGCGGGGGACAGCTGAGAGAGAGCATCAAGCGCGAACGCAGCAGCGGGTTGCGCTTCCCCTAATTCCACGGAGTCTCACCGGATGGCCGACCTGGATTCGAACGAAGGAGAACGCGCGCGCCGTATCGTCATCCACAGCACCGTGTGGTCAGTTCCGATTTTCAGTGCCGCTGTCGCGACTCCGACTGTTGCTGCGTCGAGTGGGTGTGCGAGCGGAGCTATCGTGTGGAGCGACCCTGGATTTGTGCGTGTTTCCAGTATGTCGGGACACGGAACCGTGACCGCTACTGGACCGAGCGGCAGTGCACTGATCGACTATCAGATCACCTCCAGCGTCCAGGCCAATGGTGCCCTCAGCCCAGACTCCGAGCATCTCAGTCCGAACGGCCAGGGACTCAAACTCGACTCGACACCGCAGGAGACCCTCGCGCCAGACGTCTTCGATCCTCACCACAGCAGCGATACACACGTCTCATTTGACGCTCCCATTCAAAATGTCCGATTTCGCATCGGTGACGTCAAGACAATGGGAACCCCCAACGCAATCGTTGCCAAGCAGTGGGTTGGTATCCGCAACATCGTCGGGCGCCAAACGGTCTCAGCAGTCGCTGGAATTGGGATGACCTACGAGACCGCTCCAGACATCTACTCCGCCCATGTCTTCGGAGGAGTGAACCCCGAGGACCCGGACCGCGAAGTCCAATTTGTCCTGGTCGGCCCCATCACCGAGTTCAGCGTCTTGTTCAAGCGCCAAGGTGTGGCTGCAGGCGGCGGCATCCACCTCACGAACATGAACTTCGACCTCGACTGCTGACCAAGACCGCCATCGCACGGACTATTCAAGAGAAACCAGGAATATGAACAATCCCCAGCCCGCCCACATCTCCCGTCGCACAATCGTCACCGCAGCGGCATGGACCATCCCTGTCATCAGCGCCGCGACAGCTGCTCCTCTCGCGGCAGCTTCGACCCCTCTGTGCACGGGCACCGCTACCGCGTCGGCAGTCGCCGTCGCCGGCAATCCCTCGGAATGGACAGCGACCGTCCCGGGAAGCGCCACGACCTACACCGTCCGGGCTGTGTCAACACTCGGGCCGGGAACGACCACTACACAAAACGGCATTTCACACAACCTCACGGACGACGGAGCAGGATGGAACGGGGAAGCCGCTGCAGATGGCAGCGACGACTACGAGTTCTCCGGCTTTGGCGCAGCTGGATCGCTCGTGCTCAATCAACGCATCGATGGCACGACCGCACCGGCCTCGACCTTGGCCCCGACGCAGACGCTCACGTTCGAATTCGTCGACAGCACGGGGGCAGCATTCACGCCGAAGAACTTCGAGCTGACGGTCTTCGACATCTCTTCGGTTGCCAACTCCGGTTGGCGAGCCACCTACTGGGACGCGGTGGGATTCAGCGTGACGCCAGAATCGATCACCCCGAGCCCAGCATCGGCCGGAGTCGGCGCAGGCACGCTCGCGGATCCATTCCACCGGGAGGGGGACAACGAGTTCACCCCCTTGGACTCGGACTTCCTCGACGTGTTCCGTTTTGCGAGCTTCCCGACCGGCTCGACGATGCTGTACACGCAGAACGGCGGGGCGCAGGGCTGGCAGTTCATCTCCATCGCCGGCCTCAAATTCGAAGTCGAGGTGCCGTGCCCGGCAGCAGATTGATCGGGATGAACGGTGCCGTTGCGAGAACCGTCTCGTGCGGGGCCAGTGCCAGTTCATCCTGACTTCGCACCTCTCCCGCGTGTGGCGCGCTGGCCACTCGTACGCTGAAACAGCCGCTTTAACGTTCAGCCCAGGCACGTCGGGGGACCTGCATTCGGGCGCCGTTGGACAGCGGTACCAGGCCCCGCCGGAATCACTTCCGGCGGGGCCTTTCATTTTGTCCGGCTCGCATCCGATGCACGGTGATGCAACGGGGCAAAGTAGTGCTTGGACGTGCGGCCCCGGGTGCACCAGCCGACCGCGACACGCTGTGCGGACTGCTCCACAACCGAACCCTCTTTTAGCCCCCGAAAACCCCCGTCTGAACCCGCATTCGGTCCGTGCGAACCCGTAGAGTTTGAGTCAGGCGGGTCGAACAGGCCCGGAAAATCAAGGAAGTCGGGGCATGCTGGTCATGCTCGGGCAGGTGGCTCAGAATCGGCAGGTTGATGGTTCGAGTCCATCTCAGGGAGCTGAATGAATCTGCTCGCGGAAACGTGGAGCGGTTCGGCGTGCATCACCAGGTCGGCGGGCGCGAGCGGAGCAATCCCTCGCGTCCGCCGATTTTCGTCTGTGCACGTCACGCGCTGTGCCAGGAGCGCCCGGAGCAGCTGTGGCTGCAGGGCAGGACCAATGTGGCGGAGCCTGAGGACAGCAGCCACACCGTTCCGTGGCGCCAGGTGAGACCCACCCCAACCAGGGTCGCGAGTCGCCGGCAACGGGCGCTAGGGTTCAGAACTATCCCCAGTGGGTGTTCCCCTGTGGCCCGCATCTCTCACGAGTTTCCGGCCGCTGCTTGTCGTCGTCCGCCTGGCCGAGACGACCAAGACGCGCAGTCCGGGTGCCGCTCCCCAGACGAAACGAACGGAACCCGACATGCGAAGCGCAACTCGCCGCCGGCTCTCCGCTCTGGTGCTGAGTGCCGCCCTGTTGGGTGCGGCGGTGAACCCGGCGATTTCCGCATCCCTGCCACCGACGCCCCCAACGGTCACCACATCCGTGGGCAGCGCTGCTGTCGATGTCGAGCAGGCGCTGAGCGCGAGTCCGCAGAGCGTCCAGTGCTACGGCTCCTCGAGCCTGAACTGGATCTGCAACGGCGCCCTCCAAGACGCCATGCCCGGGTGGAACGTCATCAACAACTCCGCTGGCGGAATGACCTCGACCGCAATCGCCACGGCGGGAGGCGTGCACCAGATGTACCTGAGCCGCGACGTCACGATCCCATCGTCCGGTTCTGTCCAGCTCGGCATCCCCGTCGGCAAGGCGTACGGCGACGAGAAGCTCGGGCGGGTTGTCATGGACGCGCAGATCGGCGCCATCAAGGGCAAGCTGAGCACCCGACCTGACTTGGATGACCCGAGCCAGCTCTGGGTGTTCACCCGAGATGAGGCCGGCACCGCAGTGTCAGTCGCGAAGAACACCCCCATCGTCTCCCTCGACAAGCCGAGCCCCGGCGCTGTCTCGATCTTCTGGCTCGGGTCGAACGACCTCGACGACCCCGAACGTGTCAAGGACGATACGGCCCGTCTGATCAAGCTGCACCAGGCCACCTCGAACGCGCCGTTCTACGTTGTCGAGCTCCCACCGGCCTGGGGTGGAAACGAGCATCCCCTCACGGCGCACCGCAAGAACATCAACACCTGGATCAGGCAGCACTATGGACAACGCGTCATTCCCCTTGCCGACTATCTCTCGAACGGGGCGCTCTACGACGCGGGTCTCGTTCCCACTCAGGCCGACCGCGACAGCATCGCCCGTGGCCTCAATCCCCGTTCGTTCTGGATGTCGGAGAGCGACCTGACGCACATGAACAGCACCGGACAGAAGGTCGCGGCAAGGTACTTTGCGACGTTCGCGCGAGACGGGAACACGTACAGCGCCGCGGTCAAGCAGTTTGAAGCACGGTCAACCGTGAGTATCTCGGTGAATGGGAGCATGATGACCGTCTCCGGCCACGCATTCGATTCCTCGGACCTCTTCAGGTCGATTCCCGTCGGTATCACCGTGAATGGAGTCTGGAACACCACCATGGCCTCACGCGCTTCGACGCATCTCTACGAGTACGGCATCCCAGGGCGACACACCTATTCGATGACCTTCGACCTGAGACCCGGCGAATACTCCATCTGCACGGTGGGCATCAACTTCGGCGCAGGCAGGGATTATTTCCCGCCCTGCCAGACCGTGACGGTGAGATAACCCGCGGCAGTCCTCGGGTGCCGCGGGAAACTTGGTGTCCGAGGTGATGGAGTTCTGGTCAACGGACTTGCGTGGGCACGTCGACACGTGGTCCTCTTGAGACGCCCAGCAACAAGACTCACGAAGGCGTGCAGCTGATGACGAGGAACAGCCCAGAACAGCGCCGTCTGAACTGGGCCGGGTCGCTGACCTACTCGGCACGAGCGATAGTCGAGCCCCGGTCGATCGACGAGACGGCAGGCATCGTGGCTGAGAGCGACCGTGTGCACGCACTCGGCACTCGCCATTCCTTCAGCGATGTCGCTGACTCCTCGGGCGTCCTCGTCGTCCTCGGTGGCCTCAACGCGGATCTGGTCATAGATGCGCCCGCAATGACCGTCACGCTGAGCGCCGGGGCCACCTACGGGGAGGTTGCGCCCGAGATAGACCGGGCAGGATTTGCGCTCCACAACGAGGGGTCGCTGCCGCACATCTCCGTTGGCGGAGCCGTCGCCACTGGGACGCACGGATCCGGGACTGCTCTCGGCTCTCTCAGCACCGCGGTACGCGCTCTCGAGTTCCTCGGTCCAGACGGCTCGCTTCGGACCATCGAGCGGCACTCCGCAGACTTCAACGGCGCAGTCCTCAACCTCGGCCTGCTCGGAATAGTCACGCGGGTCACCTTGGATATTCAGCCCCGCTACAGCATGCGACAGGACGCCTACGGGCCAATGCCCTGGCGCGTCTATCTCGAAAATCTAGATCAGGTTCACCGGGCGGGCTATTCGGTCAGCGCATTCACGACCTTCGACGATGCCGTCAGCGAGGTGCTCGTCAAGTCTCGAGTCCCGGAGTCCGCGGATGACATCGATGTCGAGGACGATCTGTTCGGTTCCCCCCGTCTCCCGGGCGAGCCAGACTCCGAGACCGTGACCGCCCGGGACGGCTCGGTGGGACCTTGGTGGGATCGACTTCCGCACTTTCCTATCGGCTCAGCACCGAGCGTCGGCTCGGAGCTGCAGAGCGAGCACTTCGTGCCGCTCCGCCATGCGGGGGCGGCTCTCGAGGCGATCCGTGCGCATTCCGCACGCCTGCAGCCGCTGCTGCACGTCTGCGAGCTCAGGACAATGGCGGGGGATGAGCTGTGGCTCAGCCCGACCCAGGGCGAGGACGTCCTCTGCGTGGCGTTCACGTGGAAGAAGCTCGCGGCACCCGTCCTGGAACTCCTGTCCGTCATCGAGCGCAGTCTCAGCCCATTCGAGGCGAGGCCCCACTGGGGCAAGCTCACCTCGCTCGACCGCGATGAATTCAATCATCTCTATCCGCGCCTGCCGTCATTCCGGCGCCTTGTCTCCGAGGCGGATGCGGATCGGAAATTCGTGTCCCCGTTCAGTGAGCGTCTTCTTGATATCTGAGGGGATTAGCGACGTTCACTGTGGGTAGAGCGTGCTGGAATGCGCGTAATAAGCCCCCTCGTACTGAATCGGCACTTCCGCATTCGCGCGAGGGTCCTTAGACTCGGACACGTTGCCCGTGAAGCACCAACTTGCAGAATTGCAGGAGACTCCCTTGCCGAAGTCACCCACCGCCACGTCAGACACCCACCTCGACGTCCCGGGTCGACGCGCGCGCAGAGCGAAGGAACGCCGTCGCGCCAGACTCCTCGCCGTTCCAGTCGTCGCCGCGACTCTCGGCCTCATCGCCGCCGCATCGATCGGCGCAGCTGCCGTGACGGGCGCAGTTGACGACGGCCAGTCGACGGTGCCGGTCGTGAGCTCCAAGGAGCACGACGGGGTCACCTACACCGTCTCCGGCAGCGTTCCCGGTCAACTCATCGACGCCCGCGATGTTCCTGTCGTGCAGAACACCGCCGCCGTATCCCCTGATGGCACCGTGGCACCAGGCGTCCAATGGCCCGTCGACATGAGCCTCGTGCGGATCAGCGATGGCTTCGGGCCCCGCAACTCACCGTGCTCTGGATGCTCCTCGAACCACCGCGGCCTCGATATGGCCGGCCCGCAGGGTACGCGGGTCGGGACCATCGCCAACGGCATCGTGATCGAATCCGTTCCGACCGACAGCGGCGGCCTCGGGGCCCACGTTGTCGTCGAGCACCGCATCGATGGCCTGCAGGTGCGTTCCGTGTACGCCCACCTCGTCGCAGGTTCGCCCGCGGTCAAGGTCGGCGACGAGGTCAAGACCGGACAGCTCGTGGGCCTGCTCGGCAACACTGGCGCTTCGACCGGGCCGCACCTGCACCTGGAGACCATCGTCGATAGGACCCACGTCGACCCCCAGAAGTTCCTCAATAAGTACGCGGACGGGGCTGCCGTGGACATCTTCGGTGAGGCACCGACGATGAGCCCGCCTTCAGGAAACCCAGCTGATGACGACGGTTGGGTGCCGAAGGACAGCACGTACACGCCACCGGCTGGCGACGTGCCGGACACGACCCCGCCCGCGCAGACCGCCCAGCCCTCGACGCCCCCGAAGAACACGACGTCGCCGGCACCGTCTCCCACGGAGACCGAGTCGTCCACGCCGCCGCCATCGACGTCGCCGAGCGAAGAGCCCGAGTCTCCGAGTCCAGCTCCCTCGCAATCGCAGGAGCCGGCGTCCCCGACATCGCCGACGGAGTCCGAATCGGCCGCACCGGACCAGTCGACGGCTCCCTAGACACGGAGACAGGCCACGGCCGGGAGTCGGCACGGCCAGGGCATCCTCTCAGCGCCTTTTCTCCGGGTATTCTCGACCCCCTGCCCCTACTGTTGCTGGGGATGCTCATCGGCAGTTCAGTCGGTGAGTGGAGAGATCCGAGGATGGACGAGCTGTGATTCGCACGTACAGTGCTCCGCGAGCCGATTGGCGAGCGAGGTTCGATTCCATCGGCTTCACCTTCTACGACATGGAGTCCGAGGGCGGGCGGCCGTACTGGCAGGAGGAGGCCGCCTACGGCTTCACCGGGGCCGAGATCGATGCGTTCGAGGAGGCGACGGCTGAGCTGTTCCGGCTCTGCATGGAGGCGTGCGAGCACATCGTGCGCGATCGTCGCTTCGCCGAGTTCAGCATCCCGGTCGAGCTCTGGGACCTCGTCGAGAAGTCCTGGGACGAGGACGATCCCACCGTGTACGGACGATTCGACCTCGCGTACGACGCTGCAGGCACGATCAAGCTCCTCGAGTTCAACGCGGACACACCGACGTCGCTCGTGGAGTCCGCCGCCGCGCAATGGCAGTGGCTCGTCGAGACACGGGGTGACGGTGCCGACCAGTTCAACCTCCTGCACGAGCTGCTCGTGGAGCAGTGGGTGCACCTCCGAGTGCAGCGCTGGTTCCTTCCGCAGGGCGCGCGGCTCCATCTTGCGTCGCTGCACGACGGCGGCGACGGGCAGCTCATCGTCGAGGACGCCGACACCGTTGGCTACATGGCGGAGACGGCGCGTCTCGCCGGTTTCGAGGTGAAGCAGATCTTCATGGAGGATGTGCAGTTCGATGAGGACGCCCACGGCTTCGTCGATGGCGACGGGGAGCGCATTGAGCGCATCTTCAAGCTGTACCCCTGGGAGTGGATGGTGCGTGAGGAGTTCGCGCAGTACTTCCCGACGACGCGAGCGACAACCGCCTGGGTCGAGCCGATCTGGAAGATGATGCTCTCCAACAAGCAGCTCCTGGTCGTGCTCTGGGAGCTCTTCCCCGATCATCCGCTGCTGCTCGCCGCGTACCAGACCCCCGATCGACTCCGTGGCAGGGCGTACGTGGAGAAGCCGAAGCTCGGACGCGAGGGAGCCAACGTCACGATGTACGACCTCGTGGGGCGCAGGACGGCCGAGAACGGCGGGGAGTACGGCGCGGAGGGCTTCGTGTACCAGGAGCGGGCCACGCTCGCGAACATCGATGGCAAGACGGTCATCGTGGGTTCCTGGGTCGTGGGAGAGACGCCGGCTGGCATCGACGTTCGGGAGACGAGTGGGCCCATCACGGGCGACCTCGCCGAGTTCGTGCCCCACTACATCACCGACCATGAGGAGCGACCATGACGTACGAACCGAAGCTGCGCCGCAGCCGTGGCGTGACCCTGTCCGGAATCGCCCGCCCGTCGACGACGAAGACCGTCGGTGCGATGGGAGTCGCGGCCGCCATGATGTTCCTCGCTGGCTGCAGCACCGTCCCAGATGATGGGGTCGTCGTCGAAGGAGCCGACGGCGAGAACTACGTGCTGCCCGATGGTGCGGAACGCCCGACCTACACGTCGAAGGAAGACTGCCTCGCCGACGTGAACGAGCAGATCCAGCTTCTCGAGCAGCAGGGTGAGCAGGTCGAGGGAGACGCCGAGTCCCTGTGCGAGTCGTCGAGCAGCTACGGAACCCACTACAGCTCCGCGCTCTGGCTGGGACCGGTGCTCTTCGCGTCCTCCCGCTGGAACAGCACTCGCGTGAGCTCGTGGGCACCCGTCACCTCCGGCGGCTTCGCGGCCCCCGGTTCGTCCGCCCACTCCGACGTCGCGCAGAAGGCCCCTGCGGGAGCGACCGTCGGGTCGAGGGCACCGTTGAAGAGCGGCTTCGGGGCGACGGGGAAGTCCGGGTTCGGCTCGACGGTGAAAGGTGGCGGCGGAAGCGGCGGCTCGACGGGCGGCTGACCTCTGCCAGTCTGATCGCGGGGCTGGAGAATGGGGGCATGACCTCCGCCGACGTGATCCGCTACGACGACCTCCAGCCCGCGCCCTGGCAGAACGGTCTGGGGGTGACGCGCGCCATCAGAGCCATGCCGACCGGAGGTGGCTGGTCGCTGAGCATCGCGACGATCGACCAGCGTGCCGAGTTCTCGCTTATTCCGCGAACGCAGCGTGTGCAGCTCGCGATCGACGCGGTACGTCTCGAGATCGACGGCCGGGAGGTGGTGCTCGGCCCGGGGGAACAGGCACGGTTCGCCGGCACGCAGCACGTCGTCGGGGCATCCGTCGCTGGCAGCTCGCAGGTGCTGAATCTCATGTACTCCGATGCGAGTCCCGCTCTCGAAGTGGCCGTGGTCCGAGATGCTCGGGAGCTGTCACTCGATTCCGAGGCAGTCGTCGTTCTCGACGGTGAGCTGATCTGCGGACCGCTTGTCCTCGCCCGCTTCGACACGGTGGTGCTCGAGGGATGTGCGATGGCGGCGTTCTCCGGCGGACCCGGGCTGTTCGCGGTCGTTCGAGCAGCGTCTCGAGACTGAAGAGAGTATTGCCATCTGATGGCAGGCGAGTTTTACTAGGTGGAAACAAGCGCGGTCGATCCGCGTAACGCTCCACGTCTACGGTTGCCTGCAATGAAGGAGGCAAGATGGCCGAACCCTCGACTCGAACAGTCGAACGGGCGCTCTCCCTGCTCGCGATCGTCTGCGAGCACAGCAGCCTGAGCCTGGCCGAGAGCTCGCGCCTCGCGGAACTCTCACCCAGCACGTCGCTCAGGCTCCTGCGCACGCTCGAATCCTCCGGATTCGTGCGCCGCGACGAAGCCGGTGATTTCCGCGCCGGGAGCAGGATCATGCAGCTCGGGGCGCGAGCGCTCTCGAACGACAACCTCGCGCTGCTCTGTTCGCCAGCTCTGCGCGACATCGCAGAGTCGACCGGCGAGTCGGTCTACCTCAGCGTGCCCGGTCACGCGGACCAGGCCCTCTACATCGCCATCCACGAGGGCACCCACTCCGTCCGGCACGCCAACTGGGTCGGACGCACCATTCCGTTCGAGGGCTCGGCCACCGGCCGGGTGCTTCGAGGTGAGACGCCCGCCGTCGGCTACGTCACGCTCGAGAGCGGGGTCGAGAAGGACGTCACCGCGGTCGCCGCCCCCATCGTGCTCCACGAGCGCATCATCGGCTCGCTCAGCGTGCTGGTTCCGAGCTACCGCATCACGACGACCAAGGTCGAGCGCTACGGCGCCCTCCTCAGCGGCGCGGCCGCCAGCATCCAGCACTCACTCAGCGCGACGACGTCAGCGCGCTCCGGCCCCGCCTGAGCGGTCCCGGGCAGCAGCCGTCCCCATTCCTCACTCTTTCCGGTCACCAAGGGATCACGCACATGAACGCACACGAGAACATCAGGGCCCCACGCGGGTCGAAGCTCACCGCGAAGAGCTGGCAGACCGAGGCACCGCTCCGCATGCTCATGAACAACCTCGACCCCGAAGTGGCGGAGCACCCGGAGAGCCTGGTCGTCTACGGCGGGACGGGCAAGGCGGCGCGCAACTGGGAGGCGTACGACGCCATCGTCCGCACCCTCACGACCCTGGAGGACGACGAGACGCTGCTCGTCCAATCAGGCAAGCCCGTCGGCGTCTTCCGCACCCACGAGTGGGCGCCTCGGGTCCTCATCGCGAACTCGAACCTCGTTGGGGACTGGGCCAACTGGCCCGAGTTCCGCCGACTCGAGGCTGCCGGCCTCACGATGTACGGCCAGATGACGGCGGGTTCCTGGATCTACATCGGCACACAGGGCATCCTCCAGGGCACCTACGAGACGTTCGCGGCCGCCGCCGAGAAGCGCTTCGGCGGCACGCTGGCGGGCACCCTGACGCTCACGGGCGGCGCGGGTGGCATGGGCGGTGCGCAGCCGCTGGCCGTCACGATGAACGAAGGCGTGGTCCTCATCGTCGACGTGGACGCGAGCCGGCTCGAGCGCCGCGTGCAGCACGGCTACCTCGACGAGATGACCCACGACCTCGACGAAGCGGTCGAGCGAGCGCTTGCCGCGAAGGAAGCCCGCGAGCCTCGCTCCGTTGGCGTAGTCGGCAACGCGGCGACGATCTTCCCGCTCCTCCTCGAGCGGGGCGTCGCCATCGACATGGTCACCGACCAGACGAGCGCGCACGACCCGCTTGCCTACCTCCCCGAGGGCGTGAGCGTCGAGGAGTGGAAGGCCGAGGCAGAGCGCGACCCAGTCGGCTTCACGGACCGTGCCCGCGCCTCCATGGCCAAGCAGGTCGCGGCCATGGTCGGGTTTCAGGATGCCGGGGCCGAGGTCTTCGACTACGGCAACTCCATCCGGGCCGAGGCGAAACTCGGCGGGTACAAGCGAGCCTTCGAGTTCCCGGGATTCGTGCCAGCGCACATCCGCCCGCAGTTCGAGGAGGGGCGCGGACCCTTCCGATGGGTGGCGCTCTCCGGCGACCCGGCTGACATCGCCGCCACCGACCGGGCGATTCTCGAGCTGTTCCCCGATGACGAACGACTGCACCGCTGGGTCACGGCCGCGAGCGAGAAGGTGCACTTCGAGGGCCTTCCCGCCAGGATCTGCTGGCTCGGCTACCAGGAGCGGCACCTCGCCGGGCTCAAGTTCAACGAGATGGTCGCGTCCGGCGAGCTCTCCGCGCCCATCGTCATCGGCCGAGATCACCTCGATTCCGGGTCGGTCGCCTCGCCGTACCGCGAGACCGAGTCGATGAAGGACGGTTCGGACGCGATTGCGGACTGGCCGCTCCTGAACGCGCTCCTCAACACAGCCTCGGGGGCGACCTGGGTCTCCCTCCACCACGGCGGCGGCGTCGGGATCGGCAGGTCGATCCACTCCGGTCAGGTCATCGTGGCCGACGGCACCGACCTCGCCGCACAGAAGATCGAGCGCGTGCTCACCAACGACCCCGGCACGGGCGTCATGCGGCACGTGGACGCGGGCTACGAGCACGCCGCCGATATCGCGAGGGAACGCGGACTGCGGGTGCCCATGTGGGAGGGCGAATGACCGAGCGGCGCACCGCGCTCCGCGAGGTCTCCGTCACCGAGGAGTCCTCCAGCAGTGAGGCCCGCTCGTGAGCGTGGAGTGGGTCTGGATCGAGACCCTCGTCCGCGGCGATGAGGTCCTGCGCGCTGTCAGGCTCGGCTGCGAATCCGGAGAGGTCGTCGAAGAGCAGCTCGGGGTGCCCGCCGCGGAAGGCGACCTGGTCCTCGGCACCGTCTTCCCTGCCTTCGGCAACGCGCACTCGCACGTCTTCCACCGCCTGCTCCGTGGGCGTACGCACGCAGACGGCGGGAACTTCTGGTCCTGGCGCGACAAGATGTACGCCATCGCAGGGCAGCTCACGCCCGATTCGCTGGAGCGGATCGCCACGGCCTGTTACACCGAGATGGTGGCGAGCGGATGGGGAGCCGTCGGCGAGTTCCACTACGTCCACCATCAGCCCGACGGCACGCCGTACCCCGACCACGACATGGAGCTGGCTCTCGCGCGTGCGGCCGAGACCGCCGGCATCCGCTTGACCCTGCTCGACACGTGCTACCTCGCCGGTTCGATAGGAACGGGGCTCTCGGTGCAGCAGCGTCGGTTCGGCGATGGCCGCGCAGCGCAGTGGATCGCGCGGTGGTTCTCGCTCAGGGAACGCCTCAGAGCCGATCATCCGCAGGTTGTGCTCGGCGCGGCCCTCCATTCCGTGCGCGCTGTGCCGGCGGCCGAGATCGCCGAGGTCACCCGCGCTCTCCCGGACGACGTTCCCCTGCACGTCCACCTGTCGGAGCAGGTCGCGGAGAACGAGCAGAGCCTGGCAGCCTACGGGCGCACGCCCACCGAGCTGCTCGCCGACGCGGGAGCGCTCACCCGCCGCCTGAGCGTCGTCCATGCCACGCACCTGAGCGAGCACGACATCGCGCTCCTCGGTGCAGCTGGCGTGCACGCGGTCTTCTGCCCGACCACGGAAGCCGATCTCGGCGATGGCATCGGCCCCGGCATCGAGCTCACCGCCGCCGGCGCTCTGCTGGCGATCGGCTCGGACCAGAACGCGGTCGTCGATCCCTTCCTCGAACTGCGCGGCCTCGAGGCCGGCGAACGGCTCCGCTCGCAGGCGAGGGGACGGTTCTCGCCCGGTGAGCTCACCGAGATCGGCACGACGGCCGGGTACGCGTCGCTCGGCCTCGCGCCACCCGCGACGCTGGGCGGGCCGTTCGACCTCGTCGAGGTCGACGCCGCCTCGGTTCGGACCGCGGGTTCGCGCCCCGCACAGCTCGTGCTCACGGGAACGTCGAGCGACGTGCTCCGCACCGTGGTTGCGGGCCGGGTCGTCTACGACCGCGAGAACGACGTGGCGCGAATGGCGCAGGCGGCCGCCGAGCTCGCCGTGCTCTCGGCGGATCCCTCATCCAGCGCCGACGGAATCTCAGCAGGGAGCAGCACATGAGCGCGACGGTCTTCAGGAACATCGGCGAGCTCACGACCAACGGGGACCTCGGAGTGCTGCACGACGCGGCGCTTGTCCTCGACGGCCAGCGGGTGGTGTGGGTCGGCGCGGACGCGGATGCGCCGGCGGCCGACAGCAGCTTCGACGTTGGCGGCCGAGCCGTGCTGCCTGGGTGGGTCGATTCCCACACCCACCTCGCCTTCGCGGGGGACCGGTCGACGGAGTTCGGTGCGCGAATGGCGGGGGAGACGTACACGGCGGGCGGCATCAAGGTCTCCGTCGAACGCACGCGCGCAGCGAGCGGTGGGGAGCTGCGCTCGCTCATGGCTGAGCGCATCCGCACCGCCAATGTCAACGGAACCACGTGGCTCGAGACCAAGACGGGATACGGCCTCGATGTCGAGACCGAGGAGCGTTCCGCGCGCCTTGCCGCGGAGTTCGGTCAGGATGTGACGTTCCTCGGTGCG
This sequence comes from Pseudoclavibacter sp. VKM Ac-2867, assembly GCF_015351275.1. NCBI lineage: Bacteria > Bacillati > Actinomycetota > Actinomycetes > Micrococcales > Microbacteriaceae > Pseudoclavibacter > Pseudoclavibacter sp. VKM Ac-2867. Next base: position 148,299 of record NZ_JADKSL010000003.1, read on the forward strand.
CACGTCGTGCCGGACGGCTGGGACGCAGACGACTACGTGGCCCTCGTGACGGGCCCCATGCTGCAGGCGGTTCGTCCGTACGTGGCCTGGATGGATGTGTTCTGCGAACGAGGCGCTTTCGATGAGGCGCAGTCGAGGGCGGTACTGCAGGCCGCCCTCGACTCCGGCCTCGGACTGCGGGTCCACGGCAACCAGCTCGGTCCCGGCCCCGGGGTGAGGCTGGCCGTGGAGCTGGGGGCGGCGAGCGTCGACCACTGCAATTTCCTGGACGACGAGGACATCGACCGGCTCGCCGCGTCGAGCACCGTGGCCACGCTGCTTCCCGCCTGCGACCTGTCGACTCGCCAGCCGTTCCCCCCGGCTCGGAGCCTCATCGAGGCCGGGGCGACGGTTGCGCTGGCGAGCAACTGCAACCCGGGAACCTCGTACACGACGTCCATGGCCTTCTGCGTCGCCACGGCAGTGCTGCAGATGCATCTGAGCGTCGAGGAGGCGGTCTGGTCGGCCACGATGGGCGGTGCCGTCGCGCTGCGCCGTCACGAGGGGGAGCTGCCGATCGGAGCGCTCATGCCCGGCTTCCGTGCAGACCTCCAGGTGCTCGACGCCCCCTCGGTCACGCACCTGGCGTATCGGCCGGGGATGCAGCTGACGCAGGCGGTCTGGCAGGCGGGGGTCCGTCTCGTCTGAGCTGCGCGGCTCCGTACGGGGAGGAACAGGGCTCACTCCCATCGGAGCACCAGCCGCCAGCCGTCCGGGTCTCTGCGCAGGTCGTAGAGGCACGCGTCTGCGTCGTGCCCATCGCGACTCGCGCTGACCCGCCAGAACTCGGTGTCGAGGCGCGACGGGTCGCCCTCGCCGGCCCACCAGCGCTGCTGGACCCGCCGGTAGAACGACTGTGGGAGGCCATGCACGATGTAGGCGAAGCGCTCCCACCAGAAGACGGATGGGAGCTCGTCGACGAGTTCGACCTCGATGGGGTCGTCAAGCGCTGTGGTCATGTCGGAACCCTCGCAGGAGCCACCGACAATGACCGGGCGGTTCAGCCCTCGAGATCGTCCACGCCTGGCAGCCAGCTCTTTCCCGGCCCGCCCCAGCTGCGCTTGCGCATGACCTTGAACGCATCCTTGTACCAGGGATGCTCGAGGCGGTCGGCGTAGATGATGCCGTTGAGGTGGTCGTACTCGTGCTGCAGGATGCGCGCGAACCAGCCCTCTGCCTCGATCTCGTACTGCTCGCCGTCCAGGTCAGAGGCGCGCAGCAGCGCACGCTCTGACCTGCGGAGAGGGTAGCGCTCGCCGGGGAACGAGAGGCACCCCTCCGACTCGAGCTCGTCGTCCAGCTCGAGCAGGGACTCGGGCTCGGCCGGCGTCACGTACAACTCAGGGTTGATGGCCACGCCACGCCGCATCGTGCCATCCGCCTCCTCGTAGGAGTAGACGAAGAGGCGCTTGCCGACGCCGATCTGGGGGCCCGCGAGGCCGACACCGGGGGCCGCATCCATGGTCTCGAACATGTCCGCGACGAGCTGGCGGATCTCGGCGGTGATCTCGTCGACCGGGGCGGCAGCTTCGTGGAGGACTGGCTCGCCGTAGATGCGAATTGGGAGAGTTGTCATCCCATCAGCGTATCTTCGCGGCAACATCCCTTCACGACGCGCGCCGCACAATAGGATTGCCCATCATGACCATCGCACCCCTCAGTGATCTGGCAGTGCTTCCGGGGCTCTCCCCGGTCCAGATGATCGGCATTCCCCTCGCGCTCGTCGGCGCGGTCTTCATGTCGCTGGGCGCCATGTACCAGCACCGCGGTGTCAGCAAGGTCGAGGCCGCGAGTGGCACGAGCGGTGCCGCTGGGCTCAACCTGCAGCACCTCCTGGCGCTGCTGAGCCGACCCTCCTGGGTCATCGGCACCGTGATGCTCGGTCTCGCAGTGGTCATGCAATTGGCTTCGTTCGTCTTCTCGCCGATCATCGTGGTGCAGCCGCTCGGAGTCGTCTCCCTGCTGCTGACGACGCTGCTGACGGCGCGGGCGATCCGCCAGCGGCTCCCGAACGTGAAGATCTTCGCGGTGGCGCTGTGCATCATCGGCGTCGGCGCGTTTGTCACCGTGGCGGCGCTCTTCGCGAAGGAGGGGGCGATCTCCGATGAGCAGGTCTCGACGGTGCTCGTCCTCCTCGCGGTCGTCGTGGTCGTCTTCGGCACGGCGTTCTTCCTGCTCCGCAAGCGCTTCAAGGCCCTCATCTACGTGCTGGGTGCCGGCATCATCTACGGCTTCGTCGCGACGCTCGCCAAGATCACGATCAACCGCATCCAGCACGACAACTTCGAGTGGCTCACGCTCATCTGCCTCGTCGCGCTGCTCGTCGCGACGGGCGTCGGCGGCTACTTCGTGCAGAACGCCTATGCCTCTGGACCGCCGGACATGGTCATCGCGGGACTCACGGTCATCGACCCGATCATCGCCGTGGCCATCGCCATCGCCGTGCTTGGCGAGGCGAGCGCTGCACCGTGGTACGCCTTCGTGATGTTCATCGTCTCTGGTGCCATCGCCGTGACGGGCGTCTTCGTGCTCGAGCGGGGGCAGACCGAGGATGAAGTCGAGGCGGTCCGCCGGAGCGCAGTGGAGGGCCGTGGTGCACTCGATCTCGAGGGTCGCCGCCAGGACGCCGAGAGCCGCGCTGCGGGCACGCCGTCCGACGATGCGGACCGAGTCGAGCAGCGAATCGAGGCGCCGGGCCGTGGCGCTGCCTCGAAGCACGGGCCCGCCCGCACCATCGACCAATAGCCGAGCTTCAGCGTGTGCTGCGGCTCCGCCTCAGCGCGCGGCCAGTACCATGACGTGAGATTCCGCGAGCGACGACCACCACCTGTCGCGAGCCCAGATGAGATCGAGGTCACCACCCCGTGCCGAATGAAGGTCGTTCACCAAGCAGCACCGCCGTCGCAGCAGATGGCGAGCGGCCGCTCAAGATCCTGATCGCGGGGGACACCTTCACGCCCAACGTCAACGGTGCCGCGAAGTTCACCGAGCACCTCGCCTCCGGAATGGCCGCGAGAGGGCACGACGTGCACGTCATGGTCCCCGCCGCCAGCAGGCGTCACGGCACGTGGACCGAGCAGTACGACGGTCAGAACATCACCGCCCACCGTCTCCGTTCGCACCGCTGGTGGGCACACGACTGGCTGCGATACGCGCCGCCGTGGCGCATCCGCGCAGAGTCCCAGCGTGTGGTGGACGAGGTGCGCCCCGACGTCGTGCATTTCCAGTCGGCCGTCATCATCGGCCGCGGCGTCGCGATCGAGGCTGAGAAGCGCGGCATCCGGATCATCGGCACGAATCACCTCATGATCGAGAACCTCGTCGATCATTCGCTCCTCCCGCAGGCCCTGCGCGGGCTCGCCGCGAGCATCTGGTGGAAGGACGCGCGTTCCACTCTCGGCCGGGCGACGGCCATCACGACGCCGACACGTCGCGCCGCGGACTTCCTCGAGGCCAACGGCGGCATCTCCGATGTGCTTGCGATCTCGTGCGGCATCCGAACCTCCGACTACACCTTCGACTTCTCACCGCGTGAGGCGAAGCGCATCCTTTTCGTCGGTCGTGTGACCGGTGAGAAGAAAATCGATGTGCTGCTGCGTGCCCTCACCCTGCTCCCGGGCGACGTGCACCTCGACATCGTGGGAGGCGGTGACCAGAAGAAGAACCTGCAGTCGCTCGCGAAGCAGCTCGGGCTCGCCGATCGGGTGACCTTCCACGGCTACTTGAGCGACAAGGAGCTTCGCCGCATGTACACGCGCGCCTCCGTGTTCGCGATGCCGTCGATCGCCGAGCTGCAGTCGATCGCGACGATGGAGGCGATGGCCTCCGGCCTGCCGGTCGTCGCGGCCGACGCGATGGCGCTGCCCCACCTGGTGCACGACGGCGAGAACGGCTTCCTGTTCGAGCCCAACAACGAGCGGGACCTCGCGGAGAAGCTCTCGAGAGTGCTCTCCCTCTCCTCCTCCGAGCGGGAAGAGCTGGGTCGCGCCGGCCTCGACCTCGTGCGCATGCACGACATCGACCGCACGCTCGAGCTCTTCGAGCGCCTCTACCGGGGAGCCTCGGTCAAGGACGTCGCCCGCGACTCCGTCAACGAGCAGGATCACTCGCTCGACTGACTCGCCGCGACGGCTCTCCGTCGACGCCCGCCTGCCTCACGCTGTTTGCGGCTCGCGAGCCTCTTGCGGCGCTGGCAGGGTCAGGATGCGCGCCCCGCTCGCCGTGATCGCGATGGTGTGCTCGGTGTGCGCGGTGCGGCATCCTGTCGCGCTGCGAAGCGTCCAGCCATCGTCGTCCGTGACGAGCGTGTTGGTGTCGGCCATGACCCAGGGTTCGATCGCGAGCAGCATTCCCTGGCGGAGGCGAACGCCGCGGCCGAGGCGGCCGTCGTTCGCGACGTGCGGGTCCTGATGCATCGTCGAGCCGATTCCGTGTCCGCCGAACTCCATGTTGATCGTGTAGCCCGCGCTCGAGAGCACCGAGCCGATCGCGTGCGAGATGTCGCCCATGCGGGCATCGGGTCTCGCGACGGCGATGGCGGCCTCGAGCGCGCGCTCGGTCGTCTTGATGAGTGCTTCATCGCGAGGGTCGCGGGAAGGCCCGACGATGAAGCTGATCGCGGCATCCGCGGCGATGCCCTCAGTGATGATCGCGAGGTCGAGCGTCAGGAGGTCGCCGTCTGCGAGGCGGTAGTGGTACGGCTTGCCGTGGAGGACTGCATCGTTCACCGCGGTGCAGATGTAGTGGCCGAATGGGCCACGCCCGAAAGACGGCTCATAGTCGACGTAGCAGGAGGTGGCGCCCGCGTCGAGGATCATCGCCTTCGCCCAGCTGTCGATCTCGAGCAGGTCGGTGCCGACTCGGACGCGAGCCTTCAGATCCTGCAGGATCGTGCCGACGAGTCGCCCCGTTCGTGCGGCACGCTCGACTTCAGCCTCGTTGAGGATCTCGATCATCGGGGGACGTCCTTCCGTAGGTGCTGACTGTGCCAATAAGTATCCCGGTAAAGATATACCGGATTAGTATCGGGTCATGGTCAGACTCCCGCTCAGCCCCGAGGAGATCGAACGAGGGGAACGCCTCGGTCTTCTCCTCCGACGATCACGAGGCGACCGCGCCATGTTGCGCGTCGCGCTCGACGCGGGCGTATCGCCCGAGACCCTGAGGAAGATCGAGTCAGGGCGAGTCGCGACGCCTGCGTTCTCCACGATCGCCGCGATAGCCGGTGTGCTCGGCGTCTCGCTGGACGACGTCTGGGCTCAGATCAGCGCGCCGGAAGCCGCGGGCGACGCACCGGAAGCCGGGGCGCAGATCCGCGCCGCCGGCTGACGGCTCCTAGCTCGACTGTGCGGAACGCGCTTCGAGCGCGGATTCCAGACGCTCGACCTTGCCGTCGAGCTCGCCGCTGTGGCCAGGGCGGATGTCGGCCTTCAGGACCAGTGAGACGCGGCTCCCGAACTGCCCGACCGCTTCGGTTGCGGCCTTGACGACGGCGAACACCTCGTCCCACTCGCCTTCGATGGTCGTGAACATCGAATCGGTGCGGTTCGGGAGGCCGGAGTCGCGCACGACAGCGACCGCCGCGGCGACCGCGTTGTGCAGTGACGCATCGCCCTCTCCCGGAGAAGGGGCGTCTGGACTCGGGGTGCCGCTTGGTGCGACGGAGAAGGCAACGATCATGCTGACCATCGTGCCACGAGGGGGCCTCGAACTGGCCTGCAATCGAGACCTGAGTAGGGCGGGTGGGACTCGAACCCAGATCCCCGACGACGTGCTCGCACACTTCCAAGCCCTCATGGAGCAGCTCGGGAAGGCCGAGGCGTCGCCCGAGTCGATCCAAGCTCTCGCTGACAAGCTCGCTGATGTCATCGACGAGCGCAAGGCCGAAGTTGGCGCGCGCATGGGGGTCAGCCAGGCCACTGTCTCGGGTTTCGAACACTACGACGCGAACCCCACCCTGTCGACGATCCGCCGCTACGCCATGGCTGTCGGTGCTCGCCTGGAGATCAAGGTGAACGATGACTGCGACGCCCACCGCGCTGCTGATGATCCAGAGAGTATTTGGCGCGTGGTTGGCGGGTATGAGGCTCGACGCCCTCAATGGAGCTCACGCAAGATGGTGAGAGCTCGTGAATTCACAACCGTGAACGAGCTGCAGAGTGTCTGAGGTCAACCCGTCACTCACCGTTGAGGACCTGCTTCAGGTAGTTGAGCTTGATGACATTGTGTTGCTGGAGGTCTTCGCCCAGCGGTCAAACAAGCAGCTGAGTACCTCGAAGTTCTCCGATCTGCTCGGCGGCGACGTCGACCCCGAGTACGAGCTCGGATGCGAGAGCGAACTCAGCGGCCGCGGCTTCCGCGTTCGACTCAGGGTCACGATCGAGACAGAGGCCGGACCCGTTCGGGTTGAGGTGGCTGCGGAGTACACGCTCCAGGAGAGCCTCTTCGAGGAGTACCAGCCGTCGGTCATTCGAGAGTTCGCGCAATTCGTGGGTTTCTTTGCGGTCGTCCCGTACGCGCGCGAGGCCGTCGCGTCGGTCACGCAAAGAGTTTTTGGGGCCGGATTGCTGATGCCAATCATCAAGCGCGAAGAGATCGAACTCATCCAGGAATCAGCTGGAGACAGCGAAGCAACACCCGGCGACTCGATCACCCCCGAGGGAGACTGAGGCAGTTCCCTGTCGCCGCCTCATCTCCTTCGGGAGGTGGGGCGCTTTCGTGCGTCCAGGGCCTGAAACACACCCTGCGGTGCCTCTATGATCAGGTCAGCTCCATCACTGCTGATCGGCTTTCGCCTCCCCCCCCCCCGGAGGCGCACAACAGAAAAGACCCCATGGCTGAGACTTCCCCCATCTCGCGTCGCTCCGCGCTCACCGTCGGTGCGTGGACCATCCCGGTGCTCGCATTGACGGTGGCCGCTCCGGCGAGAGCCGCGTCTGCCGAGGAGGAGTTCACTCTGAACATCCTCACGCCCCAGGCGACGAATGGGCAGGGCACGCAGGTGCGCGTCAACATCCCGGCAAGCGCCGCTCAGGCGTTGGAATTCGGAGGTGTGCAACTCACCTATTCGCGGACAGCAGGAACCGGAGCGCTGTCAGCCAGCAGCGGGCCGGTTGGGTGGGAGCAACAGCAGCTTTCGCCGACTTCGCTCCAGTTCTACAGCACCTTCGAGGCCGTAGTTGGCGAGGGCACGTTCCAGTGTCAGCTCTTCGGGCCGTCCGTCTGGGATGTGGAACTTGCATGGCAAAGCGAGCCGTCTGGCACGCTGACTGGCCAGATCAACGTCGCCGCCCCCGCCTGACCAACCCGGTCGGTCGCTCGACGTCGATTCCGCCCCTTCCGGACTGTGGGGAGGGGCGGTTTCGTGAGTTCACCACCCCTTCTTCCTCGTCGCCCGCTGGGCCATGTAGAGCAGCGCGATCGAGAGCTCGGAGGTCAGGCGCTCGGCGGCAAGCGCGTCGCCCTCTAGCGTCACCGTGCCGCGAATCTGCGCGTTGCCGTGCGAGATGGCCGACTCCTTCTCGCTCATGGTCCCGACCTCGAGGGCGTGCCGCACCTCGGCGCGCACGCCGCCCTCGGTCACCCACTGCAACATGTCCAGGCACTCGTTGAACACCTCGACCGGCTCGTGCAGGATCGGCTCGTACGTGTCGCCGTCGACGGGCCTCGTCGCCACCGGGCACCAGCAGACGATGCGCTTCGAGCACTTCGAGTCGACCCGCTCCCGGACCGTCTCGCACCGCACCGCCAGCGAGTCGAGGGTGACTTCGGCGGTGAGCTGCACGGCTGGTTCGTTCATGCCGTGGATGCTCGCACGGGCCACCGACTGTGACCTCTCCGTGCATTGTCGGTGGTCGGTCGTAGCCTGCCGGCATGCTCACTCACCTTGAGCGCAGCCTCCTCGAGTTCGAGGCAGCGCACCTCAGACACACAGTGGCGAAGCAGGACGCCATCCGCCAGCACGGCTTCGCGTCGTCGCCCACGGCCTAGTACACGATGCTCAGGGCGGTGCTCGCGAACTCCGAAGCGGTCGAGGTGTTTCCGCAGCTCGCCGCCTGGCATAAGCCGGCCGCCGACGCTCGCGCCGGGACGAAGGAACGACGACGCATCGAGCGGATGGAGAGCGCCTCGCAGAGAGTGAGGAACGAGCTTGCGAGCTAGCGCCGTTTCAGAGTGCGGGCAAAATGTGGGCAGAGGCTCTTCTGCTGCACCAGCGAAGGCCCCCGACTTCCGCGCTATTGCAAGGGAGTGGAGGCCTTAGTCCGAAGTAGGGCGGGTGGGACTCGAACCCACGCATCGTCCAGTTATGAGCCGGATGCCTTAACCAGCTTGGCTACCGCCCCAAGCGCTGTCGATTGTATCCAGAATTCGCGCACACGTGCGGTGGGCGACGGGCTCGACGGGCGCAGGTCTAGACTGATGCCCCAGAAGCGGGGGCGGAGCCGACCTCGGATGCATGAAAAGCAGGGGATGATGAAGCGAGCTGAACAGCGAGCGCAGACGAGGCAGGCGCTGCTCGAAGCGGCTTCGCTCGAGTTCGAGGCCAATGGCTATGCCGCCACGGTCCTCAGCGATATCTCGGACCGACTCGGCATGACCAAGGGAACGGTCTATTTCCACTTCCCGACGAAAGCGCTCCTCGCCCAGGCCGTCTCGGCGACCTGGACTGAGATGTGGGATGCGGAGATCGCTCGCTCCCGCGACCGCGGGCTCTCGCTCGACGAGCTCGAGTCACTGATGATCCGGATCGCAGAGCGTTTCCAGTCCGATTCGCTCATGCGGGCCACGATTCGTCTGGTGCGCGAGCGCGAGCTCATCGAGGAGGAGCTTCCGAGGCCCTTCGACGCCTGGCTCGAAGTGACCAAGGAAGCGCTGCAGGCGTCGCGGGAATCGGGCGCGCTCCGCGACGACATCGACGTCGACGCGGCCGCCTGGCAGGTGCTCGCGAACCTGGTCGGCATTCAGATGCTCATGCAGGACCTGAATGACGGCAGAAGCATCGTCGAGCGCGTTCGAGAGATGTGGGCGGTCCACCGCGTGACACTCGCGAACCCGGGCCGAACGGCTGACGTCTCGTCGTCGTGAACATGTGATCGAGATGGTGCGCTGACCTCGTCGCCAGGAGCCAGCGATGCGGACAAAGATCAGTCTCGAGTAGGGCATGAAACTCCCGGAACCAGTCCTTTCGGGTGATTCCGAGGATCTTCACGGTCGACAGTATGGGAGAGCGTCGGGTCGTCATCCGGCGCCCTGTCGCGTCGAAAGGTCCCTCTGTGTCTGTGCTCACCCGTCTGAGTCTCAAGTATCGAATTCTGATCGGACTGCTGACCGCGGCTATCGCTGCGGCCGGAATCATCTCGACGGCGCAGCTCAAGCAGGAGCTCATGCCGTCGGTGGAGGTCCCGCAGGGGTTCGTGACGGCGACACTGACTGGGGCCTCGCCCGACGTCATGGTGACCGAGGTCACCGAGCCCATCGAGAACGCACTCCGAGGCGTCTCGGAGGTGCAGTCCGTGACGTCGACGACGTCTGAGGGGTTCGCCCAGATCGTCGTCTCTTGGAGCTTCGACGCCGACAAGACGCAGGTCGAGGCCGAACTCCGATCCGCCGTCGAGTCGACGAAGTCGCTCCGCCCCGAGTCCTCCACGGCAGAGCTCAACACCTTCTCGCTCGATGCGCTCCCCGTGCTGACGCTCGGTGCATCCTCCGACACAGATACTGCGACGCTCTCGAAGACGCTCACCGACTCCGTGCTGCCCGCTCTCTCGCAGGTCGATGGAGTGCAGAACGTCGAAGTCTCCGGCACCCGCGAGGAGCGAGTGGAGATCAGCCTCCGCCAGGCGGATGTCGATGCGCTCAAGATCGACACCGCGTCGATCGAGCCGACGCTCTCTGCCGCTGGCATCGTGCTCCCCGCAGGAGACGTCACGAGCGGCACCGGTGAGATCTCCGTGCAGGTCGGTTCGCAGCTCAGCTCCCTGGATGCCATCCGCGCCCTCCCGTTCACGACGGAGGACTCGACCGTGCTGCTCTCGCAGTTCGCGGATGTCGACATCAAGGAGATCCCCGCGACCTCCATCTCCCGGGTCAACGGCGCGGAGACCCTGACGCTGAGCGTCACGAAGGCGTCCGACGCGAGCACGGTCTCCGTCGCGCACGGCGTCACGGAGAAGCTCGCCGAGGTCACGCCCGGACTGCCCTCGAACGTCGTGTTCACGGAGATCGAGAACCAGGCGCCCTACATCGAGCAGTCCATCCACGACCTCTCGGTCGAGGGCGGGCTCGGCCTCATCTTCGCCGTCCTCGTCATCTTCCTGTTCCTCGCCTCGTTCCGGTCGACCATCGTCGCGGCGATCTCGATCCCGATGTCCTTGCTCATCACGATGGTGGGCCTGAACGTGGGGGAGTACTCGCTCAACATCCTGACCCTCGGAGCGCTCACCATCGCGGTCGGACGAGTCGTGGACGACTCGATCGTCGTGATCGAGAACATCAAGCGTCGGCAGGGGAACGGGGCTCTGACGATCGAGGGGATCGTGGGCTCCGTCGGCCAGGTCGCGGGCGCCATCACGGCCTCGACGCTCACGACGGTCGCGGTCTTCCTCCCGATCGCGTTTGTCGGGGACATCGTCGGCCAGCTCTTCCGACCGTTCGCGGTGACGGTCTCCATCGCGCTGGTCGCGTCCCTCGTCGTCGCACTGACGATCGTCCCGGTGTTCGCGTACTGGATGCTGCGTCGCCCCTCGAAGCCCATGAAGCGCGAGCGATTCGTCCGTGCCCGCGCAGCCCAGGCGGCCTGGACTGCACGCCAGGAGGAGGCAGCCGAAGCCCGTTGGGCTCGTCAGTCGGCGAAGCTCGAGGCGAAGAACGAGAAGCGGGAGCAGCGCGGAAAGTCAGCGCTGCCGGTGCCCGGCGCCGCGCCCGGTGTCGTTGCCGCACGTGGCGATGGCGAAGAGGGCTCGCCCTACGACGGGCTGCAGCGAGCCTTCGTGCCCATCCTCGACGCGACCCTGCGACACCCGCGCCGCACGATCGCCGCCGCGCTCGCCCTGCTGCTGCTCACTGGCATCGGCGCTACCGCGCTCCGCAGCGACTTCCTCGGCAGCATGGGCGATGAGACGGTCCTCGTCCAGCAGGAGCTCCCGCAGGGCACGACCATCGACGAGAGCCTGGCGGGCGCCGAGAAGCTCGAGGCCGTCCTCGCCACGAAGGGGAGCGTCGAGACGTTCGTCAGCTCCATCGGGACCGGAGGCGCCGCCGGATTCGGGGGCGGTGGCGCAGAGAGCACCTCGATCACCGTGATCCCCGCAGAGGGGCAGGATGCTGAGACGGTCGCCAACAGTCTGCGCGCGGACTTCGGCGGACTCAGCGACGTCGGCGAAGTGACCGTGACCACGGCCGCTTCTTCGGCTCTGGCGTCGGACGTTCAACTCGCCATCCAGGGGAACGACGCAGACTCGCTGAGCCAGGCGGCGACGCAGCTCGGCGATGCCGTCAAGGACCTCCCCGGTGTGACGGCGGTCTCGAACGACCTGAGCACGGGCGGCAACGTGGTCATGGTCGACGTCGACCGCAGCAAGGCGGCGGGCTATGGCTACACGCAGGCAACCGTCGGCCAGGCGGTCTCCGCCGCGCTGACCGGTACCCCGCTCGGCACGGTGCGCCTCGAAGGCGTCGACCGTGACATCGTGATCGCGCCGACGCAGGGTCCAGTCGCTCTCGATCAGCTCGCCCTCATGCAGCTTCCGGTGACAGCGGTGCAGCAGCAGCGGGCCATCACGGACGCGACGGATGCGTTCACCGAGGAACAGGAGACGAAGGCCGAGGAGCAGGAGGCTGAGGCGGTCGCGCAGATGCAGGAGACCGTCGACGATGCCGTCGAGGCTCGGGACACGGTGTCCGCGCAGCTCGGCGAGCTGCAGACGCAGCTCGCGACGTTGCAGACGGCGCCGCTGACCCCAGCGGTTCCCGACGCCGGCTCCAGCATGACTCCGGAGCAGGCGGCGCAGGCGGAACGGGACGCGCAGATCTCCGCCCTAACCGACGCGATCGCGCAGGCGGAATCGGGCATCGAGCAGGCCAACGCCGGTGTCGACGCGGCCGTCAAGGCTCAGGAGGACATGGCAGCTCAGTCGCTCGAGGCCAAGGAGCTGCAGGCCAGGCAGGAAGGGCTCGCCGACACGAAGGCGACGCCCATTCGGCTCGGAGACATCGCGGAGGTCCGCGAGGAGGCGACCCCTGGCGCGATCACCCGCAACGACGGCGCACGCCAGGTCACGGTCTCGGTCACTCCGGCAGAGGGCCAGTTGGGAACCGTCACGCAGGCCGTCTACGCGGCGACCGACGGTCTCGAGCTTCCCGCCGGTGTCACGTTCGTCGTCGGCGGTGCGTCCGCCGACCAGGACGAGTCGTTCCAGCAGCTCGGCATGGCGATGCTCCTCGCCATCGTGCTCGTGTTCCTCATCATGGTCGCGACCTTCCGCAGCCTGATGCAGCCGCTCATCCTGCTCGTCTCGGTGCCGTTCGCCGCCACGGGCGCGGTGGCGCTGCTCCTGCTGACGGATACGCCGCTCGGCCTGCCGTCGCTCATCGGACTCCTCATGCTGATCGGGATCGTGGTCACGAACGCCATCGTGCTCATCGACCTCATCAACCACATCAGGGAACGTGGTTCGAGCGTGCACGACGCGATCGTGCACGGGACAAGGCTGCGCCTCCGACCGATCCTCATGACCGCTGCGGCGACGATCTTCGCGCTCGTGCCGATGTCGCTCGGGCTGACCGGGGGCGGCGTGTTCATCTCCAAGCCGCTCGCCATCGTCGTGATCGGCGGCCTGATCAGCTCGACGCTGCTCACGCTGGTGCTGGTTCCCGTCCTCTACTCCAGCGTCGAGCGCCGGAACGATCGACGGGCTGCCAAGCGCGCGGCTCGCAAGGAGCGCAAGGCCGAGGCGGCCGCCGAGAAGACCGCGCTCGCCGCGGCTCCCGCCGGAAGCTGACGCAGGGTGGCGCCGCGCAGCCGCGCGGCGCCACCCAGCGCCCGATGTGACGCGAGCCGGCGCCAGAATTCGGCAAGCTCCGAGGATCGGGAGAGAATAGCCGGATGCATCCGATAGCCGCCCGTGCCCAGCTCGCGACCGCCCACCGCATCGTGGTCAAGATCGGCTCCTCATCTCTCACGGGCGCCGACGGGCACCTGAACCTCGAAGCCCTGCGCTCGCTTGTGCAGGTCATCGCGGATCGCCACGACAAGGGACTCCAGACGCTCCTCGTCACCTCGGGCGCGGTCGCCGCCGGCATCGGGCCGCTTGGTCTCCCGTCGAGGCCGCGTGACGTGGCGACAGCCCAGGCTGCCGCCTCCGTCGGTCAGGGGATGCTTGTAGCCCGGTACGCAGAGGCGTTCGCGGATCGCGCCATCACGGTCGGGCAGATCCTGCTCACGGCAGAGGACACCGTACGCCGCACCCGCTACAAGAACGCGCAGCGCTCGCTCGAGCGCCTGTTCAGGCTCGCGGTCGTTCCGATCGTGAACGAGAACGACGCGGTCGTGACCGATGAGCTCCGCTTCGGCGACAACGACCGGCTCGCAGCGCTGGTCGCCCAGCTCGTCGGGGCCGACGCGCTTGTCCTGCTCACCGACGTCGACGGTCTGTACGACGGTCCGCCCAGCCGCGAGGGCACGCGGCGCATCTCCGAGGTGCTCGGTCCGAGCGACCTTGAAGGCATCGAGGTTTCCGGCAGGGGCAGCGACGTCGGAACGGGTGGCATGCTCACCAAGCTCGAGTCGGTCTCCATCGCCACGGGGTCGGGCATGCCCGTCGTGTTGACGAAAGCGGAGAACGCTCGCGCGGCCATCGACGGCGAGCGTGTCGGCACGTGGTTCGCACCGACCGGGAAGCGATCGTCGCGCAAGCGGCTGTGGATCGCCCACGCCGCACGGGTGCAAGGCAAGATCGTGCTCGATGACGGCGCCGTCGACGCCGTGCTCGGTGGGCGAGCCTCGCTGCTCGCGGCGGGAATCGTGGGCGTCGAGGGCGAGTTCGTCGCCGGCGACCCGGTCGAGCTGGTCTCGAAGGAGGGCCTCGTCATCGCACGAGGCCTCAGCGGCTTCGATGCCGTCGAGATCCCCGACATGCTCGGGCAGTCGTCGAGTTCGCTGCGCGAGTCGCTTGGGACCGGGTACGACCGCGAGGTCATCCATCGCGACGACCTGGTGCTCGTGCGCCCGAAGGGGATCCGCGTCGGCTGAGGGCGACCGCTCGCGGCGTAGAATGCTCTGTCATGACGATCTTGCAGGGTGAGCGCGCGGACACGGCGGACCAGGGCGACGCGGACGAGCTGGCGAGCACCGCCATCATCGAGCTCGCCGGACGAGCACGGGCGGCGTCGCGCGTGCTGGCTCGGTCGACGCGTGCGCAGAAGGACGGGGCGCTCGTCGCCCTCGCGAAGGCCCTCGTGCGTGCGACGCCCGAGATCCTCGCCGGCAACGCGCAGGACCTCGAGCGCGGTCGTGTCTCGGGCATGTCCGAGGGCCTCCTCGACCGTCTCGCGCTGGACGAATCCCGCATTCGGGCGATCGCCGATTCTCTGCTCGAGGTCGCGGCGCTGCCCGACCCGGTCGGCGCGGTCGTCCGAGGATCGACTCTGGCAAATGGGCTCCGACTCCGACAGCTGCGTGTCCCCATGGGGGTCATCGGTGTCATCTACGAGGCCCGCCCCAACGTCACCGTCGACGTCGCCGGGCTTGCGCTGAAGAGCGGCAACGCCGTGCTCCTCCGCGGCGGATCCGCCGCCGAGAACTCCAACTCGGCCATCATCGGCACCCTCAGGGCGGCACTGGACGCGTACGGGCTGCCCGCCGATCTCGTGCAGTCGATCGACGAGCACGGCCGCCCCGGGGCTCGCGCACTCATGCGCGCCCGCGGCCACGTCGACCTCGTCGTCCCTCGTGGCGGTGCCGGTCTCATCCAGACCGTGGTCCGTGAGTCTCGCGTTCCCGTCATCGAGACGGGAGTCGGCAACTGCCACGTGTTCGTCGACAGCACCGCCGAGCTCGACATGGCACTCGAGATCCTCATCAACTCCAAGACGCACCGGGTCGGCGTCTGCAACGCAGCGGAGACCCTGCTGGTGCACTCGGACGTGGCGGAGGCATTCCTCCCTGGTGCCCTCGCGGCGCTTGCTGAGCGCGGGGTTCGTATCCATGGCGACGACCGCACTCGGGCCATCGCGCCGCAGGGCGTCGAGGTGCTCGAGGCGACACACGAAGACTGGGCGACGGAGTACCTCGACTACGAGATCGCAGTGCGGGTCGTCGACGACTTCGATCAGGCGCTTGTGCACATCCGCGAGTTCAGCACTGGCCACACCGAGGCGATCGTCACGAGCTCTCTGCAGGCCGCTGAGCGCTTCACCGCTGAGGTCGACGCCGCAGCCGTCATCGTGAACGCGTCGACGCGCTTCACGGATGGCGGCCAGTTCGGGCTCGGCGCCGAGCTGGGCATCTCCACCCAGAAGCTGCACGCTCGTGGGCCGATGGGGCTCGAAGAGCTCACGACGACGAAGTGGGTTGTAACGGGCGACGGCCAGATTCGCGCCTGAGCTGCGGCACCTCCTGCGCGAAGATCAGACCAGGTGATGACGCGGTCCGTCAGGCTCGCCGCGTAGCCTCATCGGAGACGTTGAAGGGACGATCATGACCAGCACCCCACTGCCCATCGAGAACCAGCCGTCGAACTTTGACCAGCACGACGCCTTCCCCCAGAAGCCGAGCGCGGAACGTCCCCAGGGCCTCGACCGAGTCTTCCTCGGTGAGCTCGAGGTGTCCCGAGATCGCATCTCGGGTCCGTATGGCTCCCTCCCGACGGAGGGCTCGACCGTGTTCGTCACGAACATGTCGCGCGTCGAGCGTGCCATTCCGACGTGGGCGATCATCGTCGCGATCGCCGGGTTCTTCGTCCTGACGATCTTCAGCCTCCTCTTCCTGCTTGTGAAGGAGGATCGCGTCGTCGGCGGATACGAGGTCCGCATCTCGAATCCGACCGGAACGCTCACGAGCTTCGTGCCGGTCGATGCGCGCTCTGCCGCCTGGATCTGGCAGGACCTCCAGGGTCGTGCGGCCGCCGCGCGGGAGCTCATCGCGTCAGTAACTTCCACCATTCGCTGACGTTCATCTCGGCGACGCGGCGGCGCCGCGTTTCGGGGCTACGCTGTACCGCGTGAAGGCCTACGACTCGCTGTCCGTATCCACCGTTCTCCCTCCTGAGCTCGCGCCGCTGCGCACTCTCGCCAAGAATCTGCGCTGGTCCTGGCGCTCGAGCGCCGAACGGCTCTTCGCCGGCATCGACGAGCAGCTGTGGCGAGCATGCGGCCGCAATCCCATCGTGATGCTCCGCTCACTTCCGGCCTCTCGCGTCGCCGAGCTCGCGGCCGACCCCGAGTTCGTCGCGCTGCTGAGCCACGAAGCTGAGGATCTCTCTGCTTATCTCGACAGCGACCGCTGGTTCCGCAAGCACACGCGGGGTACCGCTGACGAGGCGACGAGCGTCGCCTACTTCTCGATGGAGTTCGGGATCACGGAGTCACTCCCTGTCTACTCCGGCGGTCTCGGTGTGCTCGCGGGCGACCATCTCAAGAGCGCCAGCGACCTCGGCGCGCCGATCATCGGCGTCGGCCTGCTCTACACCTACGGGTACTTCTCGCAGACGCTGTCCCGCGAGGGTTGGCAGCAGGAGGCCTACTCGGAGCATCCGCCGAAGGACCTCGCCGTCGATCCCGTGCTGGACGCTTCTGGTGACCAGTCCCGTGTCTCGCTCGCCTTCCCTGACGGGCGGACGCTCGAGATCGCACTCTGGGAAGCGCAGGTCGGCAGTGTGCCGCTGCTGCTCCTCGACACGAACCTCCCGGACAACCCCGAGGATCTCCGCGCGATCACGGATCGGCTCTACGGTGGAGACTCCGAGCATCGCATCCGGCAGGAGCTGGTGCTCGGCGTCGGTGGGGTGCGCGCCGTGCAGGCGTATGCGGAACTCTCCGGGCGCCGTCAGCCGACGGTCTTCCACCTCAACGAGGGGCATGCGGGCTTCTCGGGCGTCGAGCGCATCGGCCAGCTCATGGCTGGCGGTGAGACGTTCGAAACCGCACTCGCCACAGTTCGCTCGAGCACCGTCTTCACGACGCACACGCCGGTCCCCGCTGGCATCGATCGCTTCGACGCGCATCTCGTGCAGCGCTACCTCGGCTCGTCCGGCGGCCAGACCCTGGTGCCTGTCGTTCCGCTGCCACGCATCATGGAGCTCGGGGCCGAAGACGACCCTGGCCGCTTCAACATGGCGCACCTCGGTCTCCGCCTCGCGCAGTACGCCAACGGCGTCGCGAAGCTGCATGGCGTCGTGTCCCGAGGCATGTTCGCGAAGCTGTACCCGGGTGTGGCTGCAGAGGAAGTCCCGATCGGCTCGATCACGAACGGCGTCCACATCCCGAGCTGGACCCGCCCGTCGATGCTCCGTGTCATCGAGGCTATGAACGGCGGACGCGACCTCGCGACCTCCGGCATGTGGAACCACCCGGAGGCAGTCGGCGCCGAGGAGCTCTGGCGCATCCGCGGCGAGCTGCGGGCCGAGCTCGTCAGGCGGGCCCGCGAATCGGTTCGCGCCTCGTGGAAGGCGCGAGGCGCACAGGACGCGGAACTGGGCTGGATCCGCGACGTGCTGGATCCCGAGCGGCTCACGATCGGCTTCGCTCGCCGAGTCTCGACCTACAAGCGCCTCACCCTCATGCTGCAGGACCGAGATCGGCTCGCCCGAATCCTCAACAATCCCGATCGTCCCGTCCAGTTCGTCATCGCGGGCAAGGCGCATCCCGCCGATATGGGCGGCAAGCAGCTCCTGCAGGAGCTTGTGAACTTCGCCGATGAGGCAGGGGTTCGCGACCGCATCGTGTTCCTCCCCGACTACAGCGTCACGATCGCGAAGCACCTCGTGGCCGGCAGCGATGTGTGGCTGAACAATCCCGTGCGCCCGCAGGAGGCTTCCGGAACCTCCGGGATGAAGGCCGTCATGAACGGATGCCTGACGTTCTCGATCTCGGATGGCTGGTGGGACGAGATGGCGGACGACGCCGTCGGGTGGACGATTCCTGACACCAGCGGCGTCGATGAGCGCACGCGTGACGCTCTCGAGGCCGGTGCGCTCTACGACATCCTCGAGCACGAGATCGCACCACTGTTCTACGCGCGCGACGAGCGGGGCCTCCCCATCGAGTGGGTGGAGAAGGTCCGCCGCTCCGTGTCGGTTGTCGGCCCGAAGGTCGCGGCCGAGCGCATGGTGCGGGACTACGTCACCGACCTCTACCTGCCCGCGGGGCGTTCGGCACGCGTGGCGTCCGACCTCGTCTCGACCCGCGAGTTCGCGACCTGGCTCGGCGTCGTGCGCGCGGCCTGGCCGAGCGTCCGCGTCGAGTCCGTGGTCGCGGAGAACCGCGAGCCGAAGGCGGGGGAGAGCGTGCGTCTCTCGGCGAGAGTCGAACTCGGCCGGTTGAGCACCGACGATGTCCTCGTGGAAGCCGTCGTAGGCACTCCCGACGCCGAGGGTGAGCTGCTGAGCACTCGGATCGTCGAGATGCGGCCCGCCCACGAGGGGGAATCCACGTTCGTCGTCGACGTCCCGATCGACGATCCTGGACGGCTCGGCTACACCGTCCGGGTGCAGCCGAAGCACGCGTTCCTGCAGGCTTCGGCCGAGCTCGGGCTGGTCCGTCTCCCCGCGTAGGAGACCGCTCCTGGGCGGCGGCGCCGAAAGTAATGACAGGCTTGTCATTCGGCGTCGTCGTCGGGCATAATTCAAGTGACGACAGAAATGTCGACGTCTGGTAAACGATGCAGTTCGCATCCATTCATCACGTGATCGTTGGGGAAGACGAATCACCAAACGAATGGAGGAGAACTCATGGTTGCACCGAACGCAGGAGGGGTGCTCTACGTGCACTCCTCTCCTAAGGCGCTTTGCCAGCACGTCGAGTGGGGTGTCGGTCGCGCCCTCGGGTACGCCGTCAACCTTCCCTGGATCGACCAGCCGGTCATTCCAGGGCAGTTGCGTGCGGAGTTCACCTGGGAAGGCGAGCCTGGCGCTGGGGCGGCTATCGCGTCGCACCTGCGCGGCTGGGCCCACCTTCGCTTCGAAGTCACCGAGGACGCGCGTCCTGGCGTCGATGGCGGTCGTTGGATGCACACGCCTGAGCTTGGTATCTACTACGCCCAGACGGATGCCTCTGGCGGCGTCGTGGTTCCGGAAGATCGCGTTCGGTACGCGATGGAGATCGCTGGCGGCAATGCCTCCGAGCTCCACCGCGAGCTGCGCCTCGCGCTTGGGCAGGCTTGGGATGACGAGTTGGAGCCATTCCGCATCGCCGGCGACGAGAGTCCCGTCGTGTGGATGCACCACCGAGTCGGCTAGGTCAGCCATGCGGATGGTCCGCTGAGAGGTGGACCGGAAGCTGTTCTCGACACTCCAAGACTGTGGCCCCTCAGGTTCTCACCTGAGGGGCCACAGTTCTTGCTGCAGGCCGTCGAAGCGGCCGGCAGGAGTGTCTACACTCCGCGGAACGCGACGACGGCGTTGTGCCCGCCGAAGCCGAACGAGGTCGAGATGGCGACCTTGCCCGATGCGTCGAAGGGGCGCGGCTCGGTGACGACGTCGAGGTGGATCGCAGGGTCCTGCTCGTTGAGGTTGATCGTCGGGGGCAGTGTTCCCTCAGAGAGTGCCAGCACGGTGAACATGGCCTCGAGGGCTCCCGCGCCGCCGAGCAGGTGGCCGGTGGACGCCTTGGTCGCGGAGACGGGGATGGAGGCGAGGTGCTCGCCGAAGACCGACTTGAGTGCCGTGAACTCCGCGATGTCGCCGACGGGTGTCGAGGTGGCGTGCGCGTTGATGTGGGTGACGTCCTCGACAGACACCCCGGCCTGGCCGAGTGCGGCCGTGATTGCGCGTGCCGCGCCGGTACCCTCGGGGTCCGGTGCCGTGATGTGGTGTGCATCCGCCGTGACGCCTCCGCCGATGAGCTCGGCGTAGATGCGCGCGCCGCGAGCGAGCGCGTGTTCCTCGGTCTCGAGCACGAGCGCTGCGGCACCCTCTCCGAGGACAAAGCCGTCTCGGCTCACGTCATAGGGTCGTGACGCGTGCGATGGGTCGTCGTTGCGTTTCGACAAGGCCTGCATCGCCGCGAAGGAGGCGACGGGGAGTGGGTGGATAGCCGCCTCGGACCCACCGGCGACGACGACATCCGCGAGGCCCTGCTGGAGGTGCTCGTAGGCATCCGCGATGGCTTCCGTGCTGGATGCACACGCTGAGACGACCGTGCGGACACCGGCGCGGGCCTTGATGTCCATGCCGATCGCGGCTCCTGGGCCGTTCGGCATGAGCATTGGAACGGTGAGCGGCATGACCCGGCGTGGGCCCTTCTCGCGGAGCGTGTCCCAGGCGTCGAGGAGCGTCCAGACTCCGCCGATGCCGGTTGCCCAGTCGACGAGGAGGCGTTCGGCGGGGATGTCGCCGACGGTGAGGCCTGCATCGGCGAAGGCCTCACGGCCCGCGATGAGCGCGAACTGGCTTGAGGGGTCGAGGCGCTTGGCTTCGTGGCGGGGGAGTACCTCGCTTGCCGGGACCTTTGCGGTCGCGGCGAATTCGATGGGGATCTCGTACTTCGCGACCCATTCGGCCTCGAGTGTGCGAGCTCCTGATTCACCGGCGAGGAGCGCTTCCCAGGTGCTGCGGGCGGTGCCGCCCAGCGGGGAAGTCGCACCGATGCCGGTGACGACGATTTTCTTGGTCATGACAACTGCTCCTGAATGAACTGGGGCGAAGGTGAGACAGTCACTAAGAGTGGGCGGCAGAAGCCGCCCACTCGAAGTGGAGGATCGTCCTTAGGACGCTGCGACGATGAAGTTGACGGCGTCGCCCACGGTCTTGAGGTTTGCGACCTCGTCGTCCGGGATCTTGACGTCGAACTTCTCTTCAGCGTTGACGACGATCGTCATCATGGAGATCGAGTCGATGTCGAGGTCGTCGGTGAAAGACTTCTCAACGGTGACCGTGTCAGCCGCGATTCCGGTCTCGTCGTTTACGAGCTCAGCGAGTCCCGCGAGAACTTCGTCGTTGGTAAGTGCCATGGTGTTTCTCCTTGATTGTCAATGACCGAGCCAAGTGTATTGGTCGGCGGGGGTGCGTGGGGGAGGCGTGCGGGGACTTCTGGGTGCCCGTTAGGGCAGGACAACGACCTGAGCGCCGTACACGAGGCCCGCGCCGAAGCCGATCTGGAGGGCGAGCCCGCCCGACAGCTCGGGGTTCTCCTCGAGCAGGCGATGCGTCGCGAGGGGAACCGAGGCGGCCGACGTGTTGCCGGTCGTCGCGATGTCACGGGCGATGACGACGTGGTCGGGCAGCGCGAGCTGCTTCGCGAACTCGTCGACGATGCGCATGTTCGCCTGGTGCGGGATGAAGGCGGAGAGCTGATCGGCAGTGACGCCAGCCTCTTCCAGAGCGCGGCGCGCGACCTTCGCCATGTCCCAGACAGCCCAGCGGAAGACGCTCGGCCCGTCCTGGCGCAGTGTCGGCCATTCGGAGCCGCCCTGGCGGTAGTCCTGCAGGCTCGCGTTCATGGAGACCGCTTCCCAGCGGGACCCGTCGGAGCCGAGGATCGACTTGGAGATGCCGGGAGAGTCGCTCGGGCCGATGATCGCAGCCCCCGCGCCGTCGCCGAGCAGGAAGGAGATTGTGCGGTCCGTGGGGTCGATGAGATCCGACAGCTTCTCGGTGCCGACGACGAGGACATGCTCGGCGACTCCTGTGCGAACCAGGGCATCCGCCTGCGCGACGGCGTAGCAGTAGCCGGCGCACGCGGCGTTGAGGTCGTAGGCAGCTGCCGGCGTCGCACCGACGAGGTCGGCGAGGCGCGCGGCGAGCGACGGGGTCTGCATCTCGTTGCTGATCGTCGCGACGATGACAGCGCCGATGCGGTTCGGATCGATGCCCGAGCGTTCGATGGCCTCCCGTGAGGCGTCGACAGCGAGGTCGAGCGCACTCGTATCCTCGTTTGCTCGCACGCGGGTGATGACTCCCGTGCGCTGGCGGATCCACTCATCAGACGAGTTGATCGGCTCGATGATCTCCGAGTTCGGGACGACGCGCTCGCCGCGGGCGGCACCCATGGCGAGGATGCGCGTGTACTGCGCGCCCGTCGACTGCACAAGGGTCGGTGTTGCTGTGGTCATGCGAGTCCTCTCGAGGATGCTCTTGGCAGTTCGGTGTTCTCAGACGTCGGCCGCGATGCGTTCGCGTGCCACGTCGAGGTCTGCGGGAGTGGAGAGTGCGAGGGTCGGGGTTCCCTTGAGCGCTCGCTTGGCGAGTCCGCTCAGGGTGCCGGCTGGTGCGAGTTCGATGAGTGAGGTGACGCCGGCGTCGGCGAACGCGCGCATGCAGGCGTCCCAGCGCACTGGTTGCGCGAGCTGTCGGATGAGGGCGGCACGGAACTCGACTCCATCGGTCACGACCGAGCCGGTCTCGTTCGACCAGATCGTGCGCACGGGGTCACGGACCTCGAAGTGCTCAGCATCCGCGGTCAGCGTAGTGCGGGCCTGTTCCATGTAGCGGGTGTGGAAGGCACCGGCCACCTTGAGCGGGATCACTCGTGTTCCAGGTGCGGGCTCGCTGCGGAGTGCTGCGAGTGCTTCGGGTGCGCCGGCCGCGACGATCTGCCCGCCGCCGTTGAAGTTGGCGGGGGTGAGGTCGAGTTCCGCGAGACGCGCGAGGACCGCGTCCTCGTCACCGCCGAGAACAGCGCTCATGCTGGTGGGAGTGGCGGCGGCGTCCTGCGCCATCAGCTGCGAACGCCGCGCGACGAAGCGCATCGCGGTGTCGGCGTCGAAGATGCCCGCCGCGTAGGCGGCCGTGATCTCGCCGACGGAGTGGCCAGCGACCCCACCGATCGCCGCTGCTGCGCCGGGGATCTCCATGAGGGAGTTCCAGGCGAGGATGCCGGCCGCGACGATGAGGGGCTGCGCAACTGCGGTGTCGCGGATCGTGTCTGCGTCAGATTCAGTGCCGTGCTTGACGAGGTCGATGCCGGAGGATGCGGACAGCTGCTCGAGGGTGTCTCGGTTCCTGGTGTCTTCGATCCAGGGGAGCAGGAAGCCTGGAGTCTGTGAACCCTGGCCTGGGCAGGTGACGACAATCATGGATTCCATCATGACAGCACCTGGGCGTTCAGCCCTGTAGCAACAGTCCCAAGAAGTCGAAAGATCATTAGAGGTTTTCTAGTG
The DNA here is from genome assembly GCF_015351275.1 of Pseudoclavibacter sp. VKM Ac-2867. NCBI lineage: Bacteria > Bacillati > Actinomycetota > Actinomycetes > Micrococcales > Microbacteriaceae > Pseudoclavibacter > Pseudoclavibacter sp. VKM Ac-2867. The sequence goes on from NZ_JADKSL010000003.1 coordinate 171,649, forward strand.
CGAGGTGCGGCGGCTGCGTCGAGCCACGTTGCTGGCAGGGGTGCCGCTCGGCTGGCGGCGGGGCTCTGGCTGCTTCGGCTCGGCGATGTTCCCGAGGATCAGCGCGCACTGGAGTATGAGCGCCTCTCGCGGTCCGGTGGCGTCCCAGCCGATGACTTCGCTGACGCGCTTGAGGCGGTAGCGGACGGTGTTGGGGTGCACGAAGAGCTCGCGGGCCGTCGCCTCGAGCGAACGTCCGTTGTCGAGATAGCACCAGAGCGTCGTCAGCAGATCGCTCTGGTGATCCGCGAGTGGCCTGAAGACCCTCGCGACAAGCGTCTGGCGTGCGAGCGGGTCGCCGGCGAGGGCACGTTCTGGGAGGAGCTCGTCGGCCAGCATGGGGCGCTGCGCCTTCCTCCACGCGCCCGCCACGGCGAAGCCGGCGAGCGCGGCGCGGGCGCTGCGAGAGGCCTCGACCACGCTCGGCACGGGTGGGCCGAGGACAAGTCGGCCGTCGCCGAAGCTGGGCTCGAGCCGCTCGGCGATCTCCATGAAGGGCACCTGCTCGGCTTCGTCACCTTCGCCGTCGGGGTGAGCCCGGCCGATGACGAGCACCAGCCGGCCTCCCTGCACGCCAACGAGAAGGTCGACCTTGTTGTGGCGGGCCGTCCGGCGGATCTGGTCGACCTCGAGGATCCTCGGAGTCGTCCCGACGAGCACGCTGACCTCGCCGTGCCCGTGCCAGCCGAGCGCGGCGATACGGCTCGGGAGCTCGTCGTCGTGCTCGCCGGTGAGGATCGAGTCGACGACAAGCGCCTCAAGGCGCGCATCCCACAGGCCTCTCGCCTCGGCTGCGCGTGCGTACACGTCGGCCGCGGCGAAGGCGATATCTCGCGAGTACTTCAGCACCGCTTCACGCACGTCGCCGTCGGTCAGCTTCGTGCGCTCCTCGACGACCTCCACGACCACCCGGATGAGCTGCAGCGTCTGCTGCAGGCTCACCGAACGAAGGAGCTCTCGAGGCGCCGAGTCGAAGACGTCGGCCGCTACCCATGGGGTGGCTGTCGGGTCTTCGAACCAGGCGATGAAGGATGAGATGCCCGACTGGGCGACGAGGCCTACGGCACTGCGTCGCCCAGGGGGCATGTCACCGAACCAGGGAAGGGTGTCTTCCAAGCGCTTCACTGTTGCGGTCGAGAGCTCTCCCGAGATCGATCGCAGCCAGTTGAGCGTCTGTTCCTTCGTGCGTGGAGCGGGCATGATTCCGAACTGTGAGGAGGCGAGCAGGGGAGGAGCGCTGTTAGGCGTCTCCGCCCGCGCTGCCGCTCGTGCCGGCCTTCGGGTTGTGGAGGTCGTACTTGTCGATGGCCTCCTGCACGAGGGAACGGTCGATCTTGCCCTGCGTCGCGAGGCGCTCGAGAGCGCGAACGACGACGGAGTGGCTGTCGATCAGGTAGTACCGACGTGCGGCGGGACGCGTGTCGGAGATGCCGAAGTCATCGGCACCGAGCGTCGTGAAGTCGTTCTTCACGAACGGACGGATCTGGTCCTGAACCGCGTGCGAGAAGTCGCTCACGGCGATGACGGGGCCTTCCGACGCCTGGAGCTTGTCCGTGACGAACGGGACCTTGGGCTCCTCGTTCGGGTGCGTCCAGTTGTACTCCTCGGCACGGAGGCCGTCGCGACGGAGCTCGTTCCAGGACGTGACCGACCAGACTTCAGCCGCAACACCCCAGTCCTTCTCCAGAAGCTCCTGCGCTTCGAGGATCCACGGCACACCGACACCCGAGGCGAGCAGCTGCACGCGCGGTCCCTGCGCCTCGGTTCCCTTGAGGTAGTAGATGCCCTTGAGGATGCCCTCGACGTCCACGTTCTCCGGCTCAGCTGGCTGGGCCATCGGCTCGTTGTACACCGTGAGGTAGTACATGACGTTCGGGTCCTGCTTCGGGTTCTCCGACTGGGAATCCGGGCCGTACATCCGCTCGATACCCGCCTGCATGATGTGTGCGAGCTCGTAGGCGAAGGCGGGGTCGTAGGTCACGACTGCCGGGTTCGTGGCTGCGATGATCGGCGAGTGGCCGTCCATGTGCTGCAGGCCCTCGCCGGCGAGCGTCGTGCGCCCAGCTGTGGCTCCGATGAGGAAGCCGCGCGTGAGCTGGTCTGCCGCCGCCCACATGGCGTCGGCGGTGCGCTGGAACCCGAACATGGAGTAGTACATGTAGATCGGGATCATGGCCTCGCCGTGCGTCGAGTACGACGATCCGGCTGCCGTGAATGCGCCCATGGCGCCGGCCTCGTTGATGCCGACGTGGTTGATCTGCCCCTGCTCGCTCTCGCGGTAGGCGAGGAGCAGTTCGCGGTCGACCGACATGTAGTGCTGGCCGTTCGGGTTGTAGATCTTCGCGGTCGGGAAGAACGCGTCGACGCCGAAGGTGCGGGCCTCGTCCGGGATGATCGGGACGATGCGCGACCCGAAGTCCTTGGACCGCATGAGGTCCTTGAGCAGGCGGACGAACGCCATCGTCGAAGCGATCTCCTGAGTGCCGGAGCCCTTCTTGATGGAGGCGTAGGTCTTGTCGTCCGGCACGGCGATCTGCGTGAACTTCGAGCGACGCTCCGGCACGAACCCGCCGAGCTCACGGCGGCGCTCCTGCATGTACTGGATAGCCTCGTTGTCAGGGCCCGGGTTGTAGTACGGGGGCTGGTAGACGTCGGCCTCGAGTGCTGCATCCGAGATCGGGATGTGCAGCTGGTCGCGGAACGCCTTCAGGTCCGGAAGCGTGAGCTTCTTCATCTGGTGCGTCGCGTTGCGGCCCTCGAAGTGCGGTCCGAGACCGTAGCCCTTGATGGTGTGCGCGAGGATGACGGTCGGCTGACCCTTGTGCTCGGTCGCCGCCTTGTACGCCGCGTAGACCTTGCGGTAGTCGTGGCCGCCTCGCTTGAGGCCCCAGATCTCGTCGTCGCTGTAGTTCTCGACGAGCTTGAGCGCCTCGGGGTCGCGTCCGAAGAAGTTCTCGCGAACGAACCCGCCCGACTCGGTCTTGTACGTCTGGAAGTCGCCATCTGGCGTCTCGTTCATCAGGGTGCGCAGCGCGCCCTTGTCATCGCGCTCGAGGAGGGAGTCCCACTCGCGACCCCAGACGACCTTGATGACGTGCCAGCCGGCGCCGCGGAAGAAGCTCTCGAGCTCCTGGATGATCTTGCCGTTGCCGCGAACCGGGCCGTCGAGGCGCTGCAGGTTGCAGTTGACGACGAAGGTGAGGTTGTCGAGGTTCTGGTTGGCTGCGACCTGCAGCTGTCCTCGCGACTCGACCTCATCCATCTCTCCGTCGCCGAGGTATGCCCAGACGTGCGAGCCGGAGGCGTCCTTCATGCCGCGGTTGGTGAGGTACTTGTTGAACTGCGCCTGCCAGATCGCGTTGAGCGGTCCGATACCCATCGAGACCGTCGGGAACTGCCAGAAGTCCTTCATGAGGCGCGGGTGCGGGTACGACGGCATGCCGTGCGGGGCAGCGGACTGCTCCTGGCGGAAGCCGTCGAGCTGCTCGGCGCTGATCTGACCCTGCAGGAAGGCGCGCGAGTAGTTGCCGGGGGAAGCGTGCCCCTGGAAGAAGACCTGGTCGGGCCCATCCGCGTGGTCGTAGCCCTTGAAGAAGTGGTTCAGACCCACTTCGTAGAGCGTCGCCTGCGAGGCGTAGGAGGAGATGTGGCCGCCGACGGCAACCCCTTCGCGCTGTGCGCGCTGCACCGTCATGGCCGCGTTCCAGCGGATCCACGATCGGTAGGTGCGCTCCAGCGACTCGTCACCTGGGAACTCTGGCTCGTCCTCGGGCGCAATCGAGTTCACGTAATCGGTGGTTGGAACCATGGGAACGCCGAGGTGGCGCTCCCGAGACCGCTCAAGAAGGCTGAGCATGATGTCTCGCCCGCGCTGGTGTCCCTGCGCGTCTACGACCGCATCGAGCGATTCGCGCCATTCGGCGGTCTCCTCGGGGTCGCTGTCAACGTAATGCTCTGAGTACGGATCCTGGTTGTTAACAGCCACCGTCGACCTCATTTCGTTCCGGGTTCGTCACGTCTATGGCGCGCGCCAGGTTATGACGCGCAGTCCACCGGCTAGCCTATCTTTGGTTTGTGCGATGCACACGCAGGTTGGCGTGAATGCTTGTCGAAGCGCGCACAACCGAACATCGCCGGCGGAGAGGGCCTGATCGTGAGCGAATTCGCGCCGCCGCTTGAGTCGATTTCTCTGGTCGACCACCGGGGTGGGATGGGCGTGGTGGCCGGGCCGGCACCATCATCACGGCTGGTCGTGTTCGTTCCCATGGCGTTCACGCCCGTGTGCGCCGACGAGATATCCGACCTCGCCCAGCTGGTGAGTGAGGCCCGCGATCGGCCCGAGTGGGGCTCCGCGCCCGAGACTCCCGAGGTGCTCGTCGTCTCGACCGACAGCTCAGCTGCGCTGCGAGCGTGGCTCGTCGAGCTTGGCGCGGATGCACTCCTCACCGGCTGCAGCGACTTCTGGCCGCATGGTTCGGCCGCCCGTGCGTATGGTGCGTTCGACGAGGCTGCTGGCACCGCGACGCGACGCTCCTTCCTCGTCAGGGCTGACGGCAGCTACCGGGTCGCCGCATCCGCTCGCCCGGGTGAGGCTCGCGTTCGATCGGAGCACGCGGCCGCGCTACACTTGCTCGCCGAGGGCCTTTAGCTCAGCTGGTAGAGCGCCACGTTTACACCGTGGATGTCGTCGGTTCGATCCCGGCAGGGCCCACCACTTCTTTCCCTTGGTCAGGACCATCTGCGTTTCCGTCGACTTGAGTAGCGCAGCGATGGTCGCCAGCGGGAACGTGACCTCGGTCGAGGAACCTGACATCGACTTCACTCCGCAGAGGAGTGCACCCTGGACGGCCAGAGCCGTGGCCCTCTCAACACGAGAGCGCCGATGGCTCAACAGGTGAGAGTCGGTGGTGCTGTCGGCTAGTAGGACAGCGTGACCTTGGACTTCCACACGTTGCCGCTCTTTGCGCAGGTCGATCGGAACGCGGCGTCGTAGCCGTTGCCGCCCTGGCTGGCCATGTAGCGGTCGGCGTAGTGCTCGCACAGCTGGAACGAGGGGCCCGTCACGTAGGCGTATGCGACTCCGGCCTGCGCGGGGGCCGCGGCGGTGACTGCGCCAGCAGCGAGCATGATCGCTCCAACGACCCCGCCGATGATCTTCTTTGTTGTGGGTCCCATCGTGTCTCCTCACTCGGCTTTGTCCTGGCGCCACGACCATATCGGCGCCCAGCGATCCGTCGCCAGGGAAGTTCTGCCCGTTCCGCTGGGGACTCGCCCGGAGCCTGCCTCGACTTCTGGGACACCGCGCGTAGGGCAGGGCGCGGCGGATTGGTCGTGCCCCTGTTGTCGTTTGGAAGGCCGCTCCGCATGAACTTGCTCGAGAAGATGCCGCTCGAGAACGGCTGCAACCTCACCAGCGATGCCGGCCTCATCACCGGCGTCCGCCCAGGCCGAGGACGCTGGAACTGCCAATCGAAGAGGGCTTGACGTTCCTCCGAATTGCCGGCGAGCAGCAAGACGTGGACGCCATCCTCGACTGCTCGGCGCGCGCCACAGGCGGTGCGCCTCACCTCGTTCCTGGGGCGAGAGACGCCTGCCAACGCTCCATCTGGCACGGAGTGCAGCGTTCAAGGGGAAGGGCGTTGCCTCGTCGCGACCTGCCACAAGACCGGCGACGAAGCCTCGATGGCGCTCGTGAGTCGCGACTGGGACGGCGTCACCGGGTGGCTACAGGACACCGACATCTAGGTGCGCTCAGCGATGGTGACTTCGCGGCGCGTCCGGTTTGGGCTCCCGCGCAGGCCACACGACGAGGAGGAACACCGCGATTGGACCGGTGAAGAGGGTGAGCAGGCACCAAGTCCACGCTGACCGATTTCGCGAGCGCGCATACCCAGCTGCGAGCAGAGCGATGCTGAACCAGATTGCGGAGAGCGATGCTTGGTCTGCCGTCATCTCCTCGACGGTACGCGGCCCGGCTGTCGCGTGTGTTCACGAAGACCGGCCCCGCGTCTCGAGGCCCGCTGATGCTCATCACCCGTGAGTGACTTCGCGATGAGTACCGGTAAGACCGCGGCCCAGGTCGCACAGGCCATCACGTTCTGGCTCGTTGAGCTTCGCGCAGCCGACGACGCTGGGTCTCTCCGGGGACAGGAGTCGACCCCAGCCGTGTGCACGGCTGACCTTGACGACGTCTCCGCGATTCCCCTGCACCCCAGCGCGGTCGTCTACTCGGGCCTGACGGAGATCGCGCTGAGGACCGCGACTGTGCGCACAGGACCGGCCGTGACAGCGGCGCGCACACACCCATGGCACCTCGAAGGAGAAAGCTCATGGGCGCACCCGTACTCGCTTCGGACATCCGACCTGTACCGTCGAAGCATGGATCTCGAGGCGGGGGCGGAGAACGCGGTCCCAGACCTGCCACCTCACCCTTCGGTGCCGGTGGGGACAAAACGCACCGACTCGTCAGGCATCGTCTGGAGGGCGGGAGTCGACGCCTGGGAGCGAGTCCCGGAACGCCACGGAATGGGACTCTTGTTGAACGGACGCCGCGCCGGGATATTCCGTGCTGTGGCTCTGGTGTCCGTGCTGGCAGTCATCTTCCTCGTGCCGCTCGTCGAAGCATGGTGGCTGAGGGTCCTGGTCTTCGCCCTCTGCGGCGTGCCATTCTTCCTCGCAGTTGGGGTCACCCGATGGGCGATCGCCAGAGACTCCAGGGACCGGGTGGACGAGCAGCGCTCCCCGTAGTGAGAGTGCCGAGCTCAGAAGCGGCCACCCAGCGCATGTCGCTCGTCGCGCTGATGCTGTCGAGCCTGACTGCGAGACAGGCGGGGACTGGCCGCTCGGACCCATGCGAACGCACATTTAGCGCCGACTTGAGGTCATTTGGCGTCAGCTTAGGACTGACTGCGGAGCGGTTGGCAGGAGAGCACGTAAGTTGCCTGTGATCGCGCACGCTTCGGCGTTGAGAGTCGGGGGACTCTCCCAGGTTGTTGGGGAACAGATCCTGGGGCACGTATCGATGGAGGCCACGCGGATCTGGGTGCACCACCCCGCGTGGCATTCATCGTGCCTCGCTGCGCCCCGGGGCCCTCGGTGATCGAAGATCCCGTCCGGCTCGATCGGCGGAAAACGATGGAATGCACGGCAGTTGGTGGTTCACTTCCCGACCCGCTCTGAGCTGAGGTATTTTCACGTCGATCCCGCGACAGGGAGGTTCTATCCTGCGACAGGGCGGCTTGGGGAAGTCTCTTGCGTGCTGGACTCGTGCACAAGAGAGCGAAACGAGTTCCACGTGCCCAAATCATCCCCACTCGGGTACGCCCGTCTTCAGGCTCGAGAATCCAAAGACGACGTTCACTTTGCTGCGCTGCTCAACAGCACCGGGATCACGCTGGTCGACATGGAACGCGCCGAGAGCTACAGCATCTCTGCGCTCCGAGGTCCATCCTTCATCTGTGCGTGGGCGAGCGTCCCCGCATCGAGCTACCGAGTGCATCGGACGGGAACCTCGCTCGAGTCGCGGACGCTGTTCGTCTTCGCGAACGCTGGTCAGGTCCACGTCGGGGTGGACGGGCGAACGGTGCCGCTCGCCCGCGGAGAGGTGTCCGCCGTCGCCTCGGGCAGCTCAACGATCGAGCTCGTCGCCGCGGGTGAGCGGACCGAGGTCATCCTGTTCAGTATCGACCTGCCGGTGGCCGGTCGCGGCGATTCTGGTTCTCCCGTAGAGGGCATCAAACGACTCGTCGACCCGACGCTCAACACGTTCGTCTTCACCGCGTGCTACGGCCTTGCCCAGGCACCAGCACCGGTGTCCAAAGCGACCGCCGACACCCTTGAACACGCGGCCGCAACCCTCGCCCGAGGCTTGCTGGCGCGCATGGCTCACCTGCAGGAACCTGACCTCTACCTGGCATCCTTGAGGCACATCCGTCTGCATGCTGCTGACGCCAACCTCACCCCCGTCTCTCTCGCAGATCGCTTCAAAGTCTCACCTCGCAAACTGCAACTTCGCTACAACCAGGAAGGCGACACCGTCGTCTCCGCCATTCGGAGAAGCCGCGCGGTCATCGCGCACAGCATCTGGAAGCAGGATCCGTCACTCGCCGCATCGATGATCGCCTCCCGGTCGGGATTCGCCTCGGCTCGGGGCCTGCGGCGCGCGCTCGCCGAATTCCCCGACTGACATTGAACGACGGCACGAGTATCGAGGACGGCATGGGCCACGGCGCGCTCAGCGACGAGCCGTGACCGGCCTGGACCGCAAGTGCAGTTCGGGCTTGGGCTTGAGAGCATCCGTGGCGTTCGCCACTCGAGCGGATGACACGGAGTGAGGCGAAGCCTCAAGCAGGCGGCCCACCCGTCACCCGAGGGGCGCGTTCACACTGGTCGCCCAGTTGCGGATCGCCTGACGCTCACTGTCGCCGCAGATGTGCCCGAGGCGCTTTCAGTGATCCCATCGCTCAGAGTCCATTCATCGAAGTACATGAGCGTGTAGCAGTCGGCCATGACTTCTTTGCTGCCCTGGAACAGGCTCTGAAGGAGGAGCGGTTGATAGCCGCCGCTGTCGTCCGTGTAACGGATGTCGTCTGCTTTTTGGAACACATGCGCGAGCTCGTGCACGGTCGTCATTCTGCTGTGCCATGCGCCGAGCTCGGCTTCGGGGAGAAGACGACCGCGAGGGGGCTGCCGCCGTTGACGCATCCGGTGGTTCGGCAGCCCTCCTCCGCGTTCGAGTCGGTCTTGCAGGCTGTCGCCGCATCCCACTAAATGTCAGTGAATCCGTTTCCAGCCGCGTCGACGATACCTTCGCTGACAGACCCGCTCGCATTCACTCGACGGGCCTGCGCATCGGCAACGCTCTGCTCCAGCTCCGAGCGGAACGTGCTTGTCTGGATGACGATGCTCTCGGCGGAATGCACGCTGAGGCTCGGGTCCGTCATCTTGGCGTCCTGTTCCTCCATCCAGTCGAACAGGTTCACGAGGGGCTTGACCGGGTTCTCGTCGAGAGCGACTGACAGCTCGGCGATCTTCGTCCGCTCCTGCTCGTAGAGCTCCAGGTGCTCGGCGATCTCGGTTGCATCCGTGCTCTCCGGGTAGGTCTGCACCGAGAGGCTCGGGGCGGTGTCTGAGTCGCTCAGGCCAAGGACTGCGCTGAGACCGGCGAACGCTAAGAGACCCATGGAAAGCGCCACCCAGAGGGGGATACTGGGCACCACCCGGGCGAGTCGTCAGCTGGAGAGGCGCCCGCCGGGGCGGCAGCGGTTGCGGACGACCGCTCGGCCGCACACCGTTCATTCACCGAAGTAGCTCTGGCGTCGCTCCCGGGGTCAAAGTGATGCTGGGGCGCAGATCCGGACGGCGCATGGCGATGTCGGTCAGCAGCTGCGGAGGTGTCCCGATGGTCCTCGTCGCGATCCGATCTAGATCCGCGTCCGTCATCGCCCTACTGGTCGTCTGCTCGAACCCACGGGAGCCGAACCGTTGTGCGCTCCCCGCGGGGCACCGCCAGCGGTGAGCGCACAGTAAATAACATATGGGGATGACCTCTCCGATGCCGTTCACTCGAGCCACATTCTCCGGTGCCCTCGTCAACCCGGCAGGGAACGGGTACGTGCCAGGAAACGTGGAGGTCGGCGACGGTTGGGTGACGCTCTGGGCTCTCACGCCGGACGGCTGGACGGCTGTGTTTCGCGCGCAAGCACCAGAGGTGAGCGTCAGGTCGACTGCTCAGAAGATCCGTCTCTCCGTCGGCGGACAGCAGTACCTGCTCCTCGCTGACCCCGATGCCGTGACTCGCGCGCTCGGGTACAGTACGGCCGGGGCCGTCGCGGCCGTCCTCGACCGACCGGTTGCGGGAGCCGCAGCCGACGTCGGAGCCCTCCGGAATCAGATCTCGGCTGCCAACTCGTGGAATGTGGGCGGAGGTCCGCAGTTCCTCGATGCCGCACGGCAGTCCGGAGCGCGCGTCTCAAGGCTCGGGTACGGGGCGATCGCAGCGATCGGATGCGGAGCCGGCATCGCCGCGGTGCTGCTCGTCACCGTCATAACGGTCCTCATCATCACGCTCTGACGGATCCCAGTGCTGCCCCGTGCGGTAACGCCGTCAGGCCTATGCTGAGCCGGTGCATATCACCGAACGTTTCGCGGGGCTCGTCGAAGCCGAACTTGCCGACAAGCCCTTCGCGGTCGTCCGAGTGCCAGGTGGCTTTGACGTCGGCTTTGCACTCGCCGATGCCCGGTGGGTGAGCATCCTCGCGGTCAACGACGTTCGCGACAGCATCACGTACAACGTTCGAGTGAACGAGCGCGCGGGGAAGTTCAGCATCAACGACACCCTGCGTCGCATCAGCTGGAGCGCCGGGGTGTCCGGAACGGTCCCTCGACTCGGTTTCTCGATGTCCTACCAGTCGGGTCGGGTCAAGTACGGCCGCGTGATCCAGCTCGGTGTCGCGCCCGGTGGGTTCGAGGTGGCGTTCAGTCCCGAGGAGGAACGGGCTCGTATCAGAGGGATCGGGCAGGAGCTCGGTCTGAAGCCGGGGTTGAGCAGGTCGGTCCTGATCGGGCTCTGGACGGCTGGCGGGGTCGTCGGTCTGTGCATCCTCGGTGCTGCGATCGGGCTCATCATCCAAGCGTTTCTGGGGTAGCGCCGCCGGACGCCGACCGACCTCCGACAACACATTCGAGCGCCTGCGTGGGGCCGTTGTGTTCATATCCGGACGTCCTTGTGCGGCAGCTCTGTCCAGGCCAGACGGGATTTCCGAATGCGAGGTGAGTCAGATTCGTTGGTCCTGCCGGCCTCGAGAACTAGCGAGACTCTGGGCCTGCTTGAGAAGTCACTCGCGCTTGTCTGACGGACGAAAGAAAAGCCCACGCTTACGGCATCCTCAAGCCTTTTCGCGGATTGGTAGATGTTGAGCAGTGAGCACGCATGAGCGACGAGGACGGCCTCTTCCTCAACCGGGGAGCATATAACGCACAGAAGGGAACAAGGGGGCCCAGAGCCGGGGACGACGATGTGATGGAACGTGAGAGCGTAAAGAGAGCACGAGGTTTACCGCGGCGAGCACGTGAGGAAGATTGTGCCAGCGAAGTTTGCTCTTCCTTGGGCGAGGGCGGATGCTTCTGTACGTACTTGACGGCACCACCGCTCTGGCTTATGCCTACTGTGCTCAGCTGTCAGCTCAGCAGCAATCCTGCGCACACGTTTGCCGCTGCATGCACAAGTGCCCCGGGCACGAAGGTCCCCGTCTTCTCACGCAACCAGCCAAGAATCCAAGCGGCCGCAAACTGGGCCGGGATGACAGGCCAGGCGCGGATATCGACCAGCAGAATCCCGAGGTGCGGCACGACGAACACTAGAGACTGCAACAGGTTTCCTTTCTGAAAGCCGAGTCGACGCGATAGGACGCCTCCGAGAAGACCGCGAAAAAGAACCTCCTCGCCGAAAGCGCGCAGTACGACGCTGAGCGCGACTCCCAGGGAAGTGAGACGAGCAACTGACACGCCAGGGGCATCAACGACCTCAGCTGGCACCGCGACAATCGCCAGCCAACCCGCGAAGAGCAGCGGGAAGAGCAGGAGACCTGCCCACGCATAGCCGTTTGCCGACCCCCACGTTAGTCCGAGTTGCAGGCGTGCGGCAGCGAGCGTCCGATTCTCCCCGCGCGACTGAACGAATAAGTAGATCGCCGCGGGGAGACAAAACAGCACGAACTCGAACATGTCCCAAACCTATCGGCGATACTGCCCACGTGGCCCCGCGAGTTTGCGCGCCGGCGCGTTCATCTCGGCACTCACTTGACCGCAGATGATCCAGCGGCGGTGCAGGCGGGCTAGCAACTCCTACAAGGTTCGCCCCGAGTGCGAGCACAGGGCAGTAGCTGTCTCCATCGAGGTCGCGGGTCGCGCCGGCATGAGACCGGTCCTCTTGATGACGAAGAGCGGCCCACCGCCCAGTCCGATGGCGATGGGCATCGCGACGAAGGTCGGAGTCCACGATTGTGCGCGACACAGACGACGGTTGTGGTCATCAGTTCGAGGGCGACGCCAGCAAGACAGCCCGACGCGCCAGCAGTGGCGTTGTGATCCACCAGTCCACGCTCCAGAAGTGGACACCGAGCAGCGAAGTCCGGAGGGGCCCAGAATCTAGCGCGTATCCCAGCAATGCGCTCGACGCCTCGTCGCTGGTCCAGATCAGGGGAGGTCGAGTTCCCACTCGCCCCGCTGGGAGACGAAGATCAGCGAAGGGCCAGCCGCGAGCTCCCCTCGGAAGTCGGCATCCCTGCGCTGCTCGCTGACAGCCTCGTACGGTGTCTCTCCACCGCCGATGCCGTCGGCGCCCGAGCGGTACTCCGTCATCGACATGCCGACCCCGGTGTCCGGTTTCACACCCGTGAACGCGCCGCCCGGGCCGTCGTAGAGATACGCGCCGTACCCCGTCCCGGATTCGGGGAGCTGAGGCGCAGAGTCGATGGGGCGAACGGTGACCTCCCAGGCTCCGTCGGCTTCGACGAGCAGTGCCGAGGGCGGCTCGTTCGCCGCCCACCACATCGTCTGGCCGTTGAAGGAAGTCGGGTCAGCTGTGTAGCCCTCGATGCTCGTGTCGAGCAGGATCATCCCGAGCGCGCCCGCGGAATCCTCTGACCACAACGTCAGGGGTGCGCCGCCGTCATAGGCGATGTCGATGATGCCGGAACGTGCCTTGGCGACCTCGGCGGGCAGCTCGACGCGCAGCTCGCCGGTGCCGCTCGACGTGTACTCATCGAACGTTCCGAAAGCCTCGGACGCCCACTCGGCCGAATTGGCCGGGGGTACGAGCGAGGATGACGGGGGAGGTGCGGAGTCTGTTTCCTGATTCTCGACGGGTGTCACCGACGCGCATCCGGTCAGCACAAGGGCTGCTGCGAGCAACGCGATCAAGAGATGAGGACGTGCTCCGGCGCTTCGTCGAGAACTCGCTTCTGGACTTCGGCGCATGCTCTCAGCCTAGAGAAGATGGAGCATCGTGGCGAGAACCGACGTGTCCGCCGGCGCTCGAGAATCGTCGGCTCTCCTTCAGTCCTGGCCTTCCGGCCTTCGTTAGGGTGGCACCGAGCTGCATGGGCAGCAACCGCTCAGGAGAAGATCATGCCGAATCGAGCACACCGCGCCGAGGAAGAATCGCTCGCCGACTTCCTCGCGGATTACACCCCCGTCGAGGCGAAGTTCGCGCTGTCCACCGGCGACACTCCGCTCCTTCGAGCGATGATAAATGCCGATGTGCTCGCCCGTGTCGGCATCGCGGAACGACTCCTCGACGATGGCGCGGATGCAGCGGTCACGCTCGGTTCGGGGCTCAACGCGCTGCACCTGCTCTTCTCGAACCGAGAGCACGACCTCGCCACAGAAGCGGGTCTCGTCGGCCGACTCATCGCGGGCGGCGCCGACCCGAACGCGGTGTCGAAACGCCAGGGGCCTCCACTGCTCGTCATGATCGAATCGGGGATGGCGTCGCTTTCCGGGGTGGGCGCTGTCATCGACGCGATCACAGAGTCGACGACGATCGACCTCGAGGTGCTCGTCAATCGCAAGGGGCGACCACGCAAGACGCTGCGCGACGAGATCGCCAGCACTCCGTGGCACATTCCCGAGGTGAGGGAGCGCTTGGGGATTCCGCAGGATCAGTGAGGGTAGCTGTCACCCTGATCGGAGAGACCAGCCGCGCTCGTAGGAGTCCGACCTCCGTCAGGTGGCGAAATGAGAGCACTTCGGAGGGCGTGACATCTCCCGTTGCTGTCACGGTGTCCCTCGGCGGCTCGCCGTGTGATCCCATGGCGACGGAGGAGATGGCACGGGCACCGCCGAAAGGCTGAATTCAGGCCAAGCGTGGTTCTCCACTCCTCAGCGCCTCGAGGTACCGCCGCGTCATCCTTGTCTGCACACGCCGGGCGATCGGTCCCCCGATGCGCGTGAACCAGCGCCCCGGAGCCGAGAACGCGACGATGCTGAACACAACCGCACCCGTCTCGGTCAAACGGACCTCGAACCGTTCCTCACCCCGCTCCGGATGCCCGGGCAACGTGCCGTACGCGAAGCCGCAGGATGTCGAGGTGCGCTCGGCCCAGACGACGAGGCAGGGTATTCGAAACCGCAGCGGCCCGATGCGCAACCGCATGACCACGCGCGAACCCTTGCGAAGCGGGACATCCGACAGCTGAACGTCCGCTCCCGCTCGGCGCTGCGCCTGTCCTTCGAGCAGCTCGGTTGCTGCCCGCTCGAACGTGCCGCGCCCGTGCCCAATGACGAGCGACTCGCGGACGTGGTGATACCCGCTCGGCAGCCTCTTCTCGGCGGTTGCGCCGACCTCCGCGTAGGTGAGCTCAGACATCGGGCGTCAGTAGTTCGCGGGCTCGTCGACCGCGGCCTCAGAGACGACCGCGGCGATCTGCAGGCCCTCGGTCGCGCTCGTGAACAGCGCCACGATGAGGTCGTCGCCGGCTGGCCAGAGGTCGACGTGCTCGATCGACGTCACCACCAGCTTGTTTGCCACCCAGGAGTCCTTCGCTGGCGCTGCGCCCCGAGGGGCGCCCCATGCCGCGATGAACGCGGACCGCACGTCACTCATCAGGCTGGCGAGGGCCGTCTCTTCGTCGAGCCCGGCCGGCTCCCGCTCCTTGACGATCTCCAGTTCGTGTCCCCAGGCCGCGGTTGTCAACCGCAGTCCATCGAGTCGACGGAAGCGGATGCCGTCGATACGCGGCTCGTAGAGCAGCTTCCGGCAGGCCGAGACAACCGCATCGATGTCGACGGACGGCAGGACGAACGGGGTGGGGTCCGGCTCCGGTGCGGGACCCCCGACCGAAACTTCCAGCTCCTCGCCCTTGACCTCACCGACCCAGGCGGCGAAGGGATCCGGCTTGCGGACCGACCACTTCGGTGGCACGGAGACATCGAACTCCTGCTCGACCCAAGCGCGGAAATCTGAGAGCGCAGCCACCGACTCCACATCGTCGTCGATCGGCGTTTCGCCGATGGAGTAGCTGTTCAGCTCCAGGTAGCCGATGGCCAGGAGGCGGAGGAAGTCGATGGCGTCGTCAGCGACGTAGAGTCGCTCGCCCTCTGAACCGAGGACGACCACGCGCACCTCGTCAGAGGGGTCTCGCCAGAGCGCTGCGAAGCCCCCGGTCCCGTCGGTCTGGCCAAGGGGGAAGAGTCGGTCGTGTCCGTTCTCTCCTGCCTCGAACCATCCGGTGAGCGTCTCGGTGGGGGAGAAGACGATGCCAAGCTCTGCCGTTCCGGCGTACGGGGTCAGGAAGTAGCCGTGCTTGTTCTCGAAGCCCCACCCCTGGGTCTCCATCCACGTCCAGGCCCGTTCGAGGGGGTCCGGGATACTCATCCCCGGCGGGAGCTTCGGTGACAGGAGCTGTGAGAGTTTCGACATGGCTCAAGCATGCCTGCGTCGTTTGAAGGAGTCCGGAGAGCGAAGCTGCGTCCAGACGACGAGAGCCCCGCCCCACACTTCGTGGGACGGGGCAAGATCTCGGCGGGAGCTACGGGCGGAGCAGCACCTTGCCGACACGGCCGGATGCGAGGCTCGCCTCGACCGCAGCCGTGATCTGCTCGAATGGGAACACGTCGGCTACAGGAACGGTCAGCTGACCAGATCCGAGGTGCTGGAGCAGCTCCCCGAAGAGACGCTGCTTGAGGCCGGCGTCGATGGACTGGCTGACCTTGCTGCCCCAGAAGCCGCGCACCGTGGCCTGCTTGAAGATGACGTCACCTGAGGACAGTTCGAGCGTGGGGGACGCCATGGCGCCGAACACGACGAGCTCGCCGTTCTCGGCGAGGAGCGAGAGCACCTCGCCAGCGGACTTGCCGCCCACCGACTCGATGCCGACCTTGATGGGGGCGCCACCTGTGATCTCGGCGACCCGGTCCCGCCAGCCTTCGGAGCTGGTCGCGACGATGCGCTCGATGCCCTGCTCGCGCAGCTCCTCGACGCCCTCGTCACGGCGCACGAGGCCGATGACGTTCACGCCCCGTGCGGCTCCGAGCTGCGCGACCATCCGGCCGACCGCGCCATTCGCGGCGTTCTGAACGAGCCAGTCACCGCGCTCCAGACCAAGCGACTCGAGCAGGCTGATGGCGCTGAAGGGCATCGCGACGAGCTGCGCGGCCGCTTCGTCCGGGACCGAATCCGGTACCGGGACGAGGCCGGCAGCCGGGGTGGTCACGTACTCGGCCCAAGCGCCGAAGGATCCGCCGGTGGCGACCCGCTGACCGACAGCCAGCGAATCGACCTCGGGGCCGAGTGCGTCGACGATTCCGACGGCCTCGGTTCCTGCCCGCGCCGGCAGCTCCGGCTTGAAGCCGTAGGTTCCACGCACCGTCCAGAGGTCGTGGTTGTGGATGGGGGAGAGGAGGATCCGCAGGCGCACCTCGCCGGGGCCGGGCTGCGGAAGCTCGTGATCCTCGACGGTCAGGACGTCCTGGGGCTCTCCGAAAGTGGAGTGGGTGATGGTGCGCATGTTCAGTCCTCCGAGACTGTGATCGTGACGTCGATGTTGCCGCGGGTGGCGTTCGAGTAGGGGCAGACCTGGTGGGCGGCGTCGGCGAGTGCCTGTGCTTCGTCGTGTCCCAGGTTCGGGATCACGACCTCCAGCAGCACGGCGAGCTGAAATCCGCCTTCGCCGTTCGGCCCGATCTGCACTCGGCCGCCGACGCTCGAGTCACGAACATCGACCTTCTTGCCCCTGGCGACGGCGTTCAATGCCGAGTGAAAGCAGGCGGCGTATCCAGCGGCGAAGAGCTGCTCGGGGTTCGCACCGCCGCCTGGTCCGCCCATCTCCTTTGGGATGGCCATCGTGAGGTCGACGGTGCCGTCGCTTGTGACGACGTGACCATCTCGCCCCTGACCGGTCGAGAGCGCTTCCGCGGTGTAGAGCACGTCCACAGCTAGTCCTTCTTTCCTTGTGATTCCGCCTGTGCGGCGGTGGTTTGCATGGTCTCAGTCAGGTGCTGCAGCGTGCGCAGGAGCGCCGCCGCTGATTCCTGGCTGTCGAGGCCGGTCCCCGCTGCGATGCGGGCCGGGATGTGCGAGAGCTGTCCGCGCAGTGCGGTGCCGCGCTCGGCGAGTGTGACCACGACGACTCGTTCGTCGCCTCGACGTCGTTCGCGAGTGATGAGTGCTGCATCAGCCATGCGCTTCAGGAGCGGTGAGAGGGTGCCGGAGTCGAGCTGTAGGAGCTCCCCGAGGGAGCTCACTGATTGCTCGCCGTCGTTCCAGAGGATCACGAGCACGAGGTACTGGGGATACGTGATGCCGACTGGCTCGAGCAGCTTGCGGTAGGCCTGCGTCGTGGCGCGGCTTGCGGCGTAGAGGGAGAAGCAGATCATCTCATCGGTTACCGGCATACAGAAAGCATTGCACACAACTGAATTGTGCACAACTTAATCTCGGAGGGAGATCAGTTCCTCCGCTCGGACGAGCTCTCGCCCTCAGTCATCGCCGTCGAACAGTCCGCCGTCGAGCACCCAGTTGTAGCGCAGGCGGAGCGCGCGCTCTGAGCTCGCCAGCAGGGCAGCGACAAGCAGGGAGACGTTGAGCCACGACGGCAGATGGATCGGCGAGGAGAAGGTGCCGACGCGTTCCGCCACCAGCGGGATGTTCGTCACCTGCTCGACGATCTGGGGGAGTCCGAGCACAAGCGCGACGACGAGCATGCCAAGCGACGCCGCGCCGATGAGGCGGCTCAACCCGGGCCTGGTCTGTCGGAGCCGGGCCCGGCGACCCTCGGCCGAGGCCCCGTCGGGGGTGAGCTGCAGCTCGCTGCCATCCGAGGAGACGAAATGGCAGCGCTTCAGCCCGTACCCGCTTACCGCGACCTCGATGGTGCCGCCCGGCACCTCGAAGATGGCCGGCAGCTTCGAGTGGGCGACGTGGTGCCCGTCCCGGTACAGATCAGCGACGACCTCGCCGTCGGAGTCCCCCCAGAGCTTCACGTTGACCGACCAGAGATGTCGCAGCCCATCGCTCTCCGCGAGCCGCAAGTGGAGGAGCGCGCGCGAGAACGGCTGCCACCAGCGATACCGCCTCAGCGCGTGGCCGTCTCCGGCGGTCACCTTCCCCGCGGCTCGCTTGCGCTTCCATTCGGAGAACATCGGCGACACGATAACAAGGCCGTCTGCGCGACCGGGGAACCGTGACCTGAACGTAGCCGTTCGGCCCGATCCGAGGGGATAGATTGATGGCTCCCCAACACGGAGGAGCGCCTGTGGCCCGCCCGTCGTCGAACAAGCGTCGCAGCCCCGGATCGAGCGGAGCGAAGCGGGTCCGAACGACCCCGCGGGCAGGTAGCGGGAAGACCCGTCCGGCGCGTGTCGGCTCGACGACAGCGAAGCGGAGTCAGCCGCCCCGCCGACAGACCTCATCCGCGCGGACTGCGACGCGTGCGAAGCGTTCGCCGAGCTCGCGCCGCGCGACTCCCTGGTGGACGCAGCCGACGAACGTGACCTCGTCGCTCCGTTATCCCCGCCTCGCGGCGGCCGGCTTCCTGCTGGCCGTCACCGCTGTGACGCTCGTCGCCACGTTCGGAATCCTGTGGCTCTTCGTCCCCGACGTCGCTCGGCGCACCCTCGAGCAGTGCGTCCAGTTCGGGGCAGGCCTTGTGAGTCTCGTCCAGGCGTTGGTCGATGCCCTGACTCGGCTGCTCTGACCGATCGCGGCCTTCGGCTCCCTCGATGTGCTCGTGCGACCGCGAGGGGGTTCGACGAGCGGCTGGCATCAGCGATGGGATGTCCGCAGCTCAGCGCCGAGGACGGATCGCCGCCCCGACTCGGGGCTGAACCGTCGCCCAGGGCAGGCCGCGGAATCGCGAGGCCCACCAGACGAGCGCCGCGGCCGCGATGAGGGCGACGAGGAGGCCAACGACGTGGAGCGCTAGGAGAGCGACGCCGCGCTCCGGCAGCAGGAAGCCGTACGGCACCCACCCGTCAGTCGCCCCTCGCAGCAGCACGACGAGCATCCACAGAAGCGGGTAGGGGAGCACGAGCCAGATACCTCGCCACGGGAGTGGGCGCCGATCTCCGACGAGCAGCCAGTCGAGGACCACGTAGACGGGGAAGACCACGTGCAGGATGGCGCTCACCCAGGGAGGTGCTGAGCCCGTTCCAGGGACGAGGGTGTTGTAGATCACCCCGACGATGATCATGCAGCTTGTCGCGACCGCACGCAGCACGGTGAGCCAGGGCGGTGCCGGGCGGCCGCGGAACGAGAGGGCGCCGGTGGCGATGAGGAGCAGGCTCGTGAACAGGCTCGTCTGATTCGTGAAGTAGCCGAAGAAGTCGAACGGGTTGTCGTCGCCGACCTCGATTCTGCTCGCGTAGGTGAACCCGAGCAGTCCGATGATGCCGAGCCCGACAGCGATCCGCAGCGCAGCGACATGGGCAGGCGCCCTCGCGGTCGTCGTCTTCAGAGTGCTCGTCACCTGCGTCAGCCTAGGGCCGCGCGGCTGACACACGACTGCGACCGGCCCATCTACGATCGGGACCGTGACCGACGACTCCCTCCTTCGCGACGAAGCAGCCCCCGACTCGCCCGAAGCCGGGTTGGCCGATGCCATCGATGAGATCCTCGAGACGGCGACGACGCTGCTTCTCGAGCGTGGCGACGCCGCCGTCGAGGATGGACAGCTCGATCCGGTGTTCCGAGCCCACGTCGTCGGCATCCTCACGGAGGCGTGGACGAGGCTGGCCGGACTCCGCGACTACGGCCACCTGCAAGCGCCCGCCACGATGGATCTGGGCCTCATGCAGGCGACCGCCGATGTCCTCCTGTCGCAGGGATTGCACCCCGCGCAGCCCCTCGTCTCGGCGAACCTGCTGTTCGAGACCGCGCTCCCCGTCTTCGCGGACCGCCTGCCTGTGCCGACCGTGACCGTCGCACTCGTCCTGCACTCGAGTGTCTTCGGCAGGTTCGTCCCCGGTGCGCTTGCCTACGCCGAGACGCTGCGCACCCAGCTCTCCGGCGTCCAGCGAGTCTCCGAGCTCAGGTTGGCTCGCCAGCTTCGCGAGACCGTGCTCCCCTCGCTTGCCGGCGATGACGCTGCCCTCGTGGATGCGATCGCCTGGGATCTCGAACGGCCCGCCCCCGCAGGCTTCCCGGATGCCCTCATGGACTACGCCGCGCATGAGCTGGCTGGCGCGGCTCCCGTCGAGGTCACGGAGATCGGGACCAGGGGAGCAGTATCGGCGCCCGCCGCCGCTGAGCTCCACGCTATCGCCGTCGAGGCGATCCGGAACGCTCGGCGGCACGCAAGGGCAAGCCGGATCGACGTGGTCGTGCTCTGGCGCCCCTCCACGCTGGTGCTCACGGTCACCGATGACGGCACCGGCGCAGCCGCGCCCCTCGAGGAGCTCGCGGCAACCACGTTCGGGGTCGCATCCATGCGTCAGCGCGCCGCGCTGGTGCACGCCCGCATCCGCTTCGAGACGCACGAGACCGGAACGACCGTGACCCTCACCTGCCCGACCACCGCACGTGCGGAGACAGACCGGGAAGCGAACACGGACGCCCGAGCCTGAGGCCCGGGCGTCCGCTTCCGTAGGAGAGGTGAGCCCTACGGTGTCGGCATGCCGCCGTTCACGTTGAGCGTCTCGCCGAGCACATAGCTCGACTCGGGCGACGCGAGGAAGACGTAAGCGGGCGCAAGCTCAGCTGGCTGACCCATGCGGCCGAGCGGCGTGTCCTCGCCGAACTCCTCGACCTTCTCCGGCGGCTGCCCGTCGGTGACCTGCAGTGGCGTCCAGATCGGTCCGGGGGCGACGGCGTTCACGCGGATGCCCTTGGGCGCGAGCTGCTGGGCGAGCGCCTTCGTGAAGGCGTTGATGGTCGCCTTGGTTGACGCGTAGTCGACGAGGATGGCCGCGGGCGAGTAGGCCTGGATGGACGTCGTGTTGATGATCGTCGAACCCGGTGGGAGGTGGGGGATCGCCGCCTTGGAGATCTCGAACATCGCGTAGACGTTGACCTTGAACGTCTCGTCGAACTGCTCGCTCGTGAGCGTCGTGAGGTCTTCGTTGAAGATCTGCTTGCCCGCGTTGTTGACGAGGATGTCGAGTCCGCCCAGCTTCGCGACCGCTGCATCCGCGAGGCCCTTGACGTACTTGTCGTCGGTCAGCTCGCCGGGGAGCTGCACTACGTTGACGCCCGCGTCCTGGGCGATGGCGGTGATCCGGTCTGCGTCCTCCTGCTCCTCGGGCAGGTAGGCGAGCGCGACGTCGGCGCCTTCGCGGGCGAACGCGATGACCGTGGCGGCGCCGATGCCGGAGTCACCGCCAGTCACGAGTGCGCGACGCCCCTTGAGGCGGCCGGATCCCTCGTAGGTGCTCTCGCCGAGGTCCGCGGTGTCACGGAGCTTCGAGTCGAGGCCCGGCTCGGTCTGGTCGTCGGAGTTCGGCGTGATCTCGCTGTAGAGCTTGGTGGGGTCGGTGAAGGTGTACTGATTTGCCATGTTCGTCTCCTGTACGTGGTGTCTGTCGTGGTGTGCGGGCGCCGAGCGGCGGCTAGATCGTCGCGACCGAGCCCGAGTCGACCCGGTAGTTCGAGCCGTTCACGAACGAGGCCCTGTCTGAGCAGAGGAAGGTGATGACGGAGGCGACCTCGCTCGGCTCGCCGCGGCGGCCCAGCTCCATGTACGGTCGCTCCTCGTCGAGGAACGACTCGATCGCCTCGTCGATGTCCGTGCCGAGCTCCTTGGCGCGCTTCTCCATCATCGCGTCGGTCATCGGCGTCGAGATGAAGGCCGGGGAGACCGCGTTCACGAGCAGTCCCTCCGACGCGTAGCTGCGCGAGAGTCCCTTGGAGAGCGCGAGGATGCCGGCCTTCGCCGCGCAGTAGGGGAGCTCATCGTCGTAGGGCTGTACCGCATCCTCGGAGGCGAGGAACACGATCCTGCCCCAGCCGCCCTTGCGGAGCGAGGGGAGGAACTGCCGGACGAGCCGAACGGGACCGAGCAGGTCGATCTCGACGGTCTTCGTCCAGCCCTCGTCGTCGATCTCGTGGAACAGGCCCTGCGCCCCGGTGATCCCCGCGGACTGCACGAGGATGTCGATGTCGCCCACGTGCTCCTGGACGAAGCCGTGCAGCTCGGCGAGCTCATCGAGTCGGGTGATGTCGGCCGCGTGCGCGAACAGCCTGCCTTCCGGCGCCTCGAGCTTGGCGGCCGCCTCCGCGAGCGCGTCCGGGTCCTTGTCGCTCAGGACGACGATCGCGCCCTCGTCGAGCAGCTGCCTGGCGGTCTCCCAGCCGATGCCGGAGTCCCCTCCGGTGATGAGCGCCTTCTTGCCGGTGATGCCGAGATCCATGTGCGTGTCTCCAGTCTTGGTTCGAGAAGTGACGTGCTTGGGGAAGAAGAAGAATGAAGGGGTCACCGCGGGCTTGCGGATGCCCCGAAGAGGTTGGCGGGGCGGCCGTGCCCGACGCCCTCGATGGCGAAGATCGAGCCGCTGAGTGGTGCATCGACGAGGTCGCTCTCGGTGAGGTTCTCGCGCGCCGTTCCGACGAACAGCGTCGAGAGCCCGTCGCCACCGAAGGCGACCGACGTGACGTTCGGCGCCGGAAGGGTGAGGTCAGCCAGCGGCGACGCGCTGGCGTCCCAGTGCGCCACGCGTCCAGCACCGTAGATGCCGTTCCAGAAGGAGCCGTCGACGTCCCTGGCCAGCCCGTCCGAGTTTCGCCCGTGGATGAACGGCTCCAGCTCGCCGAGGTCGTCGGGGCCAGGGCCGTAGCTCGCCCGGTAGACGGTCTGCGTCGACGTATCGGTCACGAAGATCGTGTCGCCGGAGTCGCTCCACTCGAGGCCGTTCGTCGTGTGGAACCCGCCGAGGAGCAGTCGGACGGTGCCGTCGGCGTCGAAGGTGTACAGGGCTCCATCTGCGGCGGGCGACGTGGTGTTCATCGACCCGACGACAAAGCGACCGAACGGGTCTACTTTGCCCTCGTTGAAGCGGATGCCACCGTGGGAGTGCACGACGGAGGCGATGGTCTTCTGCAGCTCCCCGTCCGGCCCGAGCACGACGATGCGGTCCTGGAGCGATGCCACGAAGCCACCGCCGGCGGCCGGTTGCACGGCGCTGACTGGGGCGGGGAGAGCGGACACTCGGTCGGCGCTGCCGTCGCGTGCACCGTCGAGCCTCGCCCGATGGAAGGTGCCCATCGTGATGTCCACCCAGGCGAGTTCGGAGGTGCGAGCATCCCACCAGATGCTCTCGACGAGCACCGAGCGCAGCTCGCGGAAGATGGTCGGTTCACTGGTCATCTGTGGCTTCTTCCGGTGCGAGCTGTCTGATCATGAGCGCGGCGTTGATGAGCGCCAGGTGGCTGAGTCCCTGCGGGAGGTTGCCCCAGAAGGCGCCGTCGCCGGTGGCGATCATCTCGGAGAGCAGCCCGACGTCGTTGGTCTGCTCGACGAGCTCGTCCATTGCCGCGATCGCCTCCGAGGAACGGCCGACGCAGGCGAGCGCCGAGACCCGCCAGAAAGCGCAGGCGACGAAGGTGTGCTCTTCGCTGGCGACTCCCGAGTACCGGTAGAGGAGAGCGCCGTGGCCGAGTTCCCTGCTCAGGGCGTCGATGGTGGACGACATGCGCGCACCGCGGTCGAAGCCGCTGGGCGCGTGGAGCAGCACGGAGGCGTCGAGGCGATCCGAGCCGGGATGCATGACGTAGCTGCCGAGCTCCTCAGACCAGCAGTGCTCCAGCGTCCACGCTCGGATGCGGTCCCGTTCCGCTCGCCAGCGATCGACGTCTCCTTCGATGTGCGCGCCCTCCGCGAGCGCGATCGCGTCGTTGAGCGCCTGCCAGCACCCCATCTTTGAGGAGGTGTAGTGCTGTTCGTCACCGAGCTCCCACATTCCTGCGTCTCGCTTGCGCCAGTCGTCACAGGCCTTGTCGGCGACCTTGGCGAGGAGTCGTGCGGTTTCGACGTCGAGGAGATTGCCGTCGTCGACGTAGGTGCGGCTGATGGCGATGAGGTCGCCGTAGATGCCGAGCTGCAGCTGCCCTTGCGCGGGGTTTCCCGTCACGACGGGGCTGTTGCCGCGCCATCCGGGGACGTCGTACTTCTCGACGCCCGCGCACGTCTCGCCGTTGAGCGTGTACATGACGTAGATATCCGGGCCCTGCTCGCGGATGGTGCGCAGCAGCCAGGAGATCGCCGCGTGCGTCTCCTCCCTGAGGCCGAACCAGACGAGTGCGTGGGCGGTGTAGGCGAGGTCGCGGATCCAGGCGAACCTGTAGTCCCAGTTCTTGCCGCCGGCTGGGTTCTCGGGAAGCGACGATGTCCCCGCCGCGGCGATAGCCCCTGTGGGGCTGTAGATGAGGAGCTTCAGCGCCAGCGCGCTGCGCTGGACCTGCCGGGACCATGGGCCGTCGTAGGAGAACTCCTTGGACCAGCTCAGCCAGCTCTCGATGGTTCGGTCGATGCCCTTGTCGACGTTCTCCGGCTCTGGAACGCGGAGGGGCTCCCCCTCGGTTGCGGTCAGGACCAGCAGGTGTCGCGAGTCGGGCACGGTCGTGAACCCGCCTCGGAGCTCGGCCTCCTCCGTGCCGCTGCGCGGGTCTGCGCTCTCGGGGCCGTGCTCGCTGCCGACGACGGCGAGGGAGAGCTCGCCGCAGCGGATGATGGTGTTCCGACCGACGCGGTCGAGCCACGGGGACCTGGTGCCGAGCATCGTCCCGGGAACGACGCGCCAGGTGAACTCGACGCTGCCTTCGATGCCGTCGACTCGCCGGGCGAACTCGGCCCAGGGGAGGCGCCCGGCGACGCCCGTGACCATGGCGTCGGTGACGCGTGCCACACCGCTCTCGCTCGTGTAGGTGGTCTCGAGCACGTTGGTCTGCTCGATGTACCGCCTCGTGGACGTGAAGTCGCCCGCGGGGGTCAGCTCGACGTACCCGCCCTTCTTGTCGTCGAGGAGGCGCGCGAAGACGGGGAGCGAGTCGAGGTTGGGCAGCGGCAGCCAGTCGACGCGTCCATCGGGCGTGACGAGGGCGATGGTGCGCCCGTCGCCGATGGCGGCGTAGTCGAGAAGGGGGAATCCGGGGGGAGTCTGCGTCATGAGGGTCACGACGCTACGGGAAGGCTCGGTCTGCTCCGTGGGAGTTTCCTCCGCGTGCCTGAGCGCCTGCCGCTACTCGGGAGCGCGTACGGTTATCGGCTCGCTCGCCTGGTGTCAACCCTCCTGTGACCTCACGGTCGGCGTGCGTAGCGTGCTGTTGACCAGGGAGTGCAGCATCCCGCCGTTGGGTTTGGCTGGAGGGAGACAGGATGCTCGAGTTCATGGGCAGGATCGGGGTCGACGCCGACTTCTGGGACGGCAGCGCCCGGCTCCTCGCGGCCGCCGAGGAGTGCGCAGGGGACGCCTCGCAGATGCTCGGCGTCCTGCGCGAGCTCCCTTCCGTCCCGGTGCCTGGACGCGGTCGCACTCGCTCGCTGCTGCATCTGATGTCGAGCATCGCCGCGATCGATCTCACAGCCGCCCGTGTCGTCGAGCCGCACTTCGACGCCGCAGCGATCCTTGCGCAGGCGGGCGCGGAAGTCGGACGCGGTGAGGTCTGGGGCGTCTTCGCTTCAGCGTCGCCGGTGGCTGTCCGATGGGTTCCGGAAGCGGACTCGCACAGCGTCGCCGAGGGTGCCGACGCTGAGCTGACCGGCGCCAAGCGCTGGTGCTCGCTCGCAGCGAAACTGGATCGCGCCCTCGTCACTGCGTCGGATTCGACGGGGGAGTGGATGTTCGTGGTCGACCTCCGGCAGGCGGCTGTGGTGCCGCGCGAAGGCGGGGCCCCCTTGACCGGCCTCCGTGGAGTGCCGAGCGGGCCGGTCGATCTCCACTCGGCCTCTGCGAGAGCCGTAGGGGACGACGCCGGCTGGTACACCTCGCGTCCGGGGTTCGCTTGGGGTGGGATCGCGGTCGCTGCCGTGTGGTTCGGGGGAGCGGTGGCCCTCGGGCGTGCGCTTGAACGTGCTGTGGGCGGCAGGGAACCGGACCAGCTCGGGCTCGCCTGGCTCGGTGAGGCGGATCGTCTGCTGCACGGCGTCCAGGTGCAGCTCGACGACGCCGCCGACCGCATCGACGCGGGGAGCGCCGACTGGGCGCTTGCTCAACGGGTGCGCGGGAACACCGCCTCCGCCTGCTGGCGCCTGCTGGCAGTCTGCGGAGAGGCCATGGGGCCTGGCCCTCTCGCCTTCGACGCCGCGCACGCACGACGGGTCGCCGACCTCACCATGTACCTCAGTCAGCATCACGGAGCCCGCGACGATGCAGCTCACGGGCAGCAGCTCGCGGCCGCACTGCACCGCTCCTCCGAAGCCCCATCGAGATCGGGGGTCGGCTCGTGATCGGCGCCGCTTCGGTGGAGTTCACGCATCTGGACACGGGGACACCAGAGGCAGCCTGGAGGGAAGCCGGTATCGAGCACCTGCCGACCCTCGCGCTCGAAGATAACCTCGGCCCGGAGACGCTGCTCATCGTCGGAGCCGCGCACCCCGACGACGAGTGCCTCGGCGCCGCTGGCCTCATCCGCAGGGCACTCGCGGCCGGAGCGGCCGTGCGCGTCCTGCTGTGCACCTGGGGCGAGGCCTCGCACCCGGCCTCGCCGAGCGTCCAGCCACCGGCGCTCGCCGAGCTGAGACGGGCAGAGTTCCACGAGGCACTGAGACGGCTGCGCACGAGTCCTTCCCCTGGTTGCGAGAGCACCGGTGGGCAGCGTGGCTCCATCGAGTCGATCGAGCTCGGTCTCGGCGACGGCCACCTCTCGGAGTCCACCGACCTCATCGCAGAGGCCGCAGCGACGATCGTCCGGGAATCGCCGGCACAGCGTGTCGTCGTCGCGGCCCCCTACCGGCGAGACGGGCACACGGACCACGACACCGTCGGTGCCGCGCTCGCGCGGGCCGCCGCCGAGTCTGGCGCGCTGCTCCTCGAGTTCCCGATCTGGTTCTGGCACTGGGCACATCCCGCGCGCGACAGCGAGTGGCGTCACTGGATGCGGCTTCCGCTCTCACCGGGGGAGACCGATGCCAAGGCGGACGCCCTCGAGGCGCATACCTCGCAGCTGCACGCGCTGTCCGACGCGATCGGCGACGAGACGGTGCTCGGGGCCAGCCAGCTCGAGCATTTCTCGAGGAGCTACGAGGTCTTCCGGGTGACGGCGAGCGCGATGCGCGACGCCGGCTCGGCGAGTCGCGCGTTCGACGGCGTCCATGCAGACGCGGACGACCCGTGGGACCTCCGATCCAGCTGGTACGAGCGGCGCAAGCTCGGCCTCACGGTCGGCATGCTGCCCGACGAGACGTACCGGCGTGCGCTCGAGATCGGCTGCTCCATCGGTGAGAGCACGGCGGCGCTCGCTGAGCGGTGCGATCACCTCCTGGCCGTCGACGCGAGCGCCACCGCCCTCGGTCTCGCCGCGGCGAGACTCGCAGCTCGCACGGGCGTGGACCTGGCCCATGCGACCCTGCCGCACGAGTGGGACAGCCTCGGCATCGGAGCCGGCCAGCTCGATCTCGTGGTCGTTTCCGAGACCGGCTACTACCTGGCGGAGGACGAGCTCTGCGAGCTCCTCGCCAACTCCCGCCGAGCCCTCTCACCGAGCGGCGTGCTCGTGCTCTGCCACTGGCGTGGTCCGATCGACGGCTGGCCGCTCGACGGCGATCGAGTGCACGCACTCGCAGCACGACTCGGCATGCGCAGCCTCGCCTCCTATTCGCAGGACGAGACCCTCATCGATATCTACGAGAACGGGATGCCGCCGGGCGGTGGTTCCTGCTTCGCTTCGGGCGCACAGCAGTGGGCGAGCGCGGCCGGATGACGATCGCGAGTCCGGTGAGCGACCCGGCGACCGGTGAGGGGAGCTCGCGAACGCCCATCCGCGACCTGCGGATCGTCGTGCCCGCCCGCGATGAAGCCGAGACGCTCGCTGAGTGCCTCGACGCGTTGACCGTCGCGATGGACTCGATGCGTTGTGCGGGCGCAGGCGTGCGGGTGCAGCTTGTGCTCGTCCTCGACAGCTGCCGCGACGCGAGCGCGCGGATCGCGGCACGAGCTGCCGAGCGCGACCCCCGCATCCACGTGATCGAGGGTCTGCACGGCTCTGTCGGCAAAGCCAGACGAACGGGGGTGAGCGTCGCGCTCAGCCTCATCTCCGAGGGCGACCCCACAGCCGGCGACCCGACCTCGACGTGGATCTCTTCCACCGATGCCGACTCCGCCGTGCCGCCGGGCTGGCTGCTCTCGCAGCTCGAGTTCGCCGACGCAGGCACCGACCTCCTGCTGGGGACGGTGAACGTCGAACCGCAGACGGATGCGCCGCACATCGAGGCCAGGTGGCGACGGGACTACTCGAGTATCGAAGGGCACCCGCACATCCACGGAGCGAATCTCGGCGTCCGGGCCTCGGCCTACCTCGCCGCCGGCGGATTCCCTCCGCTGCGGGAACACGAGGACACCGGCCTCGCCGCCGCCGTCACCGCGTGCGGCTTCGCCGTGCACTCGACGGCCAGCTCACCCGTCCTGACCTCGGCGCGGCCACGCGGACGCACGCCGGGCGGTTTCGCTGGATATCTCGAAGACCTGTACGCCCCGAATCTCGAGCCACGAGACAATCGGGACACGGCAATCGAGAGGAGCAGGGCATGACAACGGCACGCGGATTCGACCACGACGTCTACGCGGGGTATCTCAACGCGCACCTCCTGGCCTCGGAAGCGGGGCTGCGCGCATTCAAGTCAGCGAAGGCGACGTGGGCCGGATCGCCGCACGAGCAGACGATGCGGCTGCTCATCGCCCACATCGCGGCTGACCGCCGGGACCTCGCATCGCTCATCGACCAGCTCGGCTACCGCGAGTCGTTCCTGAAGCTCTGGCTCACGAATGCGGCGCGCGTGGCCGGAACGTTCAACCCGGTGAACATCCTCCGCCTCAGGCAGCGCCCGAGCACGCAGCTCGAACTCGACACCCTCACCGGCATGGTGCGCGCGAAGCTCTCGATGTGGGAGGCGCTCATCGCCGTGCAACCCCGGGACCCGCGACTCGTGCTCTCCGGATTGCAGGAACTCGAAGCCCGTGCGCACACCCAGATCGAGCTCATCCAGAGCATCAGCCGCGACTCTGTCGAGGAACGATTCCTCGAGCAGGACCCGCGGGCAGGTGCTGGGTGGTGAGCCGCCGGGCGGTCGTCGTCGGGGCGGGCCCGAACGGGCTCACAGCTGCGGCGCTCCTTGCGACGCGCGGCGTCGAGGTCACCGTGTACGAGCGCGACGCCCAGATCGGCGGAGCAGCGAGGTCTGCCGAGCTGTTCGGGCCTGGTTTCGTGAGCGACCTCGGGGCCGCGGCGCATCCCTTCGGCGTCGCGAGCCCGGCGTTTCGCGAGCTCCAACTCGAGCAGAACGGGCTCGAATGGGTGCAGCCCGAGATCCCGATGGCGCACCCCCTGCCGGGCGGCCGCGCGGCGATGCTGCACAGGGACATCGAACGCACGGTTCAGGAGCTCGGCGTCGACGGTCCCAGCTGGCGGCGCCTGCACGAGCACTTCTCGCACCATCCTTTCGAGACGGTGGAGAACACGATGGGTCCGCTCCTTCGAGTCCCCCCGCATCCCGTCGACATGGCGCGGCTCGGGGTCTTGGGGGCGCTCCCGGCGGCGATGCTCGCGAACCTCGTCTTCCGAAGCGGCGCAGCCAAGGCGCTCCTCGCCGGTTCCTCGGCGCACGCGACGCTGCCGCTCACTCGGCCGCTGACATCGGCGTTCGGCATCGCCTTCGGAGCCCTCGGCCACAGCACCGGGTGGCCCGTGGCGAAGGGCGGCTCGGCGAGCATCACGGATGCACTCGCCAGAGTGCTGCTCGCCAACGGCGGACGCATCGAGACCAATGCAGAGGTCACCGACCTCCGCGACCTCCCGCGGGCAGACGCCGTCCTCCTCGACCTCACACCGAAGCAGATCCTCCGCATCGCCCCGGAGCAGCTGGAGTCGCGCTACGCCGCTCACCTCGCACGATGGAAGTACGGGGCTGGTGTGCACAAGATCGACTACCTGCTCGACGGACCCGTGCCGTGGGAGGACGCGCGGGTCGCGTCCGCCGGCACCGTGCACGTCGGCGGGGAGTTCCGGCAGATCATCGAGGCCGAACGCGACATCAACCGTGGGCGCATGCCGGAGAAGCCGTTTGTCATGGTCACGCAGCAATCCGCTTCCGACGCGAGCAGGACACACGATGGCAGGCAGGTCCTCTGGTCGTACGCGCACGTACCGAACGGCACAGCGCTCGACGTGCGCCCAGCCCTTGAAGCGCAGATCGAACGCTTCGCGCCCGGCTTCGCAGACGTCGTCCTCGAACGTCGAGAGTGGTCGCCGAGCGCGCTCGAAGCGTGGAACCCGAACCTGGTGGGCGGTGATATCGGCGGCGGCTCGATGGCGGGCACGCAGCAGCTGTTCCGGCCGGCGCCCTCGCTGCATCCCTACCGCGCCGGACGACGGGGACTCTACGTGTGCTCGTCGTCGACGCCGCCTGGGGGCGGGGTCCACGGCATGCCCGGCATGCACGCTGCACGCGCTGTGCTGCGCGATTGGGCACGGCGCGACTGAGCCGTCGGCGCCTCCCGCTACGGTGGACGCATGCAGCCACCTGTCACCGGTCCCCAGCACGAGGTTGAGAGCGCACGAGTCCGCGTCAAGGTCGGCCGGGTCGCTGCGGTGCTCCGTTCCCTCGAGGTCGGTGGCGTGCAGCTCGTCGAGGACTTCGGCGACGACGTTCTCCCGCCCTTCGGCGCCGGCTTGACGCTGTTCCCCTGGCCGAACAGGGTCAGGGATGGCCGATGGGCGCACGACGGGAAGACGCAGCAGCTCGACATCACGGAGCCCAGCAAGGGCAATGCCTCGCATGGTCTCCTGCGCAACTCGGAGTACGCGGTCGTCGCAGAAACGGGCTCAGGCCTCGAGCTCTCCGCAACCGTGTTCCCTCAGCACGGCTGGCCCTTCACGCTCCGCCACAGGGTGCGGTACGAAGCCGTCGACGACGGCCTCGTGGTAACGCACACCGTCGCCAACCTCGGCACGCAGCGGGCGCTCTTCGCAGTCGGTGCTCACCCGTACTTCCGCATCGGAGAGGAGCCGATCGCCGATCTCATCGTCAGCGCCGACCTCGTCGAGCGCGTGCTGCTCGATGATCGACTGCTCCCGGTGGGAACCGAGCCCGTCGTGTCGGGAGGAACGTTCGACCTTCGTGGTGGTCGCAGGGTGGGCGATCTCGACCTCAACTACGCCTTCCGCGTCCGCCCTTCCGGCGACCGCACGCTGCTGACCGTCGAGTCCGCGGCCGGGGCCCGCCTCGAGCTCTGGGGCGACGCCGAATTCCGGCACCTCCAGCTCTACACGCCCGCCGACTTCCCCCGCCCCGAGGGGCACCACGGAGGCACTGGCCTTGCGTTCGCCGCGGAGCCGATGACGTCCCCACCGGACGCCCTCAATTCGGGCGTCGACCTCATCGAGCTCGAGGCCGCGCAGGTCTGGAGCAGCTCGTGGGGAGTGCGCTTCTCGCCGGCAGACGAGAGCTGAGCTCAGACGACCTTGCCCGAAGAACGGCGGACGACGAGCCGCGGTTCGACGAGCAGTTCCTGCGGCAGCGAATCCTTGCCAGCCTCGGCGTCGATGAGCCACCTCGCGGCCTCTCGTCCGATGACTCCGTTGTGCGGGTCGACGGACGTGAGCGAGACACCGGCGATCGAGGCGAGGAACGAGTTGTCGTAGCCCGTGAGCGCCACGTCGTCCATCGTCAGTCCGCGCTCCTCGAGCGCACGCTGCACGCCGAGAGCGGCAAGGTCGTTTGGCGCGATGATCGCGGTCGGCGGGGTCGCACCGGACAGCACGCTCGTCGCGGCGACGTAGCCTCCGAGCTCGGTGAAGTCGCTCTCCTGGACCTGCACGTGGCCCGCGAGTCCGTGCGCCGTCATCGCTTCCTCGTACGCTTCCGCCCGGCTGCGGCCGGCGGCGGCAAGGCCTCCGAGATGCGCGATGTCGCGGTGGCCGAGGGAGGTGAGGTGCTCGACCAGGAGCGCGAGGCCCTTGCGGTCATCGGTTCGCACGCAGCCCGCGTTCGGCAGCCCTTCGGCCAGGCCAGAAGCCACGACGACGGGGCGATCCTCGGCGAGAGCACCGAGCGAGGCAGCGTCCGGAAGAGAACCGGCGATGAGGACGCTCCTCGGGCGCAGATCGCTGAGCGTCGCGATCGTGCCCTCGTCGAGCTGGCGCACGGTCCCCGACTCAGGCAGCACGGCGGTTGTCATCAGCCCGCGCCGACCCGCGCGGTCGAACTCCAGGCTCGCCGCGTCGATGATCTCCGCGAACACGGGGTTGACCGGGTCTGCGACGAGAATCCCGATGAAGTCGCTCATGTTGGTCGCCAGCGACCTTGCCAGCAGATTCGGTCGGAACCCCAGCTCGTCGGCCGCCGCGAGCACGCGGCTCTTCCTCGCCTCGCTGACCTTCTCCGGATCGCTGTACACGAGCGAGACGAGCGACTTGGACACGCCGGCAACCGCCGCCACGTCGCGAATCGTGGGACGCTTTGCGGGATTTGGGACAGCACGACGCTGTTGCTCTGACAAGAGGTCTCCTGGGGGAAACTCTGGGAGAAGGGCTCCGGGGGAGGGAGCTTCGGAGTGCTAACACTACGCGGAAAGTGCGGCACCCGACGGCAGTACCGCCGGTAGAATCGCCCCATGGTGACCCGACTGCGCGACGTGCTCATTTTCGGAGAGCGGAACTGGCCCTCGTCAGGAGCGGAGTCCTGGGACTCGGTCGGTCTCGTCTCCGGCGCGCTCGACGCTGAGGTGGGCCGCATCCTCCTCGCAGTCGATGCCGCCCAGCTGACCGTGAGTGAAGCCGTCGACACATCCGCCGACCTCCTGCTCGTGCATCATCCGCTGCTTCTGCGCGGTGTCACGACCGTGGCGGAGTCGAGCGCGAAGGGCTCGCTCCTCGCGCAGCTCATCCGCGCGGACTGCGCGCTTCTCGCAGCACACACGAACGCCGATGTCGTGGAGACCGGCACCTCGGCGGCGCTCGCTTCTGCGCTCCGGCTCGAGCAGGTCACGCCGATCGTGCCGTCCGCAGACAACCCCGACCGCGGTCTCGGACGCGTCGGCGTTCTGCCGCAGCCCATGACACTCGGGGCGCTCGCACGGGCTCTCGCGGGCATCCTGCCGGCGACCGCGACTGGGATCCGCGCAGCCGGCTCCTTCGACCGCCTCGTCGAGACCGTCGCGCTGTGCGGCGGAGCCGGCGACTCGCTGCTCGAGGACCCGAAGGTCATCGGGGCTGACGTCTACATCACGAGCGATCTTCGCCACCACCCGGCCTCGGAATCGCTCGAGCAGTCACTCGCACGCGGCCGGGGGCCGGCACTCATCGACACCTCGCACTGGGCGAGCGAGTGGCTGTGGCTCGACCATGCTGCTCGGGAGCTGCGCGCGGAATTCCCTCAGCTCGACATCGAGGTGTCCGAGCTCCGCACCGACCCGTGGGAGTTCGCCATTCCCCAGTAGTGCGCGGCGGGCCACATGCGCGCCCTGCTCGGGCGGCACACGACTTCACGACAGAATGAGGGAACTATGAACGACTACCAAGACATGAACCGGGGCCAGGCATGAAGGCCAGCGAAGCAGACCAGCGCCGTCTGCTCGACCTGGCCGAGGTCGACACCAAGCGCCGCCGTGTGCAGCACGTCGCGAAGAACCTGCCAGAGCAGCACCACCTGAACGCCCTCGACGAGGAGCGGACGAAGCACCGTGCCGAGGTCGTGCAGCTGCTCGGGCAGCTCGAGGACTCGCGCAGCGAACTCAAGAAGATCGAGTCGGACGTGGAGACCGTCGAGGCACGCCTGAAGCGCGACAACGACAGGTTGCAGGGTGCATCGAGCCGGAAGGACATCGAGGCGCTGCAGCGCGAGATCGAGGTGCTCCAGCGACGCCGGACGATTCTCGAGGACGGCGAGCTCGTAGTCATGCAGCGCGTGGAGGAGCAGACCGCGGCTCACGAGGGTGCACTCGAGTCGCAGCGAAGCGTGGAGGACCGTGCGCGGGAGCTCACTGTTCTGCGCGACGCCGCTCGCGACAACCTCAAGGGCGAGTACCGTGTCCTCTCCGAGCAGCGGGCGAGCGTCCTCGCGAGCCTGCCAGCTGAGCTCGTCGCGCTGTACGAGAAGCAGCGTGAGCGCTACGGCGTCGGCGCTGCCGAGCTGATCGGCAACATCACGACGGGAACCAACGTGGCCCTCGACCGGCCCGAGCTCGAGAAGATCCGCCGCGCGGCGCCGGATGACGTCGTGATCTGCCCGGACTCAGGCGCCGTCCTGGTGCGCACGGAGAAATCCGCGCTCTGATCTGAGAAAGTCGAGCGCCCGCCGCTGAGTTCTGACATACTCAGTGGCGGAGCGCCGACGGCGTCGCTTGAAGTGAAACGCATCGTTGCTCCTCACCTATTACTACGGATCGTCCGGCACGTACCTGCCGGTAATGAGGGAGTACTCCTATGGCAACTGTGACCTTTGAAAGCGCCTCGCGCGTCTACACCGAGGGCGCTCGTCCCGCGGTCGACAGCCTGGATCTCGAGATCGACGACGGAGAGTTCCTCGTCCTCGTCGGCCCATCCGGCTGCGGCAAGTCCACATCGCTGCGCATGCTCGCAGGCCTCGAAGAGGTGAACCACGGCCGCATCCTGATCGGCGACCGCGACGTCACGCACCTCCCGCCCAAGGACCGCGATATCGCCATGGTGTTCCAGAGCTACGCGCTCTACCCGCACATGACGGTCGGCGAGAACATGGGGTTCGCGCTCAAGATCGCCGGCATCAACAAGGAAGAGCGCGCCAAGCGTGTCCTCGAGGCCGCCAAGATCCTCGACCTCGAGCCGTACCTCGACCGCAAGCCGAAGGCGCTCTCCGGTGGTCAGCGTCAGCGTGTCGCCATGGGCCGAGCCATCGTGCGCAGCCCTCAGGTCTTCCTCATGGATGAGCCGCTCTCCAACCTGGACGCGAAGCTCCGTGTGCAGACGCGTACGCAGATCGCGAGCCTCACCCGTCGCCTCGGCGTCACCACGGTCTACGTCACGCACGACCAGACCGAGGCCCTCACGATGGGTGACCGCATCGCGGTCCTGAAGGACGGTGTCCTCCAGCAGGTCGGAACCCCGCGCGAGCTCTACGCGAAGCCGAAGAACGTCTTCGTCGCCGGCTTCATCGGCAGCCCGTCGATGAACATCTTCGGTGCTGACCTCACCTCCGAGGGCGTGCGCTTCGGAACCGACGTCATCCCGCTCGAGCGTGCCACCCTGGCAAAGCTCAAGTCCGGTACCGCAACGGTCGGAGTCCGCCCCGACGACATCATCATCTCGCGCGAGGAGAAGCCGGGCCTCAAGGTCGAGGTCGACCTCGTCGAGGAGCTGGGCGCTGAGGGCTACCTGTATGGCCACTCGATCATCGACGGAACGCGCACGGACATCGTCGCTCGCGTCGACGGCCGCAGCCACCCTGAGGTTGGCGAGACGATCTACGTCACGACGGACAACGACCACATCCACATCTTCGACCCGGAGACCGAGCAGCGCATCAGCGGTGCGCTCACGGAGGCCATCCGCCTGCAGGAGGCGAACGACGCTCTCGCGAGCGGAGCCGCCAACTAGCACTTTTCTCCAGAGCTGCGAACGCCCTCCCCAGATCACTGATCTGGGGAGGGCATTCTGCTGCGCCAACGAAAAGACGCGTCGCAGTGATGGAGCAGGGGAGCGGGCACCGCGAGCTGCTGTGTCACCGCACGACTGAGGGGGAGCCAGCTGGCTCCCCCTCAGTTGTGATGCGGGCGCCGAAGGCGCCGACGTGACTAGCCCTTGGTGGAACCTGCCAGGAGGCCGCGGACGAAGTAGCGCTGCAGCGAGAAGAACACGATGAGCGGCACGAGGATGGAGAGGAACGCACCAGCCGTGAGCAGCGGCCATTCCTGACCACGCGAACCCGTGATCTCGGCAAGCAGCTTCGTCATGGGAGCCACCGCACCGTCCGCGAAGACGAGCGCGACCAGCAGGTCGTTCCAGACCCAGAGGAACTGGAAGATACCGAACGAGGCCACGGCGGGCAGCGTCAGCGGGACGATGATGCGGAAGAAGATCTGGCCGTGGCTCGCACCGTCGACGCGCGCTGCCTCGATGACCTCACGCGGGATCTCCGAGATGAAGTTGTGCAGCAGGAAGATGGCAAGCGGCATGGCGAAGATCGAGTGAGCGATCCACACCTGCGCGAAGCCGGCGTCCGCTCCGAACGCGGCGATCACGGGGACACCGAAGATCTCACCGCGGGCGAAGAGCTGGAGCAGCGGCACGAGTGCCATCTGGATCGGCACGACCTGGAGGGCGAAGACGAGGATGAACAGCCAGTTCTTGCCCTTGAAGTCCATCCACGCGAATGCGTACGCGGCGAGCAGTGCGATCGCGAGCGGGA
This sequence comes from Pseudoclavibacter sp. VKM Ac-2867, assembly GCF_015351275.1. Lineage (NCBI taxonomy): Bacteria > Bacillati > Actinomycetota > Actinomycetes > Micrococcales > Microbacteriaceae > Pseudoclavibacter > Pseudoclavibacter sp. VKM Ac-2867. The sequence goes on from NZ_JADKSL010000003.1 coordinate 208,212, forward strand.
TGACCGTCGCGGGGAGCGCGATGACGATGGAGTTCAGGAACGCCTGCGCCATCGTCAGCTGCGTATTGCCGGAGGCGAGCACCTCGACGTAGTTGTCGAAGGTCAGACCCCAGTTCTGGAAGATCGTCCACCAGCCGGTGCTGACGACCTCCGCCTTGGGCCGGAACGAGGAGACGAAGAGCCCGAAGGTCGGGATGGTCCACACCACGGCGATCGTGATCGCCGCGATGGTGGCCCAGCGGCTGGTGAGGTTCTTCTTCACCTTGCCGCTTGTGCTCTTCTCGCCTCGCGCGAGCTGTTCCGCCGTCTTCGTGTCGACGGGCAGTTCGACTGGAACGATGGCGCTCATCGGATCTCCCTCTGCTTCTTCATCTGGTTCGCGTTGTAGATGATGATCGGCAGCACGAGGATGAACAGCACGACCGCGAATGCGGCCGATCGTCCGGTCTCGAAGGTCTTGAACTGCGTGTACATCTCGTTCGCGATGACGCTCGTGTCGTTCGCGCCTGCGGTCATCGTGCGAACGATGTCGAAGACCTTGAGCGAGGCGATGGAGATCGTCGTGACGACGACGACGAGCGAGGAACGGATGCCGGGGACCGTGACGTTGATGAATCGCTGCCACGGGTTGGCACCGTCGAGGGATGCGGCTTCGATCTGGTCCATCGGAACGCCCTTGATGGCGGCCGAGAGCACGACCATTGCGAAACCGGTCTGCACCCAGATGAGCACGATGATGAGGAAGAACGTGTTCAGGGGCGACTCGGCGAGGAAGTCGTATGGCTGCCCGCCGAACCAGACGATGATCTGGTTGAGAAGGCCGATCTGGTCCTGATCGGCTGGTCGTGCCGTGTACATGAACCTGAAGATGATGGATGCGCCCACGAACGAGATCGCCATGGGCATGAAGACGAGCGCCTTCAGGAACTTCTCACCACGCGACTTGTCGATGAACACGGCGTACGCGAGGCCTGCGACCGTCGACAGGATCGGCGTCACGACGACCCAGATGATCGTGTTGAGGACCGTCCGGATTCCGCTTGGCTGCGTGAAGATCCAGATGAAGTTCTCGAGGCCGACGAAGTCGCCGGACTTGTTCGTGAATGCCTGGCCGGTGGTCTGAATACTCGGGACGATGAGTCCGATGATGACCAGGATCAGGGCAGGTGCGAGGAAGCCGATGAGGCCGATCAGGTAGCCGGCGCCTTCACGCGACCTCTGGTCGAACCAGAAGAGCAGGGCACCGAGGAGGATGGCGACGATCGCCGCCCAGGTGTAGGTGCCGAGGATGAACACGAGTGCGACTGGGACTGCGATGCAGACGACGAGCCGCAGGATCGTGTATTTCTTGCCGGGTCGAGGTGCGAGCTCGACGAAGTAGACGATGAGCGCAACCACCGCGAGGAACGCGATGATGACGATCGGGACTTGCAGGAGTGGCGGCAGTTGGGCCAGCCACGTGAAGAAACTTGCCATTGTGACCTTCCAGGGTGGCAGACAAGCACGTGCGCGGGGGACGTCGTCGTCCGTGCGGTGGAATGCGTGTGGAGCACCCGGCACGAGGCCGAGTGCTCCACAACACGGTGCTTAGCTGGAGGGCCAGCCTGATTCGATCTGGGTGGTCACGGTGTTGACGTCCGTGCCGTTGATCCAGTCGATGATGCCCTTCCAGAACGTTCCTGCTCCCACTGCCGAGGGCATGAGGTCAGATCCGTCGAAGCGGAAGGTCGTCGCCGGGTCCTGGAGGATCGCGATGGACTCCTGCAGGATGGGGCTGGAGGCGCTTGCCGGGTCGAGACCCGTGTTCGCGCTGATCACGCCTCCGAGCGAGACGCGGCTGTTCGCCCATTCAGGGCTGGAGAGGTACTCCTGGACCTTGACCGTGTCCTCGTCCGAGTTGAACGATCCCACGATCTCGCCGCCGCCCGTGACGGCGAGTTCCTTGCCCTCGACGGGCGGAGTCATGAAGGCCCAGACGTCGCCGTCCTCACCGACCGTGCCACCCGCTTCGGTGATGAAGCCGTCGTAGAAGGAAGCCTGGTGGTGCAGCGCGCACGTGCCGTCGACGAGCTTCGCGGCTGGGTCGCCGAACGCGGTCGAGTTGATGGAGCGCACGTCGCCGAAGCCGGCGTTGACGTAGTCGGGGTTCGTGAGGATCTTGCCTGCTTCATCGAACGCGGCCTGGATGCGCGGGTCGGTGAAGGGAATCTCGTTCGCGACCCACTGGTCGTAGACCTCTGGTCCCTGCTGGCGGATGACGAGGTCTTCGATCCAGTCGGTGCCCGGCCATCCAGTTGCGGCGTCGGAGCCGAAGCCGGCGCACCATGGCGCGGTTCCGGTCTTGGCCTGGATCTCGCCGGTGAGCGTGATGAGCTCTTCCCACGTCTTCGGCACTTCGTATCCGTTGTCCTTGAAGAACTTCGGCGAGTACCAGACGAAGCCCTTGAGGTTCGCCATGAGTGGCGCCCCGTAGACCGTGCCGTCGTACGAGGAGTACGTCTTCCAGTCTTCCGACCAGTACTGCTCGAGGTTGCTGACGACGCCTTCCGGTGCCTCCGTGAGCAGGCCGCCGCTGGCGAGGTCGCCCATGAGGCCGGGCTGCGGGAAGATGGCGATGTCCGGCGGCGTACCGCCCTGGGCTCGAACGGAGATCTGCGTCTCGAACTCCTTGGAGCCTTCGTAGACGATCTCGATGCCGTTCTCTTCCGCCCAGCCTGCCCACGATTCCTCGAGGAGCTCGGCTTCGGCGTCGACGATCGTGCCGTAGATCGTGACCTTGTTGTCGCTTGGGCCGCCCGAGCTGTCCTGCACACCGGGGCCACCGGAACAGGCGGTCAGGGCGAGACCGGCGACTGCGAGTGCGGCAACCGATGTTGCGGCACGTCGCTTCGTGGATGTTGTCATTGAACTCCTCCTTAAGTCCTTGACTGCGAGCGAACCGCCGTTCTGGGCAGTCATTGCCCAGATTCGCTGCGAGAGCGCGTCGGTTCGGCTACGACATTCCTGAGAGCTGCGTGTGGAAATGCCGTGCGCTTTTGGAGCGTACACGAACTCCTCAGTTGATCCACGCCGTTCACTAAGTCGTTATCAATGGATGTTCAGGTGCGGTGAAAGTGGCACGATCCTCGCTCTCGTCACTGCCGGAAGAAGCACTCCTGCCCATCCAGAGTCAGATTGTCGTGACAACGTCCGGCGGTTTCTCCAGGCAGTACGATGGTGCGTGAGCAGGTCGACCAGGCGGTCGCGTCATGGGAAGCCATGCCGAGGAACGTCCGGGCTCCGCAGAGCAGGACGGTGGGTAACGCCCACCCGGGGAAACCCGCGAGACAGTGCCACAGAAAGCAGACCGCCCCGCCGTGTCCTTCGGATGCTGGGGTAAGGGTGAAAGGGTGGGGTAAGAGCCCACCGGGCGCCTGGTGACAGGCGCTGCAAGGTAAACCTCGTCCGGAGCAAGGCCATACAGGGGATGACGACGCTGCTCGCCGAGTCCCCGGGTAGGCCGCTAGATGCACGCGGCAACGTGTGCGCGAGAGAGATGGCCGCCCCCGATCCAGATCGGGACAGAACCCGGCGTATCGGTCGGCCTGCTCACCTTCGTGGTCGCGATGCCGGGCTTGAAGCTGTTCTGGCTTCCAGCCCGGCCGCTCCCGTCCGATTTTGCGCGTGCCGAGGATCGGAGTTGTTAAACCCAGTGCTCAGCTGCGAGGCACGCTGAGCCGACGATACCGGCGTTGTTCATGAACTCGGCGACGACGATGGGGGTCTCGACATCGATGTAGTGCAGGAACTCGTCTGCCTGCTTGGAGATGCCACCCGAGACGATGAAGACATCGGGGGAGAAGAGGGCTTCGAGCTGGCGATAGTAGGGAGTGAGCCGCGAACCCCATTCCGAGAATGACAGCTCATCGCGCTCGCGCACCTTCGACGAGGCGAACTTCTCATAGTCGCTATGGTCGCCGATGCTGATATGGCCGAGCTCTGAGTTCGGGAACAGATGGCCTCCGTAGAACATGGCCGTCCCGATGCCGGTGCCGAGCGTCGTCATGATGACACTGTCGAGTCGCCCGTGCGCGACGCCGAATCGGACCTCCGCGATGCCGGCTGCGTCTGCATCGTTCGCGAGCGCCACTTCGCGCCCGACTGCCTCGGAGAACGCCGCCCTGGCGGCGAAGTCGATCCAGCGCGGCGAGATGTTGGCCGCGGAGCGCGTCACCCCGTGCTTGACGATTGCGGGCACGCTGATGCCCACCGGAACGTCCGTGTCGCCGTCCAGGTCCTTGTCCCAGATCTTGCGGACGATCTCCATGGTCGCGTCGATGACCTCGCGCGGGTCACCGCCGACTGGTGTCGGCACCTTGCGCCGCTTGGAGAGCAGCTCGCCCGTGCGGAGGTCGACAAGCGCCCCTTTGATGCCGGTGCCGCCGATGTCGATGCCGATGGCCTTGGTGGCTCTGCTCTTGCCCATGCGTGTGAGCATATCGGGAGCGGGGTTCCCGTTCGTGCCGTCAGGCCGATGGCACGGTGAGGAGCCGCGCGCCGTCAGAGGTGACGACGATGGTGTGCTCCCACTGCGCGCAGCGAGAGCCGTCGGAGGTCACGACGGTCCAGCCGTCATCCCAGAGGCGCCAGTCCGAGGTTCCGAGCGTGAGCATCGGCTCGACGGTGAAGACCATCCCCTCTTCGATGACCGTGGTGTGCTGCGGGGAGTCGTAGTGCGGGATGATCAGGCCGGAGTGGAAGGCTGCGCCGACACCGTGGCCGGTGTAGTCGCGCACGACCCCGTAGCCGAACCTCCCCGCGTACTTCTCGATGACGCGTCCGATGACGTTGACCTGCCGTCCCGGCTTCGCAGCGGCGATGCCGCGCATCATGGCCTCGTGCGTGCGCTCGACGAGCAGCCGCGACTCGTCGGCGACGTCTCCGACGAGGTACATGCGGTTCGTGTCTCCGTGCATGCCCTCGAAGTAGGCGGTGATGTCGACGTTGAGGATGTCTCCGGATTCGAGCAGCGTGTCGTCTGGGATCCCGTGACAGATCACCTCGTTGAGCGAGGTGCAGCTCGACTTCGGGAACCCGCGGTAGCCGAGCGTCGATGGATAGGCACCTCTGGCCGTCACGAAGTCGTGCGCGATGCTGTCGAGCTCATCGGTGGTGATGCCGGGGACGGCGAACTGCTCGAGGTGCTCGAGGGCATCGGCGGCGATGGTGGATGCCCGCTCGATCCGGGCGATCTCCTCCGGCGTGTAGACATCCCCGCCCGTCCACTTATCCGGCGCCTGCTTGCCGACGTACGGCGGGCGGGCGATGGCGGCAGGGACGGATCTGGCCGGGGCGCTGCGGCCGGGGATGAGGAGTCCTGTATTCGGGTCTTTCGGCATACGCTTGAGCCTATGACCGATACGCATGCACAGGAATTCTGGTACAACTCGCGCACGGGCGAGGTCGAGGTCGGACGGCAGTCCCTCGGCTCTGAGCTCGTCGGCCCGTTCGCATCCGAGGCAGAGGCGAAGCGCGCCCCTGAGAAGCTTCAGGAGCGCGCGAAGGCCTGGGCCGAGGAAGAGGCCGAAGAGGACCGCTGACCGACGGCGTTCCTCCTCGTTCCCGGAGCGGCCCTAGCCGGACTGGTCCTCGAAGCTCTCCGCCTCCGAGGGGAACGCGCCTGACTTGACCTCGTCGCGGTAGCTCGAGGCGGCGTCGAGGAGGATGCCCCGCAGGTCGGCGTACTTGCGCACGAAGCGCGGCATGCGACCGGTGCCGAGGCCCATCGCGTCGGTCCACACGAGGATCTGACCGTCGCACTCGGCACCGGCGCCGATGCCGATGGTCGGGATGACGAGCTCCCGCGTGATCTCCGCGGCCAGGACGGCCGGGACCATCTCGAGGACCACGCTGAACGCGCCGGCGTCCTGCACGGCGCGAGCGTCTGCTCGAACCCGCTCCGCCGCGTCGCCTCGGCCCTGCACGACGTGCCCGCCGAGGCCGTGCTCGCTCTGCGGGGTGTAGCCGATGTGGGCCATGACCGGAATTCCGGCCTCGACGATGCGCTTGATGGTGGCCTGCGAACGCACGCCGCCCTCGAGCTTCACGGCCTGCACGCCGGCCTCCTTCATGAACCTGACCGCGGTGTCCAGAGCCTGCTCGGGTCCGCGCTCATAGCTGCCGAACGGAAGATCTGCGACGACGAGGGCTCGCGACACGCCGCGTGCGACGGAGCGTGCCATGGGAATCAGCTCGTCGACCGTGACGGGCAGCGTCGAGGTCTCACCGAGCACCGTGGTGGCCGCGGAATCTCCGACGAGGAGCACGTCGATGCCTGCCTCGTCAAACACCGCAGCGGTCATGGCGTCGTAGCTCGTGAGCGCGGTGATGCGCTCGCCGGCGGCCTTGGCCGTCTGAAAGTGTCGAATTCGGACTCGCTTCGGTGCACTGGCCTGAGACATGCAGGCCATCATACGGCGGGGCGGCCTCAGGCCCAGTAGCCTAGGGGGAGGCGCACAACAAGAATTGGAGCCCGAGTGGACAAGCAGCAGGACTTCGTACTCCGCCAGATCGAGGAGCGCGGGATCAAGTTCATCCGCCTGTGGTTTACGGATGTTCTCGGAACACTGAAGTCCGTGGCAATCGCACCGGCGGAGGTGGAGGGTGCCTTCAACGAGGGCATCGGACTCGACGGCTCTGCCGTCGAGGGGTTCACGAGGCGGTCTGAGGCCGACATGCTCCTGCACCCGGATCCGTCGACGTTCCAGATGCTCCCGTGGCGTGGTGAGATCGATCCGACCGCTCGGATGTTCTGCGACATCTCCACTCCGGACGGCCAGCCTTCGGTCACCGACCCGCGCCGCGTGCTTCGCCGCGCGCTGGACGTGGCATCGGCGCAGGGCTTCACCTTCTACGTGCACCCCGAGATCGAGTTCTACCTGCTGAAGTCCGACGAGGCGCTCAGCGGCGAGCCGGTGCCGGCAGACAACGCGGGCTACTTCGACAACGTGCCAGGCGGAACCGCTCACGACTTCCGTCGTCGCGCAGTGCGCATCCTGGAAGACCTCGGCATCTCGGTCGAGTACAGCCACCACGAGGCTGGCCCGGGACAGAACGAGATCGACCTCAGGTTCTCGGATGCGCTCAACACGGCCGACAACGTCATGACGTTCCGCACCGTGGTCAAGGAAGTCGCCATCGAGCAGGGCGTGTACGCCACGTTCATGCCCAAGCCGATGTGGCAGCACCCTGGCAGCGGTATGCACACGCACGTCTCGCTCTTCGAGGGCGACACGAACGTGTTCCACGAGCCGGGCGCCGAGTACCAGCTGTCGAAGATCGGCAGGCACTTCGTCGCGGGTCTCCTCAAGCACGCGCCGGAGATCACGGCCGTGACGAACCAGTTCGTCAACTCCTACAAGCGCATCTGGGGCGGAGACGAGGCCCCGAGCTACGCGTGCTGGGGTCACAACAACAGCTCTGCACTTGTGCGCATCCCTACCTACAAGCCGAACAAGGGTGGCTCGGCTCGGGTCGAGTACCGCGGCATCGACTCCGCGGCCAACCCGTACCTCGCGTACGCGGTCCTGCTCTCGGCTGGCCTCAAGGGCGTGTCGGAGGAGTACGAGCTTCCTGCCGAGATCGAGGGAGACATCTGGGAGATGTCGCCGCGTGAGCGCAGCGTGCTCGGCTTCGATCCGCTGCCGTCGAGCCTCAACGAGGCCATCGCCATCATGGAGAACTCGGAGCTGGTCGCCGAGACGCTCGGGGAGCAGGTCTTCGCCTACTTCCTCGCGAACAAGCGTGCGGAATGGAAGCAGTACCGAGCTCAGGTGACGCCTTTCGAGCTCGCCTCGAACCTGCACTCCTTGTAAGTCGTGCGCTCTGACGGTCTGCGAACGCGCCTCGCGAGGGCGGGCTTCGCCGCGCCCAGTGAGGCCGAGCCGCGCCTCGTGGAGCTCGCCGAGCTGACCGGGGTGCGGGCAGACGACGTGTTCTCCGTCGTAGACGAGCGGGTCGCCGATCCGGACCAGGCGCTCCAGTGGCTCGTGTATCTCGCGCGTCAGCACCCGAGTGCCGTCGACTCGCTGTTCGCGGAGCGACCGAACGCCAAGACGGTCGTTCGTCTGCTCGGGGCGTCGACAGGGCTAGCCGAGTTCTTCCTGCGCCACCCGCGCACGATGGAGGTCGTGCAGTCCGGCGAGTCCGAGCTGCCGACCCGTGCCGAGCTGCAGCGCCGGATGGCGGCGAGTGTCGGTGTCGACGCCGACCAGGCAGACGCCGACGGCGGATTCGGCATGGCCGTCGCGCAGATCACGGGCTCCGAGGCGATTCGGTCGCTCCGCATCCGCTACCGCACCGAACTGGCCCGCATCACCGCCTTCGACCTGGCCCAGGACGACCAGCGCGGGTGCGTCCGCGAGGTGAGTCGTGCTCTTGCCGACCTCGCGGGGGAGACGCTGGATGCGGCCATCATGGTCGCCCGCGCCGAGACGCAGGCGCCGCCGAGCGGGTTCGGACGCTTCCCGGCCGAGGACGTCGAGTGCGTTCGCCTCTCGGTGATCGGCATGGGCAAGGCCGGCGCCGAGGAACTCAACTACATCAGCGATGTCGACATCATGTTCGTGGCCGAATCGTCCGACCCGGAGCGTGTCGCTGTACCGAAGGCCGTCGAGATCGGCACGAGGCTCGCGAGCCTCACGATGCGGGTCATCGACTCCACGGACATCGAGCCGGCACTCTGGGAGGTGGACGCGAACCTCAGGCCAGAGGGCAAGGACGGCGCGCTGGTTCGAACGATCGACTCGTACGCGCGCTACTACGAGCGGTGGGCGAAGAACTGGGAGTTCCAGGCGCTCATCAAGTCGAGGGCCATGGCGGGCGACTTGAGGCTCGGAGAGGAATTCGAGCGCCGAGTCGAGCCGCTGATCTGGGCGAGTGCCAGCCGCGCGGACTTCGTCGATCAGGTGCGGGCGATGCGCGAGCGCGTGACCGAGCACATTCCTGCTGAGGAAGTCGACCTGCAGATCAAGCTCGGACCTGGCGGGCTCCGCGATATCGAGTTCACCGTCCAGCTCCTGCAGCTCGTGCATGGCCAGCACGACGAGACCGTGCGGGAACGGTCGACGCTGGCGGCGCTCGAGGCGCTCAGCGAGGGCGGCTACATCGGGCGCGACGACGCGAATCAGTTCTCCTCCGACTACGAGTTCCTTCGCCTGCTCGAGCACCGGATCCAGCTGCGTGCCCTGCGGCGCACGCACCTCATGCCGACGAGCGACATCGAACGTGGCGTCTTGGCTCGCTCAGCGAGCTTCGCGAACTCACGCGAGCTCACCGACGAGTGGCAGCGGGTGAAGCTCCGTGTCCGCGGTCTGCACGAGAAGGTCTTCTATCGCCCCCTGCTCTCTGCGGTTGCGGCGCTGCCCACCGAGGGGTTCGCGCTGAGCTCGGACCAGGCAGAGGCTCGCCTGCGTGCCATCGGCTTCCTCGACCCGCGGGGCGCGCTGGCGCATATCACTGCGCTCGTGAAGGGGGTGTCCCGCAGAGCGATCATGCAGCGCACGCTGCTGCCGGTGCTCATCGACTGGTTCTCGCAGGGCAGCGACCCCGACAGCGGCTTCCTCGCCTTCAGGAAGCTCTCGGAACGGCTCGGCGACACCGCTTGGTACCTCAGGCTCTTGCGCGACAGCTCGGCGGCGGCCAAGCGGCTCACGCAGCTGCTCTCCGGCTCGAAGTTCGCGGCTGAGTTCTTCGAGCTCTACCCCGAGGCGGTGAAGTGGCTGGACGACGACGCTCAGCTGAAGCCCCGCACGCTCAACGCACTGCTCGACGAGGTCGCGACGACGATCCGCCGACACGACGACGAGGTTGCCCTCCGGAGGGCTCTTCGCACGTTCCGTCGACGCGAGGTCCTGCGCCTGGCCATCGGCGGTCTCCTCAGCCTCATCGACATCAAGCAGACGGGCGCGGGTCTCTCCGACATCGCGACGGCGACGCTCCACGGTGCGTACGACGCGGTCCGACGCATCGACAAGGTCGAGTACCCTCCGTTCGCGATCATCGCCATGGGCCGTTACGGCGGTCGCGAGCTCGGCTTCGGCTCGGATCTCGATGTCCTCTACGTCTTCGAGAAGGGCGACTTCGAGAACCCCGACCTCGCGAGTCGGCGAGCGCTTTCGCTGGTGCACCGGATCGTGGAGTTCACGGCCGACCCGCGTATGCCGATCGACCTGGATGCGGGGCTCCGCCCTGAGGGCAAGTCCGGGCCCCTCGTCCGGTCGCTGTCCGCCTACCGCAGCTACTACGCCAGGTGGTCGCTCGGCTGGGAGACCCAGGCGCTGCTGCGCGCGCACGACGTCGTCGGGGATGCCAACGTGCGTGATCGGTTCATGGACCTCGTGGACGAGGTCCGGTACGGCAAGGAGCTGTCCGAGGACGGCCTTCGCGAGGTGCGGCGCATCAAGGCGAGAGTGGAGAACGAGCGGCTGCCGCAGGGAGCGGACCCGACGCGACATCTCAAGCTCGGACGCGGCTCGCTGAGCGACGTCGAATGGCTCGCCCAGACCCTGCAGCTGCAGCACGCGACGCACCGCACGTCCCTTCGGACGACGTCGACGCTCGGCACCATCGACGCTGCACAGGACGAGGAGCTGCTGACGCCAACTGACGCCAATCAGCTGCGCGACGCCTGGCTGCTGGCCTCGCGGGTGCGCTCGGCGCTGTACCTGGCGACGAACAAGCAGTCCGACCTGCTGCCCCAGGACGGCCCGACGCTCGATGCCGTGGCACGCGCACTGGGCTACGCACCGGGCTCGGGCCCGCATCTCGAGGACGACTACCTCGGCGAGACCCGCCGCGCTCGTCGTGTCTTCGAGCGACTCTTCTACGGCGAGTAGCCGCCCGCACCTCGCACCTGCAGACGCGGGCGAGGACCTAGGACTGCTCGGACTGCTGCTCAATGATGGCGCGCTCGAGGCTGTCGGCGATCAGGACGGCGTCGAGGCCGGACTGCCTGCCGATGCCGACGGCGTGCTGGGCCTCATGCGAGGCGAGCGCCTGCAACGCGGACTTCGGCGTCGTGAACTCGTGGGCAAGCAGCTCGTCGATGGCGCTGTCGACGTCGGCGTTGTGCCGGTGCCAGTCCTCGCTCTGCGGCTCGGACGAGAGCCGACGGACGGCCGCGGCGTGGATGCTCGCGGCGAGCCGCTTGTGGTGGTCGATCGCGGCCAGAGCCTGCTCGTGGAGTTCTGCTTCATCCATCCACCCAGCCTGCCATGCCATCCGGCGCCTACCTGGACGGAACGGAGGCGCGGACGCACACACCGTCAGATGCAAAAACGCCCGGCCCGCCTCGCAGAGTGCGAGACGGGCCGGGCGTGGAGCTACCGCGACGAGTTAGACGCCGTAGTAGAGCTCGAACTCGTACGGGTGCGGACGCTGCGCGAGCGGCTGCACTTCGTTGACCGTCTTGTAGTTGATCCAGTTCTCGATGAGCTCCGGCGTGAAGACGTTGCCCTTGGTGAGGTACTCGTGGTCAGCCTCGAGAGCTGCGAGCGCCTCAGGCAGCGAGGTGGCGAGCTGCGGGATGCTCTTCGCCTCTTCCGGGGGAAGCTCGTAGAGGTCCTTGTCGACGGGCTCGTGCGGCTCGATGCGGTTCTGGATGCCGTCGAGGCCTGCCATGAGCTGGGCGGCGAACGCGAGGTACGGGTTGGCCGAGGCGTCCGGTGCGCGGAACTCGATGCGCTTCGCCTTCGGGTTGGAGCCCGTGATCGGGATACGGATCGCAGCCGAGCGGTTTCCTGCCGAGTAGACCAGGTTGATGGGAGCCTCGAAGCCCTTCACCAGACGGTGGTAGGAGTTCGTCGTCGGGTTGGTGAACGCCGCGAGCGAGTTGGCGTGCGCAAGCAGACCGCCGATGTACCAGCGAGCCGTGTCGGAGAGCGAACCGTAGCCGGCCTCGTCGTAGAAGAGCGGCTCGCCATCCTTCCAGAGCGACTGGTGCGTGTGCATGCCCGAGCCATTGTCGTTGTAGAGCGGCTTCGGCATGAACGTGGCCGACTTGCCCCACTGCTCAGCGGTGTTCTTGACGATGTACTTGAACTTCAGGATGTCATCTGCAGCGCTGACCATCGTGTCGAAGCGGTAGTTGATCTCCTGCTGCCCGCCGGTGCCCACCTCGTGGTGCGAGCGCTCGAGGATGAAGCCAGCCTCGATGAGCTTGAGCGTGATGTCGTCGCGCAGGTCTGCCGTCTTGTCGACGGGGGAGACGGGGAAGTAGCCACCCTTGAACGGCGTCTTGTTGCCGAGGTTGCCGCCCTCTTCTTCGCGGCCGGAGTTCCAGGCGCCCTCTTCGGAGTCGACCGAGTAGAAGCTCTGGTTCGACGTCACGGAGTAGCGCACGTCGTCGAAGATGTAGAACTCGGCCTCGGGAGCGAAGAACGCCGTGTCGGCGATGCCCGTCGAGGACAGGTAGTCGACAGCCTTCTTCGCGACCTGGCGCGGGTCGCGGTGGTAGATCTCACCGGTGCGCGGGTTGTAGATGTCGAAGACCATGATCAGGGTCTTCGCGTCGCGGAACGGGTCGAGGTACGCGGTCGTCACGTCGGGGATGAGCTGCATGTCCGACTCGTGGATCGACGCGAAACCGCGGATCGAGGAGCCATCGAAGAGCTGGCCGACGGAGAAGAACTCCTCGTCGACGGTCGACGCGGGGATGTTGAAGTGCTGCTGCACACCCGGGAGGTCGGTGAAGCGGATGTCGAGGAACTTGACATCGTTATCGGCGATATAGGCGAGGACTTCAGACGGTTCTTTGAACATGGCTTCTCCGGGTCGTGTCGAAGGTGTTGGCGGACGGGGTCCTGTCACAAGCTAACCACTCGCTGTTGCCCCTTGGTCACTGTTATGTTTCGTGCACGTTACGCAGAGCGTGATATGTGGGGCTCGGGCACCGAGCAGGCTCGGATGGCGAAGGTAAACTGTTCGGATGCCCGCACAGTCAAGCAGTCCGGAGTTCGCACGGCCGGAGAACAACCGCTACCCGGGCTACCGCCTCGGCTACCCCGAGGATGGGCGAGGCTCGATCGGGCCCATGCGTCGACGCGTCCCTGCCCTCATCGTGGACTACGCCCTCGCTGCCGGCGTTGCGTTCCTCTTCTTCGACTACGAGTCGATCGCGATCCTGCTCCTCTTCTTCTCCATGAGCTCCGTCGGCATCATGCTCTTCGGGGGATCGGCGGGACACCTGCTGTTCCGGATGCGCGTGACCAGACTCGATGGCTCCGCACCCGGGTACGTGCGTCCCCTCGTCCGCCAACTCCTCGTGACCCTCGTTCTGCCCATGCTCGTCTGGGACAGCGACCAGCGCGGCGGCCACGACATCATGACAAAACTCGCCCTGCGGCTCGTGTAGAGCGACAGGGCGAGTCTCTGGCGGGGATGCTGCGGATCAGCGCATCTGCGAACGCGACGAGCGCATCCGCATCGGGTCAATGCCCTTGGGGATCGGGAGCGCGTTGCTGCCGAGCGCCTTGAGTCGGCTCGTCACGGCGACGATCTCCGGCTTGGTGAGCTTCTTCGGCAGCTTGTTGAGGGTCTTGCGCACCTTGACGAGCTTCACGTCGTCGGCGCCAGTCCCCACATGGAAGTGGTGGATGGGCACGTTGGGCAGGATTCGCGCGGTCTTGCGCCGCTCGTCGTCGAGCAGTCGCTTGGTGCCGGACTTGCTGCCTTCGGTGAGGATGACAACGCCGGGCTTGCCGATCGCACGGTAGACCGCATCCTGCGTCTTCGCGTTGAAGGCGACCGGCATCTCGCTGGTCTGCCAGGTTCCGCGCATGGCGCTGGTGAGCACCTGGCCGGTAGCACCGGCACGTCCTTCGAGCTGCCCGAAGGCCACCCGCTCGGCGCGCCAGTTGAGCGTGAACATGAAGAGGAGCACGCCGACCATGAGGCCGAGGATCATCGTGAGGATCCAGATGAGCGCGTTCGATCCGGGCAGGAAGATGCTCACGAGCGCTGCGATGATCAGGGGGACGAGCACGGCAGCGGCCATGATCCAAGGTGCGGTCTTGTCGTACTTGACCGTCATCTTGAGGACTTGCCAGATCTGCTTGAAGCGACCTGGTTCTTTTTCCGCTGCTGCGCTGGCTTGTGGAGAGTTCGCCATAGTGCATCCAGAATACCGGCACTTCACCCCGTATTCACATTCGGACTCGTGACGACTTCTCCACAGACGATGAAGCTGGTGCGCTCCGCTGGTGTCGGGACCGTCAGACTCGCGTCGTGCGAGCCAGAAATCTGCCAGGAACCGAGCGCCTCGACCGCCCCGAGTACTTCGACATCGTGGGCTGGCGGGTCGTCGAGGTGCTCGCCGACTCCGGCGCCTGGCACCGTCTCCTGGCGGTGTCGAGGGAGCAGGCGGCACCGGATGAGCAGGAATGGCTCTCCGGTGCCGCAGACGTCTCGCAACCGCAGCGTCCTGCCGCGGCGCTCCTCGGCACCGTCGAGCTTGTCGTTGAGGTCGAAGCGAGCGGGGCTCCGACGCTGAATGAACTCTGCGAGATCTTCGACGAGATCAGCGCTCCGAGCATCCCCGTGCTGCTGGATATGGGCCTGACGGATCACCGACAGACCGTTGCGGTACTCGAAGCGACGACCGGCTCCAGCGTGGGGGAGCTGCTCGACCGGCCCTACCCCCTTGCGACCGGTGAGATCGTGACGATCCTGGCCCCGATCGCGGAGACGCTCGCCGAGCTTCACCGAGCGGGCCTCGCTCTCGGCGGCTTGAGCCTCGAGGACGTTCGGCTCACCGCTCAGGGGCGACCCGTTGTGAAGAGGTGGGATTCGCTGGCGCGCCTCGGAAGGTCCGATGACCGGCTGCAGCCTGGCGTCGTCCGCGACTGGAAGGCCTTCGAGGGCTTCGCCGACCTGGTCCTCGCGCAGCTGCCGACGGAGCTCGAGCTCCCGGCTGCGCTCGAGCGCGAACTCGACAGGTGCCTGAGCGGTGACGTGGATGCGGAGCTGCCCGAGCGCCTGCTCGACGCGCTCTTCTCCTGGCACGATGCCAGCGACATCCAGGACCCGGCGGCGGGAGAGCGCACTCCTCACCGGGCCTTGCTGGCGCACGAGTCGACGCTGCCTCCCGCGACTCCAGCTATCGAGGAGCACGAGGGCTTCGCTTCGGCGGGTGCCGATACACGCCGCTTGACCAACTCGCTGCTCGACGGCGATGACGACGATGCAGACGAGGCAGACGGCGACTTCGTGGACGCAGGAACAGGAAGAGTCGTCCGCCGCGGGCACCCCGTGCAGGCCCGTGGGGAAGCCAGACGTCGAGATCGCCCCGAGACTCCCGATCGGCGGGTGTCTCGCGGCGGGCCAAGCAGGAGGAGGCAGCTGGCGCGTCGGCAACCCGGCCTCCTTCGCCGCACGCTGGGCACCATCAGGCTCCCCTTTCGCATCGCGGCAGCTGCCGCAGTGGTCCTGTGCATCTGCGCCGCGGCCCTGGGGCTGCTCGGTGAGGTACCTGGTGGGGGAGAGAGTTCGGCGTCGACCGTGCCAACGAGCGATGCCGGGCCCGCACACACCGCTGGGCCGGACTCTCCGAGCTCCGGGAACCCGCCGGTGAACGAGACGATGCCCGTCGCCGACTCAGCTGCGGCCCCTGACTGGCGCGCACGCACCATGGCGGACGATCCGACCGTCGCCGTGCTGGCCCTGGTCGAACGGCGGGCCGAGTGCCTAGCCAGCGCGACGGTGGGTTGCCTCGAGGAGGTCTACCAGAGTGACGCGCCGGGTCTGCACGCGGACCTCGCCCGCGGTGGGGGCACATCAGACCAGCTCGCAGGGCTGACAGCAGCGACGCTCAGGGATCGCTACGGCGACCTCGTCGTGGTTGATCTGTGGCCAGCGGACGCGGTCCAGGCCGCAGAGACACCACCGGCCTCCCTCACGATCGCTCGTGGGGAGGCCGGTTGGCGTCTGCGGGATGTCCGAGGAGCGGCAGCTCCTCAGTGACGGCTCTAGAGTCCGAGCTGCCCTTCGAACGCGCCCTCTTCGAGGCGGTTCTTCACCTGCGAGAGGAAGCGAGCCGCGTCGGCACCGTCGATGATGCGGTGGTCGTAGCTCAGCGCGAGGAAGACCAGCGAGCGAATCGCGATGGACTCCTGGCCGTCCGCGGTCTTCACGACAGCCGGACGCTTCGCGACGATGCCGGTACCCAGGATCGCGCTCTGCGGCAGGAAGACGACTGGCGTGTCGAACAGCGCGCCACGCGAGCCCGTGTTCGTGACCGTGAACGTTCCGCCCGCCAGCTCGTCTGGGAGCAGCTTGTTGTCGCGAGTGCGCTCGGCGAGATCAGCGATCTGCCCTGCGAGGCCGGCGATGTCGAACTGCGACGCCTTCTTGATGACCGGCGTGAGCAGGCCGCGCTCGGTGTCGACCGCCATCGCGATGTTCTCGGACTCCGGGTAGACGATGGAGTCCCCGTCGACCGTGGAGTTGATGATCGGGAAGCTCTGGAGCGCTTCGGCCGCCGCGAGAGTGAAGAACGGCAGGAACGAGAGCTTGTTGCCCGTCTTCGCGTGGAAGTCGCCCTTGACGCGGTCGCGCAGCTGCGCAATGCGAGTCACGTCGACCTCGACGACCGTCGTGAGCTGTGCCGTCGAGTTCATCGAAGCGACAGCACGCTCGGCGACGACCTTGCGAAGACGCGACATCTTCGCCGTCGTGCCACGCAGCTCGGAGACCTCGAACGGAGTGGGCTCGCCGGGGGTGCCGGCCGAGGCTGCCGCTGCCGGAGCTGCGGACTTGCTCGACTCAGCGAAGGCGACGACGTCTTCCTTGCGGATGCGCCCGCCGACTCCGGTGCCCTGGACCTTCGAGAGGTCGACGCCAGCGTCTGCCGCGAGCTTGCGAACGAGCGGCGTGACGTAGCGGGGGTCGGAGCTCGAGGCGGCCTGAGCCGTCTCCCCAGCCTGCTTGGGCTGCGAAGGCTGCTTGGGCTGCGCCGGCGGCTTCGGAGCGGAAGCGGACTGCTGCGCCGTCTGCGCGGCGGGGGTCGCTGCCTGCTTCGCGGGGGCCTCAGACGTCGTCTCCTTCTCGGGAGCCGGCTCCGCGTAGCCTTCGTCTTCCTTGTCTGCCGGGGACTCTTCGGCCTCGGGAGCCGCGGCGGGCTGCGAGGTCGACTCGGCTGCTTCCTCGACCTCGGGCTCGGCCTGGGCCTCTTCGGCCGCAGGAGCGCTGTCGTCGGAGGACGACGCACCAGAGCCGTCGCCGAGGCGAGCGAGCACTGCGCCGACCTCGACGGTCTCGTCTTCGCCCACGAGGATCTCCTCGAGGACGCCGGCGATGGGCGACGGGATCTCGGTGTCGACCTTGTCCGTCGAGACCTCGAGCAGTGGCTCGTCGACCTCGACGGTGTCGCCGACGCTCTTCAGCCAGCGGGTGACGGTTCCTTCGGTGACACTCTCGCCGAGTGCCGGGAGCGTTACGTCTTCGCTCATGATGTGGGTTCTCCTTGAGTGGTTCTGGCTGGTCAGAGGGCGTGCAGCGGGACTCCGGCGAGCAGACGCGCTGCCTCGCCGATCGTCTCACCCTGCGTCGGGTGGGCGTGGATGAGGTGCGCGACGTCCTCTGGGTAGGCCTCCCAGTTGACGATGAGCTGAGCTTCGCTCACGAGCTCGCCGACGCGGCCGCCGATCATGTGGACACCGACGATCGGGCCGTCGTTGACGCGCACGAGCTTGACGGTGCCACTTGTGCCGAGGATCGAGCTCTTCGCGTTGCCCGCAAGGTTGTACTCGGCGGTGGAGATGGCGTCGTCGCCGAACTTCTCCTTCGCCTTCGCCTCGGAGTAGCCGACAGATGCGATCTCCGGGTCGGAGTACGTGATCTTCGGGATGTTGATGTCCTCGACCTGCACGGGGTTGAGGCCGGCGATCTGCTCGGCCACGAAGATGCCGTGCTGGTAGCTGCGGTGCGCGAGCTGGAGGCCGGGAACGATGTCGCCGATGGCGTAGACGCCGGGGACATTGGTCTGCAGCGTCTCGTCGACGGGCACGAAGCCGCGGTCCGTCGTGACGCCGACCTCTTCGAGGCCGATGCCGTCGGTCACTGGGCCGCGACCGACCGCGACGAGGAGCAGGTCGGCGTCGAGCACGTCGCCCGACTCGAGCTCGACGTGCACGCCGTACTCGTCCTGCGTGACGCCCTTGAAGCGGACGCCGAGCTTGAAGTCGATGCCACGCTTCTTGTAGGCGCGCTCGAGCTGCTTGGAGACGGACTCCTCTTCAGCCGGAGCGAGGTGCTTGAGGCCCTCGACGATCGTGACCTCGACGCCGAACGAACGCCAGACGCTGGCGAACTCCAGGCCGATGACGCCGCCACCGAGGATGACGACGCGGTTCGGGAGCCATTCGAGCTCGAGCGCCTGCTCGCTCGTGATGACGTTGCCCGAGATCTCGAGGCCTGGCAGTGAACGCGAGAAGGACCCGGTTGCGAGGACGACGTTCTTGCCCGTGAGCGTGTCGTCTCCGACCTGGACGGTCGTGGGGGAGACGAGCTTTCCCTCTCCCTGGAAGACGGTGACGCCCTTGGCCTTCAGGAGGCCCTGGAGGCCCTTGAACTTGCTGGCGACGATACCCTCGCGGAAGGCGTTGACCTTCACGATGTCGACGCCCTGGAACTCGGTGAGCACACCGACCGATGATGCCTCGTGTGCGTTGTCGGCAAGCTCTGCCGCGTGGAGCATGGCCTTCGTAGGCACGCAGCCACGGTGGAGGCAGGTGCCTCCGAGCTTGTCCTTCTCAACCAGAGCGACGGTTGAGCCCAGCTGAACGGCGCGGATAGCTGCGGCGTATCCCGCACTTCCTCCGCCAAGGACGACGAGGTCGAAATTGTGTTCTGACACCCGGAAAACTCCCTCAATGGAATTCATAGAGAAGCGGCGGCCGGTTTCTGGTCGCCACGCGCGGCGAAATTACCCCTCAGGGAAGCCTACACGCGTCGAACTGGCAGGAATAACCAGCTCAGGAACGGGACTCGAGCAGTGCGATGAGCGTTCGCACCATCACGCCGGTGGCGCCCTTGGGGACGTAGCCGTAGGCGGCCGAGGTGTTGTTCGAGGGGCCCGCGATGTCGAGGTGCACCCAGGGGATGGCGCCTTCGCCGTCGGCTCGTTCGCCGACGAAGCGCTCGAGGAACGCGGCCGCGACGAGCATGCCGGCCGAGCGGTTGCCGGAGCGCATGTTGGCGAGGTCCGCGACGGGGGACTTGAGCGTGTCGCCGACCTCCTCTGGGATGGGCATCGCCCAGGAGGGCTCGCCGATCGAGCGCGATGCCTCGACGACACTGCTGATCCAGGCGTCGTCGTTGCCCATGACCGCGGTGGTGCGGTCGCCGAGGGCGACGATCTGGGCGCCGGTCAGCGTCGCGATGTCGATGATGAGGTCGGGGTGCTCCTCGCTGGCAGCGGCGATGCCGTCGGCCATGACGATGCGGCCCTCCGCGTCGGTGTTGGTGATCTCGACGGTCTTGCCGCCGTAGATCGTCACGACGTCGTCGGGCCGTGTGGCGGTGCTCGAAGGCATGTTCTCGGCGATGCAGAGCCAGCCCGTGATGGCGACCTTGATGTCGAGCTCCACCGCGGCCTGCAGCACGCCGACGATCGTCGCGGCTCCGGCCATGTCGAACTTCATGCCGACCATCGAGCCGGCAGGCTTGAGCGAGAGCCCGCCCGTGTCGAAGGTGATGCCCTTCCCGACGAGCGCGACGTGCAGCTGGGCGCCTTCCGGCCGGTAGTCGAGACGGACGAGACGTGGGCCGCGCGAGGAGCCCTGTCCGACGGCCGTCAGACCGCCGAAGCCCCCGTCGCGCAGCTGCTCGGCGTCCCAGACCCGTGACTCGATGCCCTTCGACTCTGCGACTCGCACCGCGATATCGGCGAGGGCGGCGGGCGGGAGGTCGTTCGGTGGCGTGTTGACGGCATCCTGGACCAGGGCGACGGACGACGCGATGGCGCTCACCCTGGCGATCTCGGCGGATGCGCGAGCCTCATCGGCAGTCACGACGCTGATCGTGGCCAGCGCGGCGTCATCTTCCTCGGACTTGTATGGCGTGAAGCGGTAGCTGGCCAGGACGGCGCCGAGGAGGACCGCCTCGCGGATCGCGGGTTCGAGGGCGTCGACGTCGACGGAGATGGCCGAGGTGGCGACCGCGCGAGCCAGTGCGCCTCCTGCTCGCCTTGCCTGCTCCTCGTCGCTCGCGTCGCCGAGACCGAGGGCGATGGCCGCTCTGACGCCGCCGTCGACCGGGATGGCGATCTTCTGCGTCTCACCGCTCTTGCCCAGGAAGCCCGTGGCCTCGAGATACGGCTCGAGGTCTGGCAGACCGGCGGGAGCCGAGACGGTGAGCGATTCCTCCAGTCGGATCACGGGGAGCACCAGCAGCTGTGCATCGGGAGCGGATTCGGCGAGTTCCAGGGTGGCAAGCGTCATGCAGGCCAGCATATTGCGAGCGCGCGGGGCCAGGCCTGCCGTCTCGTGCGCCAAGCGCGAACGCCCGTACCAACGTCAGCCTTCCGACCTAGCATTGGACCCATGAGCGAGACTGAGCGCATCTTCCGAGTGGCTGCCGCGTGGCATGACGTCCCTGCAGGCCTGCCCCTCATCGTCGCGCTGCGTGGCGGTCACGACGCCGGAGCCGTGGCGGCGCAGGTCTCCGACGAGATCATCGGTCTCGACGAGGACGCCCGGATCGTCGCGGAGTTCGATGTCGACGAGCTCTACGATTACCGTGCGCGGCGCCCGATCGTGTCCGTCTCGAACGGTCGAGTGAAGTCCGTGTCGTCACCTCGTCTCGACCTCAGGCTCGTCGCAGATGAGCTCGGCCAGGAGTTCCTGTTCCTCTCGGGCTTCGAACCCGACTACCGGTGGCGGCTCTTCAGCGAGGCGCTCGTGGATGCCGTCGACGCGCTCGAGGTCTCGTCGACGACCTGGGTGCACGCTGTGCCCATGCCGGTTCCCCACACGCGTCCCATTCGCATCGCCGCGACCGGCAATCGCGAGGAGCTCGTGGATTCCCTCTCCGTGTGGAACCCGACGACCGAGGCGCCGGCTCACGTCATGCAGTACTTCCAGGTGCGGGCTGAGGAGCTTGGCCATCCCGTACTGAGCCTCGCGATGCTGATTCCGCACTACGTCGCAGACTCCTCCGTGCCGGCAGGGGCAGTCGCGGCGCTGTCCGCTCTGGGGAGCGCGACGGGGCGAATGATCGCAACCGAGGCGCTGCGTGAGCGCGATCGCACGTTCCGTGCTGGCGTCGATGCCGAGCTCGAGTCCAACCCCGACGGGCAGAAGCTCATCCACGCCCTGGAGACGCAGCACGACGCCTACCTCCAGAATCTTGCGGTGACCAACGACTTCGAGGACGCGGCCGGCGAGCTGCCCTCTGCAGACCAGCTCGCCGCGGAAATCGAGCGCTATCTGGCGCTCGGCCGCGACGACGACGCCTGAGGCGCTGCCCGGGTTCTTCCCGGTGACCGTTTCGGTGTGACGGTCTTCTCGTCTGTGCCGTGTGGCGTTTCCTGGCGGCGGGACGCGAGACAATAGCTCAGATGAACCGCCGCCTTGCTCCCGCGATGTTCGCCATCACGGCGATCGCCTACATGGTCGCCGTCACGCAGCGATCGTCCCTCGGGGTCGCCGGCGTGCTCGCCAGTGAGCGTTTCGAGGTCGGGGCCGCTGCGCTGTCGACGCTGGCCGTCGCACAGCTGGCGGTCTACGCCGCTCTGCAGATTCCGGTAGGCATGCTGCTCGATCGATTCGGGCCGTCGAGGCTCATCCTCGTCGGGGCACTGCTCATGTCCGGAGGGCAGCTGATCGTGGCGCTGGCGCCGGAACTCGGTGTCGCGGTCATGGGCCGGATGCTCGTCGGGGCCGGGGACGCGACGACCTTCGTCTCAGGACTCCGGATCATCGCCGCGTGGTTCCCGCCGCGGCGGGTGCCGGTCTTCGTGCAGTGGTACGGCAACCTCGGCCAGCTGGGACAAGTGCTCTCTGCTGTCCCGTTCGGCTTCCTGCTGCGGTCCACGTCCTGGACGCCGGCGTTCCTCTCCGTCGCGAGCCTTGCACTGATCACCTCGGTCGCGGTCGCGGTGTTCCTGCGGGACAGCCCGGAGCTGCGCAGAGCCGGCGAGGCGATCAGCGTCCGTGGCGTCATGGGGAAGGTCGCCCAGGCCGCGCGCCGCCCGGGGACGAGGCTCGGCTTCTGGGCGCACTTCACGACGCAGTTCCCTGGAACGGTCTTCGGCCTGCTGTGGGGGTTCCCGCTCATGACGCAGGGCATGGGGCTGGAGCCGGCACTTGCTTCGTCGCTGCTCCCCGTGATCGTGCTCGCGGGAATGGTCCTCGGCCCATTCCTCGGGGTGCTCACGGGGCGATACCCGCTCCGGCGCTCCAACCTCGTGCTGATCTGCGCCCTGCTCATCTTGGGCGTCTGGGTGACGGTGCTCCTGTGGCCCGGCCTGCCGCCGCTCTGGCTCCTGATCGTGCTCCTCGTCGTGATGGGCATCGGCGGCTCGGGCTCGGCGATCGGCTTCGACTACGCCCGCACCTTCAACCCAGCTTCGAGCCTCGGATCGGCGTCCGGCATCGTGAACGTCGGAGGTTTCGTCGCCAGCTTCACGACCATGTTCCTGATCGGCATCTCGCTGGATGGGCTCGGCATCGGCGTCGCGGGAGCAGTGGACTGGCAGCAGTACAAGCTCGCGTTCTGGGTGATCCCCGGCATCATGCTCATCGGGCTGAGTGGCCTGCTGCTCAGCAGACGACGCACGAGGGGCCGCATGGCGCGCGATGAGGGAATAATCATCGACCCGCTCTGGGTTGCAATAGGCAGGAGATGGTTCGGGTCGGGCAGGCGTGGGATGTGAATCTCACTCGTGAATCCAAGGTTTCTCCCGAAACCGTGCCATAATCAACGGATGGACCCTGCGGGTCTGCCTCTGCGCAGACTTGACAAGGGCCTTCCTTATGCCCGCACCGTGACGAGAGGGGTCTGAACATGGCGACACGCACGGGAGCTACCACGGCTACTGCAGAAGCAACCGAGGACATCAAGAAGGCGCCAGCGCGCAAGCGCGCAGCGCCGGTCAAGAAGGCGAGCGCCGAATCGAGTGCCGCTGTCGAGACCGAGAGCGCAGCTGACGAAGCCGCGGGCGCCAAGAAGCCTGCCGCGAAGCGCGCACCCGCGAAGCGCAAGACAGCGACTGCCTCGGAGGGCGCGCCAGCTAAGGCTGCGCCCCGCAAGCGCGCGGCGACGAAGAAGAAGGCTGAGGGCGACGAGCCGGAAGACGGCGTCGAAGAAGGCGAGATCGAAGAGGTCGATGTCGACGCGGATGCGTCCGACGCAGCCGACTCCGACGACGATTCGGTCAAGCCAGCCGACCCGAAGGACGCGAAGGCCGACTCTGAGAAGGCGCGCGTCAAGGGCGCCATCGTGCTCACGCCGAGTGACGACGAGGAGGAGACCCCGGTCTACTCCGCTGCGATCACCGGTGCGACGGCCGACCCCGTCAAGGACTACCTGAAGCAGATCGGAAAGGTCGCGCTGCTGAACGCGGCCGAAGAGGTCGACCTCGCCATGCGCATCGAGGCGGGGCTGTTCGCCGCCGAGAAGCTCAAGGAGCAGGAGGGCGAGCTCGACAAGCAGCTCGTTCGCGAACTCAAGTGGGTCTCCCGCGACGGAGATCGCGCGAAGAGCCACCTGCTCGGCGCCAACCTTCGACTGGTCGTGAGCCTCGCCAAGCGGTACACGGGTCGCGGCATGCAGTTCCTGGACCTGATCCAGGAGGGAAACATGGGTCTCATCCGTGCAGTCGAGAAGTTCGACTACACGAAGGGCTTCAAGTTCTCGACGTACGCCACCTGGTGGATCCGCCAGGCGATCACGCGTGCCATGGCCGACCAGGCCCGCACGATCCGCATCCCGGTGCACATGGTCGAGGTCATCAACAAGCTGGCTCGCGTGCAGCGCCAGATGCTGCAGGACCTCGGTCGCGAGCCCACGCCTGAGGAGCTCGCCAAGGAGCTCGACATGACGCCCGAGAAGGTCGTCGAGGTGCAGAAGTACGGTCGCGAGCCGATCTCGCTCCACACGCCCCTCGGTGAAGACGGCGACAGCGAGTTCGGTGACCTCATCGAGGACACCGAGGCTGTCGTTCCAGCCGACGCGGTCAGCTTCACGATGCTGCAGCGTCAGCTCGAGTCACTGCTCGACTCGCTTGCAGAGCGCGAAGCTGGTGTCATTCGCATGCGCTTCGGCCTCGGAGACGGCATGCCGAAGACGCTGGACCAGATCGGCGACACGTTCGGCGTGACCCGCGAGCGTATCCGCCAGATCGAGTCGAAGACGATGGCGAAGCTGCGTCACCCGTCACGCTCGCAGTCGCTGCGCGACTACCTCGAGTAGGCACGAACCCAGCACGACGAAGGCCCGGATGCATGCATCCGGGCCTTC